>JADLDM010000128.1 GCA_020846695.1 bacterium | reverse complement strand
GAGTGGGGTAGAAGTTCTTCCAGAAGGGTTTGCTTCTGCCGATATAGTTCTCCCACATGCGGCTCTGTGATTCGTGCATTCCGTAGCTAAGAGCTTCGGAGGCGGGAGTGCCGTAAGTCTCCGGCGTGACGCCCTGCTCATACAGTCCGTGGCCCATTTCATGAATGATGCCGAAGATAGCCTGCTGCGGAGCGTGCTCATTGTAGCGTGTGGTCAAGCGCACGTCGCCCAATCCGCCCGAACAGAAGGGATGAATCGAAGTATCAAGCCTGCCGCCTTGACGATCAAAACCAATCAGGGTAATCAGTTCTTCGCCGAAGGCTTTTTGCTTTAGGGCTGAGAATGTATTCTTCTCGAATGTGAAATCGGCTTTGACTTTCGAGTCAATCACGCGCGCGGCGAGCGGGACAGTCACGGCCTTAACTTCATCGAACAGCTTGGTCAGCATGTCCGCATCGGCGTTCGGCTCAAACTCTTCCAACAGCGCATTCAGGGGCGTGCCTTCATAGCCCAGCGCTTCGGCTTTCTTCTTGGTCAGTGCGACGAGTTTTTCAAGCTCGGGCGCGAACATCGCGAAGTCGCCTTTTTCGCGGGCGGGACCCCACGAATCGTGTGTGATGGACTGCTGGCGCGAAAGTTCTTCGACTAAGTCGCCGGGGACTCTGGTTGCCCGGTCATAGTCGCGCTTGATTTCACGGATGTTGGCGCGCTCGGTTTCATTCAACTCGCCGTTGGCGGAAGATAGCGAGTCGAGCAGATCGCCGACTTTCTTAGCGGTGAGCTTCTGGTGGCCAAGGCCGCTGAGAAGCGCCAGTTGATCGGCGCGCTTCTCGGCCCCCTTGGGAGGCATGATTACCTGCATATCCCAGTGAAGAAGGCCAATGATGGAATTGAGCCGGGAGTAATCCTTGTATTCGCGCATCAGCGCGTCGTAGTTGCTGTGGGTGTTTGACATGGCGAAACCGAAAGGGTTAGGGTAAGAAGAAAAGACTTGGGAATTGTGAGACGGTGGAGGGGAGTCCTCTTCACCAATTGAACGGAGGCTTCATCAAAGGTGACGGGTCAGGCTCATTCTCCAACATCTGCGATCTGAGGATTGTTAAATGGTGTATTATGATAGAATAAGAAATTTTCGGCAGATTCTCAAGCGCCGTAAAGTGCCGAGGCTCGGCCACTTAGCGGCTTGAGGTTTTCTTGTGAAGTTGTTATGACTTGCTTTACAATCGCTCTTTCATGTGTTATTTTATTCGCACCCTGCATTATATGGCTATTTCGAGCCCGAGGAGTGATTTGTTCAGACACATGAAATATTGGGTTTTGAACGTGGCAGTTCTGTGCCTCGTGGCGCCCTCGTGGGCGGCCATGGAGGGTATTTACTCGATAGGGGCTGCGGGGGACTTCGCGACCATTCAGAATGCTCTGGATTCGTTGGTAGTACAGGGTCTGTCGGGCAACGCGCAATTCAAGATTGATCCGGGGAATTATGCAGGTCCCCTCTTCCTGGGGAGTGTGCCGGGCGCGGGGCAATTCTCGATTGAGTTCACCGTCAACGATGAGGGCTGGGCAGACCTGGTCACGACGAACAGCCAGTCCCCTGCAATGGTTGTTGACCACGGTTCAGCGATCTTGGTTGAGAGGTTTCGCATCGTGTCGCCCGGCGGAGCGCAGCCATCCCTGAGAATAACAGGCACAAGCGCGGAACTCATGTTCCGCGACTGTGAGTTTACGGGGACATCAGGCGGGAACGTGATCGAACTTACAGGTCCGGAGTGTCAATCCGTGAGTTTCGACACCTGTGTGATTCGACGCGGGGCGCGAGGTATTTCCGCTACGGCGGAAATCGGGTCCGCAAATGGGCTTAGGATTGAACGGTGTCTGATTGACAGTGTGAACTGCGGCGTCTATCTTTCTCATCAGACGAGCGTCCTGATAAGAGGTTGCGATATTCGGGCGAATACTGTATCAAGCGGGGGGGCAAGCGGAGTCTGGGTGTCCGGTCAGCTTGCTACGGACAGTGTGCAGATTATCGGCAACCGTATTCACGATTTCCGGGCGAGCGCGGGTTACGCGTGTGCTATCCGCCATGAACCTTGGTCGGCTGCCAAACTTTTCGCGGCCAATAATCTGATTTACGGTTTCAACAATTCGGGATCGTCCCAAGTGCGGGCGATCCTTTTCTCTTCAGGTAACAGCCGAGTCGTCAATAATTCGATCTACGTGAATGATGTTGCGGCGACGGGTTCGGTCTATACGATTTATGACGGATTAACGTCGTCGTCATACTCGCTGGAATTATTGAACAACATTCTGTTCAATGCCGAGGCAACGCGGCCTGCCTACAACCTGTTTATGTTGACGCAAGCGGCCCCGCTTGTTTCGGAACACAATATTTTCCATGGCAGCGGAGCGGATTATGCTGCGGCGTGGATGATGGCGGAGTATGCCTCGCTAAGTTCATGGCAGGCGGCATCGGGACTCGATGCGCACAGCCAGAGCGGGGATCCGCAGTTTACTTCAGTTAGTGATCTGCACATGCAGGCGAGTTCGAGCCTCGCGCATCAGAACGGCGCGGTGGCGCTTGACGTGGCTGAGGATTTCGACGGCCAAGCGCGGCATCAGCCGCCGGATATCGGAGCGGACGAATATGATTTTGCGGCGCCGTCCATTGATGCGAAGATTCTTGACGTGATCGGACTATGTCCTTCGATTCCCGAGCAGTCGCTGGTTTCGATTCGCGCGGTCGTGCAGAACCGGGGAACGCTGATGCTGACAAACGTTCCGGTTCGCATAACCTTGGGTGGTGGTGTCCTGACGGAAACTCTCGTCACGTTGCCGCCTTCGCACGCGGATACCGTGCTGATTGCATGGAGCACCGGCGCGGCGCAGGATTCGGTTCTAATCTCCGTCGAGATTTTGCCGGACGGCGACGCGAACCCGAGTGACAATTCTCATGTTTGCACGATTACCATCACGGGTCCACCGCTTTCAGGAACTTATAGAGTGGGTGGGCTTGGCGCGGATTTCTTGACGATCAGTGAGGCGACGCTTGAATTGCAGCAACGCGGCATGATTGGCGATGTATCACTGGAAATCGCGGCGGGTCTCTATCCGGAGCCGCTCGCGCTCTCCGCGATCCCGGGTTCCGATGCTCACGCGCTCACGATCCGACGCGCGATAGACGCCGAGGGCCCCGTACGGTTGATCGCAACTTCAGGGCAGCAGATGATTCGCCTTTCCGGAGTCTCGCATGTGACGCTCGAAGGGCTTGATCTTGAAGGCGGCGTGAACACCCTGGAAGCGGTGCGGCTGGACAGCGGCGCGAGCTTCAACACGATTCGCAACTGCAATTTGCTTTGCAGCTCGCTTGAGCAATCTTCGGCAGCGGGACTCTACGTGCTCGGCGGATGCGCGGGAAATCTATTCGAGAATCTGAGTGTCTCCAACAGCTACTACGGGATTCGTCTGGAGGGTAACGCGCCGCAATCGGACAGCGGCAACGTCGTGAGAAGTTGTTCGATTCAAAACGTGCGCACGGGGCTCTATGTCGCGAGGCAGCGAGCCTGCCTGATCGAAAACTGCGCGATAGCCGCAGGGTTTGAGAATGCGCCCGCGAACTGCTATGCTATCCGCGTCGGCGCTTTGACGGCGCAAGACACCGTGAAGATAACACGCAATCGCATTCTCGGAGGGCAGTCCAGCGGCACGCTTTACGGACTCTCTTCCTCGGCGGGAGCGGGCGCCGTGATTATTGACAACAGCTTCTTCGGTAATTGGACGTTGACGGGAAGCGGTTACCTTTACGGTTTGCACGTCCTGAGCGGTCAGGTATATTCGGTCTTCAACAGTTTTGACTTGAATGACATAAGCGGAAGCGCTACGGTGATCGGAGTGTATGGCGGCGGAGCATCGGCGATGCTGCATCTGCACAACTCCATTCTGCGCGTGGCTGAATCTCAGAATCCCGCTTATGCACTTCTGCTCCCATCCGGCACGATTCACTCCGATTACAATCTCTATGAATCTGCGAGCGAAAATCCGAACTTCGCTTTGGGCAGAATCGGCGCGAACACCTATGCCACCCTGAGCTCCTGGCAAACCGCGACGACATTGGACAGCAACAGCGTGAGCGGAGCGGCGGGATTCGTGAGTGCGTCGGATCTGCACGTTCGGCCCGACGCTACGGGCGCATCCAGCCACGGGCTGTTTATGGCGGAATTTCCTGAGGACATAGACGGTGAGGTGCGCGATACACTTCCTGACTTGGGCGCGGACGAATATGTGCATGTTGCCGCCGTGGTTGACGCGGTGTGTTCGTCTCTCGGAATTCCGCCGCTGCCGATGCAGTCCGGTTCCGTTCACACGATCAGCGGCGGCGTGCGCAATGCCGGAACTATTGCGATTCCCGAGGCGCTCGTTACGCTCTATTTCAACGGACTTTCATTGGGTGAGCGCGTGATTTCCGTCGCGCCGGGCGGCGACGTGGAATGCAGCTGGATATTTAATGCGCCGGTGACGGATTTGAGCACGGGCGCTCTGACGCTCGCGGTAATCGCATCCGGCGATGCGGTGCCTCATAACAACGAACTCACGCAATCCGTGGTGATCGCGGGCGCGCCCTTGAGCGGCAACGCGAGTATCTCGCCGCTTGACGGACAATTTGCAACGCCGAACGAATTGCTCGAACATCTGAGATGGCGCGGAGTGGAGGGGGAGTTTGTCGCGACCGTGCAAGGCGGGGATTACAACGGGCCCTTTGACTTGAGTGAAATTCCGTATGCGGACGCGCAGAGCCGCGTGATTCTGCTTCCCGCCACAAGTTCGGACACTGTGATCTTCCATGCGGAAGGAGCGGTTGCCGCGCTAAGATTTCTCGGCGCGGATCGCGTGGAAGTGCGGGATATTTTTGTGCGCAATGATCTGAACAGCGCGGCGGCGATTTCCTTTGAGCAATCGTCCTCCGAGAATCGCCTGGTTAACTGCACGGTTGAAGGCGCATTTCCCTCCGACGTTGCATCAATCGGGATTCGCATCGGCGAACGCTGCGACGGAAATCTTATTGACTCGTGCCGCGTGTCGGGGTTCTACACGGGAATCTTGATGACAAGCGATTCGGCGCAGAACTCAATCGGGAATCGCATTGCGCATTCCACCGTTTCGGGCGCGCGTTTCTGTGTCTGGGCGGATCATCAGGAGGGCGCGGCGGTTGCGCATTGCGATTTGCAGCCGGGTTATGCGGACGGTCTTGCCAGTTCGTGTTACGGTGTGTATGCGGTGCAGCTTGGCGAAGCAGGCTCCCTGCGCGTGGAAGGAAACCGCATTCACGGATTTCTGGATGCGGCCGGGCCGAGCACGAATCGCGCGTGCGGAATCTACTCTGCGCCCGGCGGCGACAACTCGGTGGAGATCGTCAATAATTTCATCTATGACTTCTCGGCGGTCGCCGTTAACAAAGTGCGCGGAATCTATCTCGCCACGGGCGCGAATCTGGTCGCCAACAACAGCATTCGGCTGGACAATGTTCCGAGCACAAACGATGTTTGCGGCATTTATTTCCTGACGGGAGTGCTACACGAGTGCTACAACAACTGCGTCGTGTGCTATGAAAACACTTCCACGTCGTCCGCACTCTATTTTGCTTCCACGGGCGACGCGATTGCAGATTACAATTGCTACTGGGGCTCGTCGCCGCTCTTCTCTGTTGCGAAAGTAGATACGCATACTTATGCGGAACTTGTGAACTGGCAGGCCACGGGCAATGACGCGCACGGCAACGACGCCTATCCGCATTACGTGAGTTCGACGGACCTACACATTGAAACCGATAATGCCGTGCTCTATCGAGCGGGAATCTCGCTTCCGCAGGTGACGGATGATATTGACGACGAGCCGCGATTGGATCCGCCGTGCATCGGTGCGGATGAGTATGTGTATCACGTTGATCTTCCCGATCCGGATTCGCTGGTCGTGCTTGCTTCGACGAACTCGATCCGGCTGATCTGGACTTCCGTTGCCGGAGCGGCAGGCTACCAAGTCTTCACGGCTACGACGCTCTCTGAGCTGGACTCGCTGCCGACTCTCTACATGCAAACTCCGGATACGCTGCTGGACATTGACCTGACCGGCGACAGCGAGTTGATGCGATTCTATCGCGTGGAGACGGTTGAACCTTGACGCAATCTTGCAGTGTTTCCGGGCCGCCTCGCGCGGCCTTTTTCATGTGCTTGAAAAGCATACTTTTCTTTTGTAGATTGCCCACATGGACAACAAGCCTTATACCCTAAGACTGGTGGACTGTCAGGCCGAAGAGCCGAGGCAGGTCGTAACAACACGCGACGAGGACGACGAGCGTAGATTTCTTGATAGATTGCGCGCGGGCGTGATCGGCGTTGACGTGGAGATCGAGACTCCCTACGGCACGAAACCGTTGCGCTATTTTGATTTTATTGCGTCGGGAAGATTTCACCGCGACGTGGAAGAGGAGATTTCCGAGCGCGTGCTGCCTTATATGGCCAATACGCACACGGAGAGTTCCTTCACGGGGCGCTACATGACGCGCCTTTTTGAGAATTCGTTTCGCAGAATTGCGGCCTATGTGAATGCGTCAAGTGAGGACGTGGTGATTCCGGTGGGCTCGGGTTCGACGGGGACGATTAACCGGTTGATCAAAGTGTTGGGATTGCGGATTCCCGATCAGTTGGAAGAGAAATATCATCTGATGTCGCACATTCCTCAGAGCGAGCGGCCCGTGATCTTCCGCTCGATGATGGAGCATCACTCGAATGATATTTGCTGGCGCGAGACGATTGGGGAGACGGTCTATGTGGATTTGGATGAGCAGGGAAGAATTTCGCCTGATGACTTGGACAGGAAGCTCGCGCAGTACGGGCATCGCCCGACGAAGATCGGGACGTTCAGCGCGGCGTCAAATGTAACGGGGATTCTGAATGATTGTCACGCGTTGGCGAGAGTTCTGCATCAGCATAAGGCGTGCGCGTTCTTTGATTTTGCGGCGGCGGGGCCGTATGTGGATATAGACATGCATCCCGGAACTGATCCAGACGGATATTTCGATGCGATCTTTTTTTCAGTGCACAAGTTTTTGGGTGGTCCGCGCACGCCAGGAATTTTGATTGCCAATCAAAAGCTCTTCACCAATCGCGTGCCTGCCGAGCCGGGGGGAGGAACCGTGCTCTACACTTCGCCGTGGGATCATCGCTATCTTTCATCCATCGCGCATCGCGAAACTGGCGGGACTCCGCCGATTGTGCAGAGTATTCAGGCGGGGCTTGCTTTTGATTTGAAAGCGGCGATCGGCGCAGAGCGGATCGAGCGGATTGAACAGGACTATATGCAGCGCGCACTTGCGGAGTGGATGAAGAACGAGCACATTCTGATTTTAGGATTGACGGAAGCGAAGCGGCTTGGTGTATTCTCGATCATCTTCAAGGACCTGCATCACAATTTGGTTGCGGCGCTGTTTAATGATCTGTTCGGAATTCAGGTTCGCGGCGGCTGTATGTGCGCGGGGCCTTACGGACATCTGCTCCTGCATATTGATCAGGGGCACTCGGGTGAAATCCGCAAGCGTCTCGATTTCGGTCACATCGGAGACAAACCCGGCTGGGTGCGCATCTCGCTTTCACCGACTGTATCCGAAGACGAGTTCCAAACACTGCTTGAAGCCGTTGACCACATCTCGAAGAACGGCAAGAAATACGAACCGCAGTACAAGTTGTGTGATGATACCGGAGAATGGATTTGTGATGGGTGCGGAGAAAGCGCAAAACTTGAAACCTGAAATCTGAAACCTGTGCTTCCCGACTTCTGTCATCCTCTGTTAGGAACTTGTTGTGAACCTGAATCACCTGAAGCGAATCTCTATGGGTGAGTCGGCTGTCTTGGGTAGGTCCTCACATAGGATGACAGAAATAGAGAGTACGGTGCCTATCACAGGGTAATTTGCCCGTCAAGTCAAGCGCTACTTCCAGCAGAAGAAGACGGCCGGAGGCCGCCGCGAGTGACGCCAAATCAACCTGAGACATGCCCCTTGTTTCGCAGAAAATACTCTACTGCGGCTCGAACCGCGCTATTCAAGTTGAGGTCTTCTTTCTTTGCGTAGAAGGCAAGCTCCCTGTGCAGCTCTGAAGGCATGCGCACGTTGAACGTACCCTTGTAAGGTTTCTCAGGTTCAATTCCCTCGTGCTCACACATGTCGAGGTAATCCTCCACAGCCTCACGAAACGAGGCGAGCAGTGACTTCGCATCGTGTCCTTCATAGGAAACCGTCGCCTTGATTCCCTCGATCTTACCCCAGAACACACCGTCCTCCGCGCTGAAATTGACCGTGCCGGAATAGCCCTTATGAATGAGCTGGGTAGTCTGCGCTCTCATATCAATCCTTCTTTCTGTAATGCTTCAATGACAAGGCCCACTTGATACGCCTTCAAGACCTTCTGTGGATGCGGTTCGTGAAGACTGATCGGGGCGTACGTGGCATGGACGAACCTTCTACGCGATCCGCTTGTTCGCCCCGACTTGGCCTTACGATAACCAAAGTGCTTGAGAAGTTTCACGAGGTCGTCCCATGTGAAGTTCTTCGGGTCGGACAGGAGTTTGGTGACCAGTTTCTGTTTCTGCGTCATGTTGTCGGCCTTTCTGTAACTAAATATAGTCACAAAGGACTCAGTTGTCAATAGGATGGTGGAGGGCTTGCATCTGTTTATTGTAACCTCATACATAATAGTCTCCTACGATTCTTACCACATTTCCTCCGTATCTTCCTCACAATTGCTTGCAGAGTGTGAATTGAGTTGCCAAAGTTAGAAAAAACCGCTATATTTGCGGGAGTTTTCACAAACCGACCGATACCGCCGGCATTTCGCGCCGGCCACTGCAACCCGAACCCCACCCCTCTTAGGCTTCGGGCTGTTATGTATTATCCCTGATTTCCCCGTTCGATTACATTGTTTCAGTCATAAAAACTAACAGACACGGTCCCTTCATGTTCAAAAAGAACTCCCAAGGACGGCGTCGCCGTCTTCCGCTCGCGGTCTTAGGACTCGTTGTGCTCCTGAGCGCGGCCTTCCTTGCCGTCGGCCCAAGCCTCCTCGCGTCGCCCTCGGTGGCAGAACCCTCACAGCCCGTGATGGCCCCGGCCGGCCCCGGCGGCGGCGGTGGCGCCTCGCATGGTGAAGCGATTCAGCTTCCCTTTGGTGAAGACGCATGGCTGCCGCTCTACATCGTGCTCGCGGGCGCCATTCTCGCGCTGGCCTTCGGCTTCTACTGGTCGAAGAGAACCAATGCGGAAAACGCGGGCAGCGATCGTATGCAGAGCGTCGGCAAGGCGATCCAGGAAGGCGCGTTCGCTTACTTGGCGCGTCAGGTGCGCACGATGATTCCGCTCGTGATCCTCATTACGTTCGGTCTGTTCTTTCTCTATCGAGCACAGTACGCATCCATTCTGCCTGAGGAAGCCACAAGTCTCGGTATGGGCGTCGCGATTGCCTTTTTGCTTGGCGTGACTGCGTCTTATCTTGCGGGCTATGTGGGCATGGGCGTGGCGGTAAAAGCGAACATGCGCGTCGCGCACGCGGCTTTGTCGAGCTTCAAGCGCGCGCTGGAAATCGCATTCAGAGCAGGCGCCGTGTCGGGAATGTTCACGGTGGGATTGGGTCTTCTTGGTGCGACGATCACGTTCATGATCTATCAGGAAAACGCGATGTTCGTGCTGGTCGGCTTCGGTTTCGGTGGATCACTTGCCGCGTTGTTTATGCGTGTCGGCGGCGGTATCTTCACGAAAGCTGCGGACGTGGGTGCGGACTTGGTGGGTAAGGTTGAAGCGGGAATTCCCGAAGATGATCCGCGCAACGCCGCGACGATTGCCGATAACGTCGGTGATAACGTCGGTGACTGCGCCGGTATGGCCGCGGACGTGTTTGAATCTTACGAAGTGACGCTTGTCGCCGCAATTATTCTCGCGGCTGCGGTGGGTGGTGCATTGCAGACGGCGGGATTCGGAAATGTGATGACGCCGGGATCGTTTACGGCAGTGTTCACATTGAAGCTCGTAATCTTCGCGCTGTTGGTTCGCGCGGTCGGTGTGGTTGCTTCGATCATCGGCATCATGGCGGTGACGGGAAAAGATGATCCCGACATGAATCCGATGCAGCCGATCAATCGCGGGGCATTTGTTTCGATCGCAGTGGCTTCGCTCGGATTTCTTGGCGTAGCCTATTGGGTGTTCAATTCCGGTCTGCCTGCGATACCGGGGAATGCGAACAGAGACATGGCCGAAGTTGTCGGACACTTCTGGAAATACGCGTTCCTCGCGACGTTCTTCGGAGTAGTGCTGACTTATGTCATCGGCAAATTGACGGAGCATTTTACTGCCGCAGAAAAGGGGCCGGTGACGGAAATTGCGACTGCTGCAAAGACCGGCCCTGCCACGCTGATTCTCTCCGGTCTGTCGGAAGGTCTGGAATCTTCGGTGTGGGCGATTGTCGCGATTGCCGCAACGATTTTCGGCGCGTACGCCTTGTTCGGTGATCCGGCGATGGCTGCTTATGCGATTGCGCTGACGGGTCTTGGATTGCTTGCGACAACGGGCTATGTGCTTGCGGAAGACACGTTCGGACCGATTTCGGACAATGCGAACGGCGTGTTCGAAATGTCGGGTGCGCTGATCAATCCCGACGGCTCGAAGAATCATGCAGCGCACAACATCGTTGCGCGTTTGGATATGGTCGGCAATACGACGAAAGCCTTGACAAAGGGATTTGCGATTGCGACGGCTGTGATTGCCGCTGTCGCGCTCTATCGTTCATTCATTGACACGGTAGCTGTTCGAGATGCAGCGATTCTTACGACCGGTATTCAGGTGAACTTGCCGAACATCTTTGTCGGTTTGTTGTTGGGCGGCGCGGTGCCATTCCTGTTTTCAAGTTTCGCTATTCGCGCAGTGTCTCGCGCTGCGGTCTTGTTGGTTGAAGAAGTTCGCCGTCAGTTCCGAGAGATTCCCGGCATCATGGAATACAAGGGCGTCGGCGAAAAGGGCAAGCCGGATTACGCGCGTTGCGTTGCGATCTCAACTGCCGCTGCGCAGAAGGAATTGCTTGGACCGGGACTCTTGGCGATTTTCGCTCCGATTCTGGTCGGCTTCTGGCTTGGGCCATACGCGTTGGGTGGTTTCCTTGCAGGTTGTATTCTCGCGGGTCAGCTCATGGCCGTGTTCATGTCGAATGCGGGCGGCGCATGGGACAATGCCAAGAAGAAAATTGAAGACGGTTATCTGGGCGGCAAGGGCACGGAAGCGCACAAAGCCGGTGTGATCGGCGATACGGTCGGTGATCCGCTGAAGGACACCGCAGGTCCCGCGCTCAATCCGATGATCAAGGTGATGAACTTGGTCGCGATTCTGATTGCTCCCTCCACGGTGGTGATGCACAATACCGGCGGCGGTTACGTTGTTGTGATCCTCTCGCTTGCCGTTCTCGCCGGAGCCATCATGTTCTCCAAGCGCGGCGGCATTGCGTTGGGCGCGAAGTAGGATTCGTTTAGTTTGTTTTGTAGGGCCGTCTGAGTGCTTGACAAGCACTTCGGGCGGCCCTTTTTGTGTGCTCAATTGTCACTTGACCTGTGACAATCTATTCACTATCTTAAAATGGATAAGCGAGTAGACTATTAGGATTGGACTGACGATGGAACTGGAAGCAACCACTGCTCTCCCAATCAGGCAGGTCAAGAAGCCCCTCCCGGACACACTTAAGTCCAAAGAAAAGAAGAGATTCTGGACCCCGCGCCGTGTTGTTCAGCTGGGTTTCGCCGCTCTGAATGTCTGGCTGTGCGTGCAGTTCTACAACTTCGTTGTGGCGGCGCAGTCCACCGTCGAAGGGCCGTTGCCGAAGCGACCTGCGGGAGCGGAGGGCTGGCTGCCGATCTCGGGGCTGATGGGGATCATTGACCGGTTTGCAAACGGTGCGCTGAATCCCGTGCATCCGGCATCCGCGATCCTCGTGCTCTGCTTTCTGGTGATGAGCTTTCTATTGAGGAAGACGTTTTGTTCGTGGCTCTGTCCGGTGGGAACGATTTCGGATGGCCTTGCGACTCTTGGCAGAAAGATTTTCGGGCGCAATTTTCTGCCACCGCGCTGGTTGGATTACCCTCTG
>JADLDM010000127.1 GCA_020846695.1 bacterium | reverse complement strand
TGCTCGGCGAGCTGCTTGCGCTTAATACCCTTGGGAGCAATCTTCTTGAGGTGCTCAAGCGGCATCAGCTTGCTGTATTCAAGATAGGCTCCCAGCAGCACCATGTTCGCTGCCGCCTTCAAGCCGAGATCATTCGCAATCTGCGTTAGCGGAATGTAAAGAGTTTCGATGTCCGAACGACGGCTCTTCCTCTGAATGATCGTGCTGTCAACAATCATCAGACCGCCCGGCTTGACGTCATTTTCAAATGTATCCATCGAGGGATCGTTCATCACCGCGAGTACGTCAGGTTGTACGACGAAAGGAGAGCCGATTGGCGACTTGGAGAGAATCACTGAACAATTCGCCGTGCCGCCGCGCATTTCAGGACCATAAGAGGGAATCCAAGAAACGTTCAGATTCTCCTGCATTCCGTGAGCCGCCAAGACTGCGCCCGCAGTCAAAACACCCTGACCGCCAAAGCCTGCGAATTTGAATTCCGTCGTCGTGAACGCGTCCATGAACTTCTTGTCAATCGGGAACGGATCGCCCAACGTATTCAATTCGAGAGATTCAAGTATCTCCGTATCGGAGGGATTTTGCTCTTCCCTGTGATGACCCGTGCGTGTCGCGATCTCGTCTTTGAAGACCTTGTCTTGAAAGACGGGGAGCATCTCGTTGGCAATGAACTCGCACGCGGCATGCGTATCCATCTTCCAGCCCGTGGGACAAGGCGAGAGAATTTCGACAAAGGAAAATCCCTTGCCATCAACCTGTGACTGGATCGCTTTGCGCACGCACTTGCGCGTATTCATAATGCCCTTCAAGTCTGCAAGATGACAGCGCGCGACGAAGACGGGAGCTTCAAGCGTGGCCATAATCTCCGCCATGTGAAGCGGAAACCCCTCATTCTCAACCGTGCGCCCATAGGGACTGGTCGTCGTCTTCATGCCGATCAGCGACGTCGCGGCCATCTGACCACCGGTCATGCCGTAGATCGCATTGTTGATGAAGAAGACCGTCATCTGCTCGCCGCGATTGGCCGCATGGAGAATTTCCGCCGTGCCAATGGATGCAAGGTCGCCGTCACCCTGATAGGAAATCACGATGGAATTGGGGCGCGTGCGCTTGACGCCTGTGCCCACCGCAGGCGCGCGACCGTGAGCAGCTTGAATATTGCCCGTGTCGAAATAGTAGTAGGCAAACACGGAGCAGCCGACCGGAGAGACAAAAACTGCGCGATCTGAGAGCTTCATGTCATCAAGCGCCTCGGCAATCAGCTTATGCACGTTGCCGTGCCCACAGCCGGGACAATAGTGCGTGGTCTCCTTGGGGCCGCCCTTGCGTTCAAAGGTATCGTAAAAGGACTCGGGCTTTTCGAGAACATTATTTGACATGATGACTACCTCAAGTATTTGCGCGCTACATCGGTCAATTCGGCAACCGAGGGAACTGCCCCGCCCATGCGGTTGTAGAAATAGAGCGGGCGATTCTTGCCCACAGCGAGTTGAATATCCCTCAGCATTTGGCCGTTGGACAACTCGACATCGAGAATAGCTTTGCCCTGCTCCGCGAGTTCTTCAAACCGCTTCGTCGGGAAGGGAAAGACGGTGATCGGACGAAAGAGGCCGACTTTATGTCCTTCCGCTCGAAGATTTTCCATGACAGAGAACAGCAAGCGCGAAACAAAGCCGTAGCCGGTCAAGATAAGATCCGCGTCTTCCACTTGCACCTCTTCGTAGCGAACTTCGTTCGCCTCTATCTCCGCATAGCGTTCCTGCAACTTGCGGTTGTGCTGTTCCAGAGATTCCGTGGACATGTAGATTGAAGAAATCAACACGTCCTTAGAGTCATGATCGGCATAGAGCGCCCAATCCTTGCGAGCGGGCTTCTTGCACTCCGAGGGAAAGGTGACTGGTTCCATCATTTGACCGATGTAAGCGTCGGTAAGAAGATAGGCGGGCATACGATACTTTTCAGCGAGTTCAAAGGCAAGGATCGTAAGATCGGCCATCTCTTGCGCGCAATTCGGAACGAACACCAAGCACTTGTAGTTGCCGTGTCCTCCCCCGTGTACAACCTGAGTGTAATCGCCCTGTTCCGGCCAGATATTTCCCAAACCGGGGCCCGCGCGCATGACATCCACGATGACACAAGGAAGTTCGGCGGCAGCCAGATACGAGACGCCTTCCTGCTTGAGAGAAATTCCGGGTCCAGAGGAGGCCGTCATGACGCGAGCGCCTGCGCCGGATGCGCCATAGACCATGTTGATCGCGGCGACTTCAGATTCCGCTTGCAGGAATGTGCCGCCGACTTTAGGCAAATATTTTGCCGCGGCCATCGCTACTTCCGAGGCTGGCGTAATCGGATAGCCGTAATACTGTGTGCAGCCTGCCAGAATTGCGGCTTTTACCACCGCTTCATTGGCCTTGATTAGTTCCATCGGAAAAATTCCAATTTACAAACTCAAATTTACAATGCGGAGAGATTTTCGGTTGGCGTCTACAGCCACGGGGGCAGCAGCTACACAGCGCCGAATAGACTTGTTACGCGGCGGAGTCTTTCTTATAAACAATGACTGCGCCGGGTTCGGGGCAGGCATAGAAACACGCGCCGCAGCCCGTGCAGCCGTCACACGTGTAGGTGACCCATTGGTAGCCCAGTTCGTTGAAGGCACGCTCGTGGTTCGTTTCGAGCACGGCGGGCTTGCAGACTTCGACACACCTTTGACAGGCTTTGCAGAGATGAGGAACGATTTCGACGAAGGGTGTGGGATGATCGGCCATTTATGTCCGTCCTACGCTGGTAATTTGGTCTGAGGCTCTACTGGGAAGCCAATCGATAAATTGTGGGGCTTCCTTTCAAGATTGTCATTAATTAATATACGCACTTAATTGTGGCTCCGCAATTGTGATCGCTGTTATCCGAGTCTCGTATGGGTTTCTCAACTCAGCAAAAACAATAATCTACGTTCGCCAGAATGCGAGCTTGTCACGTAAAGTAAATTGGCCCTCTTCAGTCTCATTCTACTTGTGCAAAAAGGCGCAAACTGATTCATGTAGTTAATCAAGTCGTGTTTCCAATGCGGGAGGAGGCTTGCAAAAGACTCCACTTGGCCAGATCTGATTCTCTACGGTTTTTGTCAGATTCTAACTCCTTGTGAACGCTATTTCAACTCAATTGCGCGTGAACGCACCGATTGCTGGGAGAGTTTTCTTTCGTGAAATCATTCACTATATTTGAGTTCTGCTCCGTTCTCGACCCTTTCCCGGCGGGGATGGGACCTGCCGCGACAAAACAACTGGAGAATCGTCCGTGAGTAAAAAGTATCAGATTGGCTGGCTGCCCGGTGACGGAGTCGGCGTGGAAGTTCTGGAAGCTGCAAAGCTGGTCTTAGACAAGCTCGATTTCAATGCCGAGTACGTGCATGGCGATATCGGATGGGAGTTCTGGTGCAAGGAAGGCGACGCGCTGCCGCAGCGAACCATTGATCTGCTGAATCGCGTGGACGCTGCGATGTTCGGAGCGATTACCTCAAAGCCAATGAAACAGGCCGAACAGGAACTCGTGACGGAATTGCGCGGCAAGAGTCTGATCTATCGCTCGCCGATCGTGCGCATGAGACAGCTCTTCGATCTCTATGTTTGCCTGAGACCGTGTAAGGGCTATCCGGGCAATCCTCTGAACTTCAAAGAGAATATTGATCTCGTTGTCTTCCGTGAAAACACCGAAGACCTATATGCGGGTGTCGAGTTCTCGCCCGTGCCGGATGAACTGAGAGAGACCTTGACGAAACTCTCGAAGCCGTTCGGAGCGTTTAAGGACTTGAACGGCGCGGACTACGCTGTCTCCTGCAAAGTGAACACGCGCAAGGGCTCGGCGCGCATCGTGCGCGCGGCCTTTGAGTTTGCCGCCAAACATGGACGCAAGAAAGTCACTGTTGTGCACAAAGCCAACGTTGTGCGCGCGGCGGACGGGCTGTTCCTCGAAATGGCGAAGGAAGTCGCGAAGGATTATCCGAACATCATCTTCGATGAAGCGAACGTGGACGCCATTATGATGTGGCTGTTGAAGAATCCGTTCAACTATGACGTGCTCGTTGCGCCGAATCTCTATGGCGATATCGTCAGTGATCTTTGCGCACAGCTTGTCGGCGGATTAGGCTTCGGCTGCTCAGGAAACATCGGTGATAAGCTCGGTGTGTTTGAACCGACGCACGGTTCCGCTCCGAAATATTCCGGCATGTACAAAGTAAATCCGATCGCGACGATTCTCTCTGCCAAGCAGATGCTGGAATGGTTGGGTGAGATCGAGTTGGCGAACAAAGTTGAAGCTGCTACCGCCGCCGTCATCAAGGAGGGCAAGGTGCGCACCTATGACATGGGCGGATCGAACACCACACTTGAGATGGGCAAGGCGATCGCGGAGAAACTCGCCTAATGTCGAATTAGGCATGTGCCGTCGTTTGTCGCCGAGCGGGGATTAAGCGCGACGAACCGGTATCGGAGACCAATAACAGGGTGATGTCGCGCGGTTCCCCGCCGGAATCTGAGGAGTATCACAACTTGAAAACAATACGACCGTATGAGCGCATTCGTACTACATGAAGTGGGACTGCGCGACGGCTTGCAGATGGAAAAGCAAGTCGTCCCAATTGAACAGAAAATTCAGTGGGCGGATGCGCTGATTGCTTCCGGTGTGGACATGCTCCAGCTCGGCTCCTTCGTGCATCCCGAAAAAGTCCCGCAAATGGCCGACACCGATGCGCTGTTCCGTCACTTCACAAAGCCCGAGAACAAACCCGAGCGCACAGTTCTATCAGGTTTGATTCTGAATGAGAAGGGCTTG
>JADLDM010000126.1 GCA_020846695.1 bacterium | reverse complement strand
TGCCACAACGTCTTCTCAAGACTTAGGAACGCTGAGACCTTGTTCGCACCGCTGATCGGAAAAACGTGACCGAACAAGTACTGGTTGAGGCTGAAATAGGCACCAACCAGTACCACGCCCGGCAATGTGGTCAAAACGAATTGTCGAATTCTAAGATGGCCATGAAGCATCCGCCATGTGAGCACGCAGAAGAACGGCAGTACAAAGAATACGTGATCAAGACGTGTGAGCACCACGATTGCACTCGACATTCCAAATGCCAGGAACGGAGTCGATCCGCTGGTCTCCTCAGAGATAACTTCATAAGTGATGTAGACAGTCAACAAGCCTATTGCAAGAAGCGGTGCTTCAACTCCGCCCGAGAGGATGCTGGCAAACTTTGAGAATGCGAGCATTAACACTGCAATCATTGCGGCGGCCTGTCCCCAACGCTTTCGGATCATGTTGCAAGCAACAAGGGCGATCATCGAGTAGAATGCAAGGTTCCAAAGCAAGAATAGAAGTGTGGAAGCATCTGTGGGCAGATGACTCGTCAGTGATGCGATGGGCAGAAGGATCAACATCCAGAGTGGTTGATATCCGTTTGTGCTCGACACTTCGTCGAATGTGGATCCGTGACCTTGAACAATGTTCTCAGCTATCTCTAAGTAATAGAAGCCGTCATCGTAGATATAGGATCGAAGTGCGGCTGCACCGTATTGCGAACTCAATCCAATCCTAAATGTGGCCACGAGCACTGCCAGAAACACAACACTCCAGTAGATTCCGACTTTTCGGATCATGATGTCACCTACGGCAATCTCTTGAACTTCGAGAAATCCGGTGGGCGTTTTTCCTTGAAGGCGTTGCGGCCCTCCTGCGCCTCTTCACTCATATAGTAGAGCAACGTCGCATTGCCCGCCAATTCCTGAATCCCTGATTCGCCGTCGGTTTCTGCGTTGAACGCTGCCTTCAAACAGCGCAGCGCCATCGGCGACATCGTCAACATCTCTTTGCACCACTTCACAGTCTCTTCCTCAAGCTGCAATAGCGGCACAACCGCATTGACAAGTCCCATATCGAGCGCCTGCTTCGCGTCATACTGCCGACACAAGAACCAAATCTCTTTGGCTTTCTTGTGACCGACAATGCGCGCGAGATAGCCAGCGCCGAATCCGCCGTCAAATGATCCCACGCGCGGACCCGTTTGCCCGAAGCGCGCATTCTCCGCTGCAATCGTCAAATCGCACACGACGTGCAGCACGTGGCCGCCGCCGATCGCATACCCCGCAACCATCGCAATCACGGGCTTCGGAAGCGAGCGAATCTGCTTCTGCAAATCAAGCACATTCAATCGCGGCACCTTGTCCGCTCCGACATACCCCTGATCACCGCGAATCTTCTGATCGCCTCCCGAGCAGAATGCCTCGTCGCCCGCGCCCGTGAGAATGATCACACCAACTTCACCATCCTCCCGCGCGTCGAGGAACGCCGCCTGCAAATCAAACAGCGTTTGCGGACGAAACGCATTTCTTACTTCTGGACGATTGATCGTGATCTTCGCGATGCCGTTCCACTTCTCATAGACAATATCGCTATACTCTCCTGCGCTCTTCCATGGAAACTTGCTCATCTTCTATTCCTTGACTGATTTGCAAAACTCTTCGACTAATTGAGCGAGCATTGCCGGCTGTTCAATGTGCGCCGCATGCCCCGCGCCCGAAATCACACTATGTACGAGCGGATTCGCTTGCGATGTCTCCGCAATCTTCCGATTGCTCGCCGCAAACTTCATATCATGCTGACCGGCCATCAGCATCAGTGGTTTCTTCCATTCGCGCAGCAGCGGATAACAGTCGGGCTGCGTGCCCGTGCCGAACTGCTCAAGCGCAAAGGCAAGCCCCTTCGGATCGCACTTCAATCGCTCGCGCCGAATCCTCTCTTGCTTCTCTTCGGGCAATGCCCATTGCGAAGAGAAAATCGGCAATGCTTCCCAATAGGAAACAAACCAATCAATCCCGCGTTGGCGAATGCTCTGCGCAAGCAGGGTATCGCTATCACTTCTCTTTCGCCGCTCCGTTATATCGGCAATCCCCGGACTCGCGCCAAGCAAACAAAGCGATTTGATTCGGGCGTTGTCCTCAAGCGCCGTCATCAAAGCTACTCTTCCTCCCTGACTGTACCCGAACCAATGCGCAGGTCTCGAATCAAGCTGAGAAATAGCATCGCGCAACTCACTCGTTAGAGTTGCCCATGAAAGCCGATCGTGTTTGCACGCGGTCGCTCCGTGCCCCGGCAGATCCACGCGCAGTATCCGAAACGCATCGCCGAGCACCTCTGCAAATTCGTCGAAACTTCGCAGTGACTGAGCAAAACCGTGCAGTAGAACAAGCGGCGGCAGCGGCTTGGATCCACTCGCCTCTGTGTTCCAAGTGATGCTGGAGGTTTCAATCTTCATCGCTCGAACCGCGACAAAATTCGGGAGACAAATTCTTGGTGCTTTTCGAAATTCCGACTGCGATCCGTCTTCACCTCAAAAACGCGAGGATATTCTCCCTGAAATGCAAAGGCTGATGGCTTGCAGATTTCTTGCCAAGCGATGCCATATGCCTCGCACGCTCTCCGAAAGTTAACATCCGTCGGCGTGCCGTGCAGCGCTTCGAACGTATCCGGCCATTCGGAAATCGGGAGGAAGCTGAAGATGCCGCCGCCGTTGTTGTTGAGCAGGAGAATCACTATTTCATTACAACTGCGCACGGCGTTCAGGCCGTTCAGATCATGCAGGAACGCAAGATCACCGCAAATCAAGAGCGATGGTCTTCCACTCGCGACGGAAATTCCTGCGGCGTGACTGAGAACTCCGTCAATCCCGTTGGTCGCGCGTTGACTAAAGACGCGAATCGTTTTCCCGTTTGCACTCGCGAATATGTCGGTATAGCGAACCGGCATACTTGACGCGAGAATCAGATTGCTGTCGTCGGGAAGCGCTTCCATTGCCGCGCGCACGAAAGACCATTCACTCCCGGCGTGATCATCTAATGATGTTTCCCCCAGCGCATGGTGAATTGTCTGCGCCGCCTTCTGATACGGATCAAGCAGAAGGGAATCCCGCGAAACCGTGACGGACTTCGTAACGTCGCGGCACCATTGCGCAACATCACAGAAAGCTGTTTTCCGCGCGCGAAGATCAGGGTCGCGAGGCAATGAATCTCTTTGAACCCGCAGCGTCCATGCGCGATGATGATTCAGATAGTGGTTCAGCGATTTGCTCGTCGGATAGCCGCCGAACTCAAGCACGCAATCAGGTGCGAGATGTGAAAGCTCATCCGCTCTGAGAAACAAGTCGTGGAAAGGAACAACCGGCTCGCCACAGAAACGAAGTCCCGAAGTCACGTCTGCAAGAATCGGCCAGCCGAGTTTCCTTGCAAGCCCGTAGATAGCGTTTTGCTCATCTTCATCGCGCGCGCTGTCGTACCCGCATACAATCAAACCGCAGAAGGCCTCGCGGAGTCGCTGCAAATCTTCTTTCGCAACTTCGACGGCATTCTGTGGCGTCTGAGTCACAGAACTTAGCTTCAACTGCTCCGCAAGCCGCGCGCAGGCTTCCGCTTCTGTTTCATTCGGAACAAGCGGTTCCTCCATCGGCACATTTATGTGAACCGGCCCTTGCGGCGAGTCAAAGGCGCAACGCACGGCGCGTTCGATCCAGTAGAGACTCTCCTGCATCTGCTCTAATAAGAGAGATGGTGAGTCCAAATCAATCGTCATGCGGGCGTATTTTCCGAATAGCGCCGCCTGATCAATCGTCTGCGGCGCGCCGGTATGACGCAATGATCTTGGACGGTCCGCCGTCAAGACGACCAGCGGAATTCCCGTCTGCGCCGCCTCAATAATTGCCGGATAGTAGTGTGCGCCCGCCGTGCCTGAAGTGCAAATCAGCGCAACGGCTTTCCCGCTTGCTTTCGCCTGACCTAATGCAAAGAAAGCCGCGCTGCGCTCATCCGTCAAAACCGTTGAGCGAAATCTCTCATCGAGATAGAATGTGCGAGCGAGTGGAGTCGAGCGGGAGCCCGGCGAAATCACGACGCGCTCCACCGCGTGCTGCGCGAGCACGTCTGAAATCAGTTTCGCTTGCAGATACTTTGCGTTGGGAATGTTCACGCGAGTCTCGCGGGAAAGTTCATGTCGGGAATCGTGTCGAAGACCGCGCGATACGCCGTCTCCATCTTCCATCCGCATTCGTCGAACTCCATGTCGGGATCGGACTGCGCAACAATTCCCGCGCCGCCGAAAAATTCCGCGTTTGCTCCGTTCACCATTGCGCAGCGAAGCATGACCCATGCAGTCGTAGTTTCGCCGTCCGTCCAGCCGAGCACTCCGCTATAGTAGCCGCGCGAAAAAGTCTCGATCTCGCGAATCAACTTGCTTGCTTCTCCTCGCGGGAGGCCGCACACTGCGGGTGTCGGATGAAGACTCGCCAAGAGTTCATCGTCGCCGATGTTTTCATTTAGAGTCGCGCGGATTTCGGCGTGCGCGTGCAAGAGCCCCGCCGCTCCGCGCTGCTCTATGGGTGAAACCGTGACTTCGGAGGCCAAGTTGCGCAACTCATCCGTCACGAATTCCGTGACGAGTTCCTGTTCGAGCAGTTCCTTGTCCGAAAACCCGCCCTTGCGCGCCTTGGAATCGCGCACCGTGCCGGCAAGACTGTCCACGCGCACGTCATAACCGTTGCGATGAAAAAGCATCTCAGGTGTCGCGCCCAACCAAGTTTCGTTGTCCATGCGCAAGAGATAGGCTGTCGTGTCGGTCGCAAGTGAAAGCAAACGATTGGCGGAACCCGTGATCGAAATTCTCTCGCTCGCCTGCGCGCGCGCCCAACGTGAGAGCACAACCTTCCGCAAATTGCCTGACGAAATCTCCCGCTGCGCACGCTTCACTCCCGTCCGCCATTCCGAACGCGGCACGAATACCATCTGCGTCATCTGCGGAATCACTGCGGGGCGGTCATCACAGACATACTGCGCGAGAGAGCCTTCCGCATGATTACCGGATTCATCCAAGCTATTCACCCATTCGGGAATCCAGCAGAGCATCCTTTCGTCATCGAACTTACGTGCAAAGAACCCCCACTTGCGCCGCTGTTCACGCAATGCCTCCTGCAACTCGCGCACAGTGGGATAGGCATAGCGAACCCCGCCTGCCACAATCAGCCGCGTCGAATTGCACTCGCGCAGTAGCACGGCGTGCTGCTCGGCCGGAAGCAAGATTGTCAGCTCCTCGTGCGAGGTCGCGACAGGTTGGGACGGTGTTTCGCTCATAACCTGTTAATTTACTCATCTTGCGGCATTTCTTCAATTCGATTGCAGAGCCCTATCAGTGATTGCACTTCTGAGGGAAGCGGACTATATTCTGTAATGAAGTCGGCGCGAGTCATTCGTTTTTATGACACAACTTTGCGGGACGGCGAGCAGACCCCGTATGTGGTGTTTTCCGCCCCGCAGAAGCTG
>JADLDM010000125.1 GCA_020846695.1 bacterium | reverse complement strand
GCCGGCTTCGAGACAGCCCGCATCGCCGATTTGCATCAGCTTCTCGTCCATCTCCTTCTCGATCTTCTTGACCAGCTCTTCGATGCGCTGCGGATGAATGCGTCCGTCCGCCATGAGCTGCTCTAATGCGAGTCGCGCGATTTCCCTGCGATAGGGATCGAATCCTGAGACCACCACAGTCTCCGGTGTATCATCCACGATGATGTCCACGCCCGTCGCCTGTTCAAAAGCGCGGATGTTGCGCCCTTCGCGTCCGATGATGCGGCCCTTGATTTCATCGTTGGGAATATGCACGACTGAAACCGTATTCTCCACCGAATGATCCGCCGCCGAACGCTGTATCGCGGAGACGACGACCTCGCGCGCTTCTCGATTGGCGGTAATGCGCGCTTCATCGCGCATGTTCTTGACCAACTCGGACGTATCGTCACGGGCCTGCTGCAGAAGAGATTCCTTCAACTGATCGAGCGCCTCATCCTTGGAGAGCCCGGCTGCGCGTTCGAGTTCCGATTGCGCCTTTGTGAGAGTCTCTTCAAGTTCGGTCTCCTTCTGCGCGAGGTTTTTCTCCTTCTGCACATTTTGGCCGATCAGCTTGTCCACTTCCTTGCGCTTCTTATCCACTTCATCGCGCAGGTTCTTCATGTTGGCTTCGCGGTCTCTAAGCGAGCGTTCCTGCCGTGCGACTTCGTCCTTTAGCTGACGAACCTCGTTCTCCATGGAGGAGCGCTGGCGAAGCTGCTCGTCGCGCAATTCGAGCGTCTTCTCTTTGAACAGAGTCTCCGCTTCTTTCTGCGCTTCGGCGATGATCCTGTCCGATTCCTGCTGGCTTGAGGCCATTCGATCCTTCATGATCGAGCGGCTCATGAACCAGCCGATCAGAAAGGCGGCGATGCCGGACCCGGCGGCAAGTGCGACAATAAGATATACGTTCATAGGTGGGATTGTCCCCGCTGTATAAAAAAAATCCCTGAGGGCAGTCGTGGTACCAAGAACCTGGTACGACACGTTGGGAACCCGCCCGAACGGTTCTCGCTTCCACTATCCCGAAGGAATCCGCATGACGCGGACTTAGGCTTGCGATAGACGCCGGAGTCGAACTCCCTCATTCATTGACTAATGGTTCTTGAATCAAGAAGCTGCCAAACAGGGATCAACTTGACGATATGGTTGTGAAAGGGATTGCTTTAGGTATGTCCTCCGTACCTCAACGGTTCGCGTGGCGAAGTGAATCAGACTCCGAGTTCATGAAGTTTCTGTTCGAGAGCGATTTCGAGTTGCTTTGCCTTTCCTTCGACCGATTGCAAAATGTGATCTTGCTGTTTTTGCAGTTCGAGCAGTTCATGCGCGAGTTGCAGGGCCGCAAGCACGGCGACATTGCTCGGGGGTTGCGAGCGGTCGCGTCGTTGCACCTCGGTCATCTTGCGGTCCACCAGTTCGGCCACATGTCTCATATAGTCAGGGTCACCGGTGGGCAGGAGGCGATATTCCTTGCCGAGGATAGTGACGCGGATCGCGTCTTCGCGTTCGGATTCGGCAGAGAAATCGGGCATCAGGGTTTCGGCCTCTCCTTTAGGCCGCCTCGAGTTTGCTCAGGAGCGCAGCGATCTTCGAGCGGATAAGTTCTTCCTGTCCGGGATCGCGCTGATTTTCTTCCAGCTCGGCGGCGCGTTTGCGCGCGCTATCCAATTCCTTCATTGCGTCGGCATGGCGTTCGGCAAGCTCTCCAATTTCGCGTTCAAGGCGAGCGCGATCCTCCTGCATGGATTCGAGTTTCCGCAGGAGCCTCCCGATCTTCTCATCCAACGCATCCAGCGATCTGATGTCCATATGGGTACGGCTGTGTTCACAGGTTAAGGACTCACTCGCGATGCTGCGAGAGTGTCCGAGGGCTCTAATAGATAACCTCAGCGCAATTGCGCGGAGTGTTGTTCTGTCAAATTTTGAATGACTTCTTGCATCGCCGCATCCACTTCAGCGGCGTCGAGACTGCGCTCGGGATGTTGAAATTCGAGACGAAGCGCAACGGACTTCTTGCCGACTCCCAATTTGTCGCTTTCGAAGACATCGAAAGGCCAGAGTGCGGAGAGCCATTCGCCTGCTGAGCTCCGAATGGTCTCGGACAGAATCTCAGCAGTCACTTCTGAATCCACCACCACGGCAATGTCTCTCCATGACAGGGGGAATCTTGGGAGTGCGGTGTAGGCGAAACGGGAGGGCCGATGTGCGAGGGTCGCGGCAAGATCAAACTCAAACCACAGCACGTCAGCATCAAGATCAAGCGCCTTGCAGAGGGATTTCGGCCAGATGCCGAAGTTCCCCAGCGACGCCCCTTCTACCCGCCATTCACCCCGCAGAAGTCCACCTGTATCAATATCATAGCAAATTATTTGCGATTTGTCAAGGGAAAGTCTCCGTCCCAGAATTTCGATCAGCCCCTTCAAATCGAAGAAATCCAAAGTTGGGTTTTCGCGGGGCGTCCATCCTTGGGGATAGCGGCGGCCCGTGAGCAGACCGGCCACGACTTGGCGTTCCCACGTTCGCGGATCATCAAGAACTCCCTTGCGGAAGCTTCGCGTGGTTTCAAACAGTCTGAGGTCGCGGTCGCCCCTTTGGAAGTTCGCCGAAGCCGCGCGAAAGAGAGGAGTCAGCACGCTACCCTGAAGGAACTTCATCTCGTCGGTGACCGGATTTGCGACCTCAACGCCTTCGGGCATTCCCGGCGGATCACGGCGCAGTTCGGGATTCCACATGGAAAGCGATACGGCCTGCAGGAAGCCCTGGCCGACGAGAATATCTTCGATCGTTCGCTTGAGCATGAACAGCTCGTCATCGCGGCCTGAAAGCGCGACGCCGCTGGTTTCGGCTGTCGGGATTTCGTCGTAGCCGCGCACGCGAATGATCTCTTCGGTGAGGTCCACTTCGCGTTCCAAGTCCGGACGCCATGAGGGCGCTTCGACTTGCCACGTTTCGCCTCCGGATTTCACGGAGCATCCGAGGCGCACCAAGATATCTTCAACGTCTTTCTCGTCAAAGTTGATTCCGATCAATTCGCTTGCCTTACGCGGACGGAAGGAGAACACTTTTCTCGCAACGGGCTTCGGATGGCAATCTACAACACCGGCGAGAATCTCGCCTCCGCCCCATTCTTGCATGAGCGCAGCGGCGGAGGTTGCGACATGCGGCACGTTTTCGGGATCACAGCCGCGCTCGAATCTGCGCGAGGAATCAGTGGACATGCCGAGCGCTTTTGCCGTGCGGCGTACGTGCACGGGATCGAAATACGCGCACTCGATAATTACATCCTTAGTATCCTCTCGGATTTCGCTATTCAGTCCGCCCATTACTCCGGCGACGGCGATGCCCTTCACTTTGTCGGCGATTAAGAGATAATCGGAGTGCATCAAGTGAACTTGGCCGTCGAGAGTCGTGAATTTTTCTTTCTCGTCTGCGAAGCGCACGCGGATTTCGCGGCCCTCGACGAAACGCGCATCAAAAGCGTGCAACGGTTGACCGTACTCCAACATCAGATAGTTGGTCACGTCCACAATGTTGGAAATCGGACGGATTCCGCAGCGCGCAAGTCTCAAGCAGACCTCAAAGGGCGAGGGAGCAATTTTCACATTCGTGACCACTCGCGCATCGTAGCGCGGGCAGGCATCGGGAGCGAGGATTTCGACCTTAACAAAGTCGGAGGTATTTCCAGCGCTCTCCTTCACGGTGTAGCGCTTGGGCTGCCACGGGATTCTGAACTTCGCGGCGATGTCACGCGCGACACCTATGTGCGAGAGGAAGTCGGGGCGGTTGGGAGTGATCTCGACGTCGTAAACTGTATCGGAGGAATTCAAGTATTGCGACGCAGGCGCGCCGATCTTCCATTCGAGCGGAAGTTCGAGAATTCCTCCATGCGAGTCGGAAAGGCCAAGCTCTTGCTCTGAGGCAATCATGCCGTGCGACTCGTGGCCGCGCAGCTTCGCCTTCTTGATCTTCATTCCTGCAGCAGTTGTGGCTCCGGCAAGCATCACGGCAACACGCAGACCGACTCGCACATTGGGCGCGCCGCAAACAACTGAGAGCGACTCGCCGCCGACGTCAACTTTTGTAATCGAGAGATGGTCGGTGCCTTCGATATGCGCGCACTCAATCACTTCGCCGATCACGACGCTTTCGAGTGAAGGAGAGTAGTAATGGACGGCCTCAACTTCGAGTCCCAACCACGTCAAAACATCGGCAAGCTCATTTTGCTTGACGGGTAGTTCGAGAAATTCGGAGAGCCAGTTGTAAGAGAGGAGCATATTCGTTTACTTCAAATCGGCAGCCACAGGGGGCAGCCGCTACAAATTATCTCGGCATTAAGCCGGAGAATTGTCTAAGGAAACGCACGTCACTGTCGAAGAGCAGGCGGATGTTGTCCATACCGAATTTGAGCATGGCGATGCGGTCTATGCCCAAGCCGAAAGCGAAACCGGAGTAGATTTCCGTGTCATAGCCGACTCCTGCAAGCACATTGGGATCCACCATGCCGCTGCCGCCCATTTCAAGCCAGCCAGTTTGCTTGCAGACGCGGCATCCCTCGCCCTTGCAGAACAGACAGGTGACGTCCACTTCGGCGGAAGGTTCCGTGAAAGGAAAAAAGTGCGGGCGGAAACGGATTTTGGTTTGCTGTCCGAAAAGTTCGCGATAAAAGGCGAGCAGAGTGCCTTTCAATTCGGCCATCGTCACG
>JADLDM010000124.1 GCA_020846695.1 bacterium | reverse complement strand
TCTTCGTTGAAGGCCCAGAGATCTTCAAGCGAGCCTCCGCCCCGTCCCACGATCAGCACGTCGGCGCTCTTCTCTTCTGAAAACTCGCGTATTGCCTGCGCGATCTCTTCGGCAGCCCCCTTCCCTTGTACACGCACGGGCTTCAGGAGAAGTTTCGCCAGAGGCCAACGTCGCGCGGCCACGGTTTTCATGTCCTGCAGCGCGGCCCCGGTAGGCGACGTAACGAGTCCGACGACGTGTGGAAATAGCGGCAGTTTCCGCTTACGTTTCGGGTCGAACAGCCCTTCGCGTTCGAGTTTGCGTTTCAGGTCCTCGAACGCTTTTTGCAGCGCGCCTTCGCCCGAGAGCCTGAGATCGCGCACGATGAGCTGATACTTGCCTTGCGGCTCGTAAACTTCTATTTCGCCGAAAGCCTGTACCAGCAGTCCGTCGCGCGGTTCAAATCGCAATCCGCCGGCATAGAGCTTCCACATCGCGCAGGATAGCTGCGCGTTAGAGTCTTTCAGCGTGAAATAGTGATGCCCGGACGAATGTTTCTTGTATCCGGACAGTTCTCCTTCAATCCACAGCGGCGCAAAATTCTCGCGAAAGAGCTTTTTGATCTCGCGAGTAACATCGGACACGGACAGCGCATGCACGCCGTCCGAGTCCGGGTCATTCGTCATGGATTTTGGGAGGGATTTCACGCGAGAGGTTAGACCCACAAACACGGCGGGGCCTCACAAAGAAGGCCCACACCCGAGGAACGACAAAGCAAATGCACGCGCAGGGCACGTGATGCTTGCGTGTTAACGAAGTTTCTTTTTGTGGCGATTCTTACGCAGTCTTTTTTTGCGCTTGTGCGTCGACATCTTGTGACGCTTACGCTTTCTTCCGCAGGGCAAGTGATTTTCTCCTTTTTCCGTCACAAAAGTGACGGGGTTCTTGGTTTATTTATAGAAAGTGAAAGACAGCGGGACTGGACCTGCGTCGCGCGCGGGCCGGGAATTGAAAACTCTTGGATTCGAGACGGGAACCGGAGGGATACGGTCAACTCTCGACGCACTCACCTTGCGCCATTCGCTCGCGGAATTCATCGGCGGGCGTGAAGACCGCCACGGTGCGGTCAGGCAGGGCAACCTCTTGCGACCCTCCGGGCGTCTTCAACGTGCGGGCCTTTCGCTTCGCGCACTTCCAGACTCCGAAACGGCGCAATTCAACGCGTTCACCGGAAGAGACGGAGTCCATGACCAGAGCCAGGAATCCATCTACCACCGCATGAACCTCATTCTTGGTCAAGCCTATCCCGCTGGACAGACGCTCGACCAGCTCTTGCTTCGTAACAGTTCGGCTCATACTTTCCTCCCCAATTTACGGACAGCGTTAGGCTATCTGCTGACGATCAGTCTCTGTCCCGGATAGATTTTCGACGAACGGTTCAGGCGATTGAGCTTGAGAATCGTGTTGGTGTCCAAACCGTGCCGCTGTGCAATGCTCCAGACGGTATCGCCGCGGCGGACGGTGTAGTATTCCTGGTCGCCCTTGTCCGCGCGCAGGTTTTTCGTCGAGCGCACGGGAGTCTTCTCGACGTATTGCGGGTCACCCTTCACCGTGATCGTGAGCTTCTGGCCCGGCTCAATCTTATTGGGATTTGAAATGCCGTTTTCGCGGCAGATCTGATCCACTGACACGCCAAGCTGACGCGCCACTTTCCCCAGGGTTTCGCCGCGATGCACGGTGTAGGTCACTCGACTGTCCTGAGTCGTCAAGACAGCTGTTTCGAGTTTGGCTTCAGGCTCCGCAGTTTTTTCGACAGGTTTGCTCTCGGCGTACTGCACCTGCGCAACCGGGATCACGATTTCCTGCCCGACTCTCAGCGATCGCGCCTTCACTCGCTTATTCTCCGGCAGCGCCATGATCGCGGCGGTCGAGGTTCCGTATTTCGCGGCGATCTTGTTCAGTGTGTCGCCTTTGCGCACGCGGTGTGAAGAGGTCGGCGCGATGATGGTCTTGGGGACCGTCGCGAGTTCGACTTCAAATGACTCAGATGCAGCGCCCGGCAGGCGAACCATCATTGGTTGTCCGCGATCGGGAACCACGCCCTTGAGAAATTCCGGATTCAAGTCGCGCACGGTCTGCGGATCATGCCCGGCAGCGCGTGCGACGTCCTCAATCTTGTATCCGCCCTGCACATAGATCCGTTCGCATTCAAAGGGTCTTTCGGGCGGCATCGGCGGGAAGCCGTAGTGTTCGGGATTTTCGCAGATCGCTCGCGCCGCCAGATAGGTCGGTATGTAGCCTCGCGTCTGACGGGGCAACTTGTGCAACTCCCAATAGTCGCGCGTATGACAGCGCTTGATATCCTTTGCCACACGGCCCTCTCCGCAATTGTAGGAGGCCATGGCCAGATACCAATCCCCAAACTCATCGTGAAGTTTTCTCAAATATGCGCACGCGGCTCGCGTGGCGTATTCCACGTGACGGCGTTCGTCGTACACGCGGTCAATATGCAGTCCGTACAATCTGCCCGTGCCCGGAATGAACTGCCAGAGTCCCGATGCGCTTGCATAGGAATAGGCATTCATGTTGAGACCCGATTCAATCATCGAAAGATAGAGCACTTCATCAGGAATGCCCTCTTCTCGTAGAATCGGTCTCAGTCGGGGGAAGACCGTCGCTTTGCGCTGCATCCACGTCAGCATCACCTTTCTTCCCTTGGTTTGGAAGAAGTGAATCTGATTGCGGACTCGCGCATTGATTTCCATCGGCACGGGGGGCAGCATCGGCTTGGAGGGCTGTATGTTCTCCAAGTCTGCCGGGACATAGCGCCGGTATTCGTCAACGGATTCAATTTCTTCGGGAGCGTCGTCCTCTTCCTCTTCGCCTGCGTGTTGCGCTTCGCCGGCTTCGATCACAGCGGTCAGGCCGCTCGACTCGGGAAGCGTTTTCAGATTGGCGACGAAGAGATCATAGCTTGCCAGAACTTTGCGATTGAAGCTGGCGACACGGTGCATGTCGAGTTCAATGGTCGCAAGATCAAGCGAGCCGAGCAATTCGAGGGCGGCTTCGTAGAAGTAGGCGGCGTTTTCGCTCTCGCCGCGCTGCTCTTCTTTGAGGGCTTGGGCGTAGGCTTTACGCGCCAGGCTCCATTTTTCGCGGTCGGAAAGTTGAGTCGGTTCTTGACTCAATCTTTCGCGAAGTTGCGGAGCGCTCGGAGCTTGTCCGAGTTCGCGTGACGAGCTGCACCCTGATAGAATCCAGAGCGCGGCCAATCCCGCGAGAAGAACCATACGTCCGTGGGTCATTGCGGCAACCAGTTGAATGGAGTTGAAAGTTCGACCGGAAGCCGCAGATCTTCCGGTGCCGTAATGATAGTCCGCCGCAGACTGCTCGCCAAGCAGGCTGCACGAGGGCGGAAGCTATGCAAGTTAACGATATTCTCCGCGAGAATCAACTCGGCAACACTCATATTTTTCGTCAATTCCGTATCCTGCGAGGCACGAGAATCGGACATTTCGGGCGGGTTTTTCCCTCCCCGAAACATTCTGGCGAGGGGGCTGCGGCTTGCGGTTTCAGGGACAAAGCTGTATATTTTTAGCTCACCTGAATCGGGTAGGGTCTTTCATAGTTGCGCAACTACTTCTCAGAACAGCTTGCGGAAGTTACTGAAAAAATTGTAACTATATGCCGGACTTGCGGGCGGGATGCCGGTCAGGTTCGGATCGTGGCCGTCACGAAAACACACCCCCCGGAATTTGCGCGCAAAGCATGTGCCGCCGGAGTGCTGGACTTAGGCGAGAATCGCGTTCAGGAAGCATCTGAAAAATATGGGGATGGATGGCTTGGTCGGGAATTTCCGCATGGCAAACTCCATCTGATTGGCCATCTGCAAAGCAACAAGGCAAAACGCGCCGCCGAGCTGTTCGACTCTATAGACTCTGTGGACTCGGTCGAATTGGCCGAAAAGCTGGATCTGGCCTGTTCTCGACTCGGCAAACGGCCGAGAGTCCTGCTTCAGGTGAACACTTCGGGCGAGATCCAGAAGTCCGGGTGTCAACCGGGCGAGGCACTCAAGATCGCAGAGAAACTCTTAACATTAAAGAGTTTAGATATTTCTGGATTGATGGCCATCGGGCCGCTCGATGGCGATGAGCTAGCGATTAGACGGAGCTTCGCCGAGCTGCGGAAGCTGAGTGACCTGATTGCATCCCGGCTGGCTCCGTCCTCGTGGGGAGTGCTTTCGATGGGAATGAGCGATGATTACGAATGGGCTCTGCTCGAGGGGGCCACGGAAATACGATTAGGATCTGCCCTCTTCGGGCCGCGTGAATGACCTATGAGCCTCTCGCCTCTCGATATCTCGCACCATGAATTCAATCGCAAGCTGCGAGGCTACGATCGCTCCGAGGTGCGTGCCTTCCTCCAGTCGGTGGCCAATGAGGTCGGGCAGCTTCAGACGCAGTTTGATTCCTTGCGCGTCAAGATGCACGCGCTGGAAACGCAGCTTGACTCCTATCGGCAGATCGAGCGCAGTCTGCGAGATGCAGTCGTGACTGCGCAAGAAGGAATTCGCACAACCCGCGAGCAGATCGAAATCGAGCGCGAGACAGTATTGAAAGAAGCGCAGCTCAAGGCCGAGCAGATAATGTTCGAAGCCGAGCGCTCCGTGGCCAAACTTGGCGAAGAATTGCGCAGTTTGGCGATTCAGAAAGAGACCTTTCTGACGAGATTAAGATACCTCCATCAATCGCAAGGCGAGTTGATTGCTATGCTTGAGGCGGAGATGAAAGATAGCCATGAACGACCTGCATCACAAGATTGAAGAGACTTTTGCCGCGCTGAAACCGCGATTGAAGGAGAAGCCCGAAGTCGGGATTATTTTGGGCACGGGTCTGGGCGGATTGGCGCGCGAAATCAAGGCGGACTATGCGGTTCCTTATCAGGAGATTCCGCACTTTGTGCACTCCACGGTAGAGAGTCATGCCGGACAATTGCACTTCGGAACTCTTGGCGGAAAGCGCGTGATGGCGATGCAGGGCCGCTTTCATTACTATGAAGGCTACACCATGCAGGAGATCACCTATCCTGTGCGCGTGATGAAGGCCTTGGGTTGCCGCGCGATGCTGGTCTCGAATGCTTGCGGCTGTGTGAATCCGCTCTATAAGCCCGGCGACTTGATGATCATGGATGATCACGTCAATCTGTTGGGGGATAATCCTCTGATCGGGCCGAATGATGATCGCTTGGGGCCGCGCTTTCCTGATATGAGTGAGCCTTACTCAAGAAGATTGATTGCTCTGGCCGAACAGGTTGCGCTGGAGATCGGAGTTTGGGTGCAGAAGGGAACCTATGTTGCCGTGCCCGGACCGAATCTTGAGACGCGCGCGGAATACAGAATGATTCGCGCCATCGGCGGCGACGTGGTCGGTATGTCCACCGTGCCTGAAGTGATTGTCGCAAATCATTGCGGCTTGGAAGCCTTCGGCATCTCGATTGTCACCGACGAAGGCTTTGCCGATTGCCTGAAGCCCGCTTCCATCGAGCACATTCTGAAAACTGCCGCAGAAGCCGAGCCAAAAATGACGAAAATCATGTCAGGGTTAATTGAGAGGCTGTGAGGGAATAAAGGCCAACAGTTCCTACGCGAAATGGGCCCGGGGAGCCACATGATATATTTCGAAATTCTTTAGGAGGTTTGATGTATCTCCCAATTTCTGTTTGGATCGCAGTCCTCGCTTTGTCTGGCACAGTTAGTCTGCGTGCCGAGGAACAGTTTGCCAAGGATTCGACAGCAAGCCCGCTTCAAGACGAATTCTCTGTGGTTAACACGCAATGGACAGACAAGAGTTCTTGGTCGCTCTCATTACAGTATAAACACAAGGATTACCCACCTGGTCGAAATACAGATGCTATCTCGGCAACGAAAGAGTGGGCCACATCCGATCAGCGGATTGATGAGTGCAAGGGGTTTCTGGCCGAACATGAACTGACACGGAAGTACGAAAGCAATATCGTAGAGTTTCTTGGCGAGGTGTCATTACTTGCGGACGGTTTCGCATGCTTCTTGGATGCGAAACTTATTGAACCGCCGATTAGATTTGCCAAACGAGACTCACTAACGACTGTAATACTTACGGGACTTGCAACCGAGACCGTGTTCAATACTCTTCGATCCACTGCGCGGAGTCGCGCGGGAAAGGTGATCCAGTCTATTAGTATTGCAACTCTTAAGAAGTTCGTCAAGAGCTTTCGAGATACAGAGATTGATCGCCTTGGCGTCTGCGTTGTGTACGGAAGCAAAGACTTCTCCAACGACTCTGATGTACTCAACCTAGAGCCAGAAGTTGTAGCTATTGTTTCACCTAAGCATCAACTAATTGATTTCTTGGAGGGAAGAGTTAGTGAGGATTCCTTGGTTGCATCGTCAACGATTTACTTGTCTGACAGAGACATGCGAGTCGAGTTCAAGAAAATTGAAATCGACTTGGAATGAAGATGTGTCGCCGAGCGGGGATTAAGGCTTGGCGGTTCCCCGCCGGAATCTGACATCTGGTGGCACATCAGAAATCCATTATGCCCCTCCAAGTCCCAATAGACTCTGAGGCGATTCGTGCCTTCTGCGAGAAATGGGGGAATCTCGGGCCGGTTGACGACTTCATCGTCTATATGAAAGACGAGATTCCGGCGGGGAACCGCTTCGCTTAATCCCCGCTCGGCGAGAAGTCCCAGCAGGTCGTCATTCTGAAGCCGTCTGCGGCTGAAGAATCTCTCTGAGAGATCCTTCTCTTCGTTCAGGATGACGACTATGGAAACATAGTGATTCAAATCACAACCCCGAGTCGCCGACTCATTAGAATCAACTACTTTCGTTTTGTCAAATATTAGCGCTGAATTGAAAAGACTGAACTTGCTTCCATGCTGAAACCCGTTTCCGAAAAACTCAATTTGCCGCAGGTGGACTTGGATATCCTCAAGTTTTGGGAGGAGAAGCAGGTCTTCGCGCGCTCGATTCAGGAGCGCGAGGGCAAGGCGGATTTCGTGTTTTTCGACGGGCCTCCCGGAACGAACGGCGTGCCCCACGTCGGGCACATGATGCAAAGCGCGCTGAAAGATTTGTGGCCGCGCTACAAAACCATGCAGGGCTACCGCGTCCTGCGCAAAGCCGGATGGGATACGCACGGTCTGCCGATTGAGATGACGGCAGATAAGGAACTCGGTCTGAAATCCAAGCGCGACGTGATTGACTACGGCGAGCAAGCCTACATTGATCACTGCCGCTCGACGGTGTTCCGCTTCAAATCGAAATGGGAGCACGCGATTCGCCGCATCGGCCGCTTCGTGGATTTGGACAATGCCTACGCGACCTATCAGCCCTACTACATGCAGTCGGACTGGTGGACTCTGAAGCAGGCATGGAAACTGGAACTCGAAGGCGAGGCAAGAGAGAAAGCGCTTGCACTTGGTCAGTCGCCGCGCTATCTCTATAGAGACTATCGCGTGATGCCCTACAGCCCAAGAAGCGGCACCACGCTCTCGAATTTTGAAGTGGCGCAGGGCTATCGCGACGTGACCGACTTGTCGCTCTATGTGAAGTTCAAAATCAAGGGCGAAGCAAACAGCTACCTCTGCGCGTGGACGACCACTCCGTGGACGCTGCTTTCAAACTTGGGTTGCGCGGTCGGCCCGGAAATCGAATACTCCACTCTCGAATTTCTCAAGGACGGTGCCTCGGGCAAAGCCGGCGAAAAACTGACCGTCGCATCTTCACGCTTGGAAGCTCTGCAAAACTACCTCGGCGAATACAAAGTCGTCGGCACAAGACTTGGTCGCGACTTGGCGGGACTGCGCTACGAACCGCAGTTCAGTTGGCTTGAAAGCGTGCACAAAGACGCGCATCAAATCATCGCCGACAACTACGTGACCACCAAAGATGGAACCGGCGTGGTGCATCTCGCGTGTTACGGTGAAGATGACGTGCGCATCCTGCGCAACATGAACCTGCCGATCTACCTCGCGGTGAATGCGATGGGCATGGTTGAAGAGACTGATCCGAAATACACGGGCCGCTGGTTTCGCGAAGACGGTCTCGACGTGGACATCCTGAAGGACCTGCTTGCGAAAGGTCTGCTGCTCGGCAAAGAGAAATACGAACACAGCTATCCGTTTGACTATCGCACCGGCGCGCCGCTGATGTACTTCCCGCGTCCCGCGTGGTTCATCCGCGCGTCGGCCCTAAAAGAGATGATGCTCGAAGCGAACAAGCAGATCGGTTGGAAGCCCGAGCACATTCGCGATGGACGATTTGGAAATTGGCTTGAGAATGTGCAGGATTGGAACGTCACGCGCGAGCGCTATTGGGGCAGTCCGCTCCCCGTGTGGCAGACCGAAGACGGCAAAGAGAGTGTTTGCGTGGAGAACCTCGAAGAGTTGAGCGCGCTCGCGGCAGCGCATGGTTCCCCACTTTCAAGTGGGTTTGATCCTCATAAGCCGCAAATAGATGATGTTATCTTGCGTTCGCCCTCGGGCAAAGAGATGCGGCGTGAGAATTTCGTGTTGGATAGTTGGTTCAATGCCGGTTTGATGCCGTGGGGACAATGGGGCTATCCGGCAGAGCCGGGTTCGGATGCGAATTTCAATCATCAGTATCCCTGCGATTTCATCTGCGAAGGTTTGGATCAGACTCGCGGTTGGTTCTACACGCTGCTGGCGTGTTCATGCTTAGTCGCCAAGTCCAAACTTGAAGATGCGAAGCAGAGCGGCAACAAAGAGCAAGAGAGGTTCTGGGGCAATCCTCGCAACTGGTCATCTTACAAGAATGTGATCTGCACGGAACTCGTGCTCGATACACAGGGCCAGAAGATGTCGAAATCTCTGGGCAATGTGGTCGAGCCGATGGAGCTGTTCGAGAGGTTCGGCGCCGATCCCGTGCGCTGGATTTTCTTCGCGACGAATCCGTGGCTCTCGAAGCGCTTCGGAGAAGAGGAGATCCGCGAAGCCGTGCGCTCAGTGATTCTGCCTCTGTGGAACAGCTACAGCTTCTTCGTCACCTATGCGGTGATTGACAAGTGGCAGCCGTCGCAGGAGAAAGTTGAACCGACGGAACTCGACCGTTGGATTTTGTCGGAATATAATCGCCTGATTTCGGAAGTCACGACGAATCTGGATCAGTATGACGTCGGCAAATCGGCCTCTGCAATTCTGAGCTTCCTCGATGAACTGACCAACTGGTACATACGCCGCTCGCGCAGAAGATTCTGGAAATCAGAGAGCGATACCGACAAAGCCGCCGCCTACGCGACACTCTACGAAGTGCTGGACGGCGTCGTGAGATTGCTTGCACCGTATCTTCCGTTCATCACGGAGCACATCTATCAGAATCTCGTCCGTAATCTGAATCCGAGCGCTGCCGACAGCGTTCACTTGACCTCTTATCCGGGTGCGGATGAGAGCAAACGCGACCGCGAGTTGGAAAAAGAGATGGCGCGTGTGCAGACGGCGGTTTCGCTGGCTCGCGCACTGCGTGAAGAGAGACGCTTGAAAGTGCGTCAACCTCTGCAAAAATTGACGTGGGTTCTGCCGGAAGCGGGCGCGGCGGAGGAATTGGCACCCTACTTGCAGATCGTGTCGGAGGAAATCAACGTCAAGGAAATCGAGGTTCGCTCGACCGACGAGGGTCTGGTCACCTTATCTGCTAAGGCGAATTTCAAAGTGTTAGGGAAGCGCGCGGGAAGTAAGATGAAAGAGGTTGCCGCGGCGATTGAGGCGCTTTCCAAAGATGAAATCATGAAGCTCGAACAGGGCGACGTGGTCGAGGCCGCAGGCTTCGCTTTGACTCATGAAGACGTATTGATTCGTCGCGAAGAGCAGAGCGGTTTGGCGATTCAATCCGACGGGCACATGACGATTGCTCTGGACACGACGATGACTTCTGAACTGGTTGCGGAAGGATTGGCCCGCGAGGTGGTGCACACAATTCAGAGCGCGCGCAAAGAGAGCGGGCTTGAAATCACCGATCGGATTTCGATAGAGATTGAAACAAATGCAGCGGAACTCGCGTCTGCTCTGAGGGAGTACGAGGAATACATCTGTCGCGAGACGCTTAGTTTGGGACTTGAGATAAGAGAAGGAACCGGCGACTATCGGGCGAATGAGCACGCATTCCAAGTGAAGGTGACGCGCCGCGACCAGGCCGCAATGAGATTGACACACTGAGAAGGACTCCATACATGGCAGAGAAGAACAGCAAGGGCGCGTCGAACAACAACTCAGCCGGCGAACCCAAGAAGAAGTGGCCGGACGGGCCGAAGCCCTCACACTACTCTCCGGAGTGGATGGAGTATTTCCGTGCGCTGATTCACGAGCGTCGCAAGGAGATTATGAAGGAGTTGGGCTATCTCCGCGAGAGTTCCATGGAGCAGACCTCCGACACGTATTCGGGCGACTCCTCGACCTACAGCTATCATATGGCGGATCAAGGCACCGATGCGCAAGAGCGTGAGAAAGCCTTCATGTTTGCGAGCCGCGACGGCAAGATGATGACGTTGCTTGAACAGGCGCTTGAGCGAATGGAAGCGGGCACCTATGGCTACTGCATGGACACGGGCGCGCCGATTGAGTTTCGCAGGTTGGAAGCGATTCCGCACGCCAAGCTCTGCATCGAGGCCAAGAAGAAGCTCGAAGAGTCGAAGAACAGCGCAGAGTGAGCGGGATGAAGTCACGGCTCTGGCCCTGGGCACTCGGGTTTGCGGGACTTCTCGCGCTGGATCAGTGGACGAAGTGGCTGGTTCGCGAAAATTTTCATCTGGGCGAATCGGTTGCGCTGATCGGCAAGGATTTTCTCAAGCTCACCTATGTGCAGAATCCCGGCATTGCATTCGGGTTGGAGCCGCTTTCTCCGTCGGTGCTCTTGGTCTTCGGTTCGGTTGC
>JADLDM010000123.1 GCA_020846695.1 bacterium | reverse complement strand
TTTCGAGCACGGTTGAATCGTCAAGGAATCTCGGCTGCTGTGTCACGATACCGAGCTTGCGCCGAAGTTTGGGAGCGCTTGATTTCGGGAGCGGACGCAGAGGAACCGTGGCGACCTCCGCATATCCTGCCGAAGCTTCAATCAATCCCGCGAGCATTTTGATCAGCGTCGTCTTGCCGCAACCCGTCGGGCCCTCGATCACAAGCAACTGCCCAGCCTCGAGCTGCAAGTCAATCGCACCAAGCAAAGTCTTGCTCCCCGCCGTGACGATGGCCTGTTGCACCAGAACAAGTGGGCGGGGAGATGAAGACACGCGCTACGCCTTCTCCGTGCCGATGATTCTGCTAACCAGAAACAGCGCGACCAGCGCGAGCACGATAGTCGGACCTGCGGGATTGTGAAAAGCGGAAGAGAGCAGGGATCCCGCGAGCGCAGCGAACAACGAGAAGACGGCGGCGAGGATCATCACGCGCGATGACTTTGCCGACCAGAAACCGGCGGCAGATGCGGGAATGACGAGAAATGCTCCGACCAAGAGCACGCCGACGACTTTCATAGAGAGTGCGATGGTCAAAGCAAGCGCGGTCAAGAGCGTCATACGGATGAACTCGACTGGATAACCCGCGACGCGAGCCCCTTCGGGGTCGAAGAGAAACAGCCGCAAAGGCCGCCAATAGACCCACAGCAGAGTGACACACAGGACGCAGAGCGCGGCGAGAAAATACAAATCATACGCCGCGACCGTCTCAAGACTTCCGATCAGATATTCGTCAAGATGTCCTCCGCCGCAGTCGTCGCCATGCGCATGACCGTGCACTCCGGCAAGCAATAGTCCGATGGCAAGAAAGGCGGAGAGCATGATGCCGATGGCGCTGTCTTCGGCGAGCGAGGATTTTCGCGTCATCCACCCGACGCCGAGGCTGATCAGAAGAGCCGAGAGCAGCGCGAGCGGAAAGACGGGCCAGTGCATCAGCAGAGCAAGTCCGACTCCTGCGACCATGCCGTGCGACGCTCCGTGACTCATGAACGAAAGTCTGCGATGCACGACGACGAAGGACTGCAATCCGCAGATCAATCCGACAAATGCGGAAGCTAAGAGTGAAAGCCAGAGTTCTGTCAACTTAACTCAGGAGCAGGAGCGCTGATGCGCGCCCGTTCACACACTTTCGATTTTGAGTTTTCGATTTTCGATTTTGTTCAGTGCTTGTGCACCACTCGATGCGGCATCGAGCTGTCATGGAACAGCATTTCCGCCGGACATCCGTAGGTTTTTTCAAGATCGTCGCCGGAGAGTTTTTCGGGATGATCGTGAAAATGCAGATGGATATTCAGACAGGCCAGGCGGTCGCAGATGGGCGCGATAATTCCGGTGTCATGCGTGACGAGCACGACGGTTAGCTGCCGCTCCTTGCGCCACAAATCGAGCCAGGTCAGCAGCAAATCATTTCCGCGCGCATCCACTCCGACAGTGGGTTCGTCAAGCAGGAGGAGTTCGGGTTCATTGACCATCGCGCGTGCCAAGAGCACACGCTGCTTCTGCCCTCCGGAGAGTGACCACCACGGTTTGTCGGAGGGAGCATCAATTCCCACTCTGCTCAATGCACCCTGCACTCTAACGCGAGTCTCTTCGGCCTGGGGCTCAGGGATTCCCCGCACGAGAAGTCCCATCGCCGTCACGTCAAAGGCCGAGACAGGAAAGCGCGGAGCGACGGATTGATATTGCGGAACAAATCCGACTCTTTTCCTCCATCCATGCGTCCTCGTGGGAGTCTCGCCAAAGAGCGTGATGCTCCCCGATGCAGGAGTTTCCAAACCGAGCGCGAGTCGAAGCAACGTGGATTTCCCGCCGCCGTTCGGGCCGATGATGCCCAAGAAATGCCCGCGCTGCAGCGCGAGCGAGACATCGTCGAGCGCCGTCTGCTGGCCGTAGCGAAAGGTCAGATGGGAGACTTCGAGTATGGATGCGGGATTGGTCATTTAGTCTGCTTCAACAGCGGCGGGCGCCGCCTTTTCCAGAACCACGAACAGAATACAACTGACAATCACAACAGCCCCAACGATAGTCCAAACTGAAGGAACCTCATTGAAGAATATCCAGCCCATGAAGGTTGCTCCGACGGGTTCGCCGAGAATTGATGACGAGACCACAAATGCCGGCAGGTAACCTACGGCGAAATTCAGCAGGGTGTGTCCGATCAAGGTGGGAATCATCGCCAGAAAGATTAGCGCGGTCCAGCTTGACTGCGGGAAGCCCGTCAGGGAAACACCGGTGACCGTTGCGAGTATAAGAAGAAAGGACGCGGCGGATAGGTGCACCGTGATCATGAAGGGGACCAGCGGCGTAGTCTGCCGGAACTTTCGGGTGAACATCACGTAGATTGCCGCGAGAATTGAAGCCGCTATCGCCAGAGAATTTCCAGTGAAGGAGCCTTCGCCGCTGTTTGAACCGAAGGTGATGATCCCCATTCCGGCAATCGCGCCCAGAATTGCGAATCGGCTCTTCCAACTGACGCGTTCTTTCAGGAAGAAGTGCCCGAGGAACGCGGCGAAGATCGGCTGTGTGCATGTGAGGAAGGTGGACGCAGCAATGGTCGTATAGCTCAGGCTTGTGACGAAGCAGATCTGGTGCAGCGAGATAATCAGCGTGGCAGCGGCAATCTGCAAGACACGCGTGGCGCCAACCTGTTGAAAGGCGCTTCGCACGGACGGGAAGAAAAGCGCGCAGGCAAAGAGCATTGCGCAGAATCCGCTGCGCCAGAAGGCCGCCGCCAAAGGCTCGACATTGGCGCCGCGAATGAAGATTGCGGCGGTGGAAACGGCGAGAATGGCGGGCAAGAGGGCGCCGCGCGCGCGGGAAGCGAGACTCATCGGAGGTTGCAAGGTGGAAACGCTCACTGCGGGCGGGCTGTCATACAGTTTGCCCCTTCTTCTGGTTTGGGTCGCGAAAATATACGAAAGCTACGGTAGATTCACAAGTTAGGGCAACAGGCCAAGTTCGGTCGAAGTTGCAACTCGCTATTTAATTTGGTACTTTCAGCCGTTATGGGTTTATTTCACCGCCAAACTCTGCTTGCCCTATGCGCGACAATTGCCTTCGCGTCTCAGGGCCTCGTCGCGCAGACTCTGACCGTGCGCGGAACCGCGCCGCTATCTCCACGGCAGGGCGCCGACGTGCAGGATGGAATTGTCTATGCTGTTGGCACGAACTCATTTGCCGCAGTTTCGCTGGGCAATCCTTCGATTCCTGAGGTGATCGGACAGGTCAGCCCGGGGATCGCAACGCTGCTTTCAGTGGATGCGAACGGCGACTACGCCTATTGCGCGGGGCAATCCAGCGGTGTGGTAGTTATGGATATTTCGGATCCCTCGGATCCGTCGTGGGTAAGAAATGTGCAGGCTTCATCGCCTGTTCTCCATGTTGCCGTTTCCGACACGTTTCTCGCGGCGGCCACCGGTCTGAATGTGACACTATTCGGATTGCGCACTGCGGACACGCCGCATTTGCTCACGGCCTTCGGGCGCGGGGCGAATCGCGTAATTGTTGATGCGGCGAATCGCAAGATTCACTGCGCGGGGACTTCGGGCGCGTTTGTGCTGGTATGGACGGTATCGCAGGGAAACGTGACATTGAGCGAGGATGATGACTACGGTTCGACGGAATACACGCACGTTGCGTTGGGCGGAAGCTATGTGAATCTTGCGCAAGGTCTGAGTTTCACGGCTCTGCGCGCGTCGAACTACACTCTCGCGGGACAGTACGGCGCGGCTGGGCAGATTCGCGGACTGGTTTCGCGCGCAAGTTTCAGTATCATCGGTTTGGCGGCAGGCGTA
>JADLDM010000122.1 GCA_020846695.1 bacterium | reverse complement strand
TTAGGAATGGAGTATGTGACCGGTCCTTACGGAATTGCTCGCGCGGGCTATCGCTGGTCGGACTACCATTCGATCTCATTCGGCGCTGCTTTCGGCCTGACGAAACGAGGCACGCTATTTCAAGCGGGCTGGTCCTTCCCCACTGAAGGCGGCAAGAACACCGAATGGTCCGTCGGACTTAGCTATCGCATGTAGCGGCTGCCCCTGCTTGCCCTCGTAAGGGTGGCTGCCGACTCCCTTCCGCCGAGCCGGGTTGCGCTCATCCACTGATCCAGCTACACCGCTCTATCGCGCATAACCCGGCCGAAATCTAAACATGAAATTCCTCTTCGCATCACTCTTTCTTGGACTCATCCTCTCCGCGCAAGCCGAGACAGTCCGCTATTGGGTCTACTTCAAAGACAAGGGCTCACAGGATATTTCCGAAGCTCAATCTGCTCTATCCGATCGCGCACTATTCCGCCGCATGAAGAACGGTATCTCGCTCAACGAAGGCGACATACCCGTTTCGCAATCATACATCAATGAACTGGAAACAAGCGGTGTCCGCGTTCGCGCCGTGAGCAAATGGCTGAATGCCGCGAGCATTGAAGCGACCCCCGAGCTCGCAGAACAGATTCTCGCTTTGAATTTCGTGCAATCGGTTGAGCCGTTCAGACTTCGTCGCGCCGAGAGGAACTTAAGATCCGAATCTGCCGCACTCGACACTCTCCCCTATGGATCAAGCTGGATTCAGAATCAACTTTGCGGAATACCCGAACTTCATGAGCGCGGCTTGAGCGGGGAGGGTGTGCTGCTCTGCATGTTGGACACGGGATTCCGCACGTCACATAACGCGTTATCCGACTTGGACATTGTCGCCACGCGCGATTTCATCTTCGGTGACTCCGTCGTGCACAACGAAGCCGGACAGGATTCCTTCGGCCAGCATCTGCATGGAACCGCCGTGCTCTCAGCATGTGCGGGTTACACAGACAGTATGCTGATTGGCCCCGCTTTCGGAGTCTCCGTCATGCTCGCCAAAACCGAGTGGACTGAAGATGAGACTCAAGTCGAAGAAGACTACTACGTCGCCGCGATGGAGTGGGCTGACAGCGCCGGTGCGGATATTACATCCTCGAGTCTCGGCTATCTCGATTGGTACACGCAAGATCAAATGGACGGGCACTCTGCGGTCACAACATTAGCCGTTCTCGAAGCGACGCGAAGAGGAATCCTCGTCGTATCCGCCGCCGGAAATGAACGCGAATCTGAATGGGGCACAATAATTTCTCCCGCCGATGCGGACAGCATTCTCGCCATCGGAGGAATTGATTCACTCGGAGTTCTCTCGACCTTCTCTTCTCCGGGGCCTTCCGCCGACGGAAGAATCAAGCCGGACTGCGCGGCCATGGCAACAGAAGTCCTCGGCGCAAACGGCATGACCGACGAAGACTACTGGAGACTCTCGGGAACCTCACTTGCAACACCCATCGTTGCCGGAGTCTGCGCGCTGATCATGGAAGCACATCCCGAGTGGACCGCGCAGCAAGTTCGCCAAGCCATCTTGAGAACCGCCTCGCAAGCGGATATGCCCGACAACGATCTGGGTTACGGCGTCGTCAATGGCCCGGCTGCGGCGGATTACATCTTCGATTCGACTCAGGATTCGCCGCTGTTTCCATCATTGATTCAACTCAGCGTGTTTCCCAATCCCGTCAACGGATACGTGACCATCAAACTGACCTTACCTGCCGGTCAAGACGGTTCGCTTGTGCTCTATGATCTTCTTGGACGTGAAGCGCTGAAGACTTCGCAAGCTGAGTATTCAGTTGGCGCTCATGAGATGAGCATCTCAATCGAGTCACTTGCAACAGGAAAATACTTCGCTCAGTTCATTGGCGAACAGCGCAGCGCAGCAATTCCCATCATCGTGATCAAGTAATGAGCCGCTCACCTGTTCGCTACGCCTGGCTCTCCGTCGCCGCAGCGGTGATTACGATTGCGCTGAAAGCAGGAGCCTATTATCTCACAGGCTCGGTCGGCTTGCTCTCTGACGCACTCGAGTCTTTTGTCAATCTCGCGGGCGCGTTGATGGCGCTATCCATGCTGACCGTCGCCGCGCGCCCTCCCGATGAGGATCACGCATTCGGCCACGGCAAGGCGGAATATTTTTCAAGCGGCGTCGAAGGCGCGCTGATTTTAGTCGCAGCGATCAGCATCGCCATCGCTGCTATCGAACGTCTCTTCAATCCCAGAGAGCTTGAGCAAGTCGGCAGCGGTATCGCCGTTTCACTCGTCGCATCCTTGATAAATCTCTTCGTCGCACTCTCGATACGCCGCGCCTCAAGAAGATACGAATCCGTCACGCTCGATGCGAACGCGCGTCATCTCTTCACCGATGTTTGGACGTCCGCCGGAGTGATTGCAGGAGTGGCCGTGGTGGGTCTTACGGGATGGAAAGCGCTCGATCCGATATTGGCGCTTCTCGTCGCCGCCAATATCGTGCGCGAAGGATGGATCATCGTGCGCGGCTCAATTTCGGGTCTGATGGACGCTGCGATTGACGAGGGTGAATTGCAGGCTGTAGAGCGAGTGCTTGAAGATCATGCAGCAACGGTATTTCAGTATCACGCACTACGCACGCGCAGAGCAGGAACTCGGCGATTCGTTTCCGTTCACATCTTAGTGCCGGGCGACTGGAGTGTGCATCGCGGTCACGAACTTTCGGAAGAAATCGAGAAGAATATCTGCGCCGTTGTCCCCAACTGCTCCATTCTCACGCATCTTGAGTCGCTCGATGATCCTGCTTCCTGGGATGACATCGCGCTCGACAGGCAAGCGAATCAATAACCGCGCTTCTTGTCCACCACAAACCTGAGCGGCTCTCCGTTCACGTATCTTTCAAAGTTTTCGAGAAAGATCGCATTAACTTCACGTGTATACTCCGAGAAGTTTCCGGATACATGCGGCGTCATGAAGATATTGGGATGTGTGAACAGCGGAGAGTCCGGGGGCAAAGGTTCTTCCCGAAACACATCCAGCAGCGCAAATCCCGGCTTTCCTCGATCGAGCGCGGCGATTAAGTCTTCTTCGTCCACGATCGCTCCGCGTCCGACGTTCATCAACACGGACTGCTCTTTCATCAACACGAAAAGCCTGCGATTGAAAAGCCCGCGGGTGTTTTTCGTCAAGGGCAGCGCAATGATTACCACGTCGGCTTCACCGAGCCTCTGATCCAACTCTTCATTCGCATAGACCGGCGGGCTCGTGTTGCGCGCGGTGGTCGCAATCCCCTCCACATGCATACCGATTGTATGCAGGAGATCCGCGATTCCCCTTCCCACTTCACCCATTCCGACAATCAGCGCGCGTTTCCCTTTCAAGAGCTTGCGCTCTTCCGTCATCAGCTTTTTGTGCTGCTTCCATTCGCGATCTCTGCGCCACGCTTCCGCTTCATCGAATCGCTGTGCCCAATAGAGCAGCGCGCCCAATGTCCATTCCGCAATCGGCTGCGCGTGCAAACCGCGGCTATTTGTCATCACGACGTCGCTCTCGGCAATCGCTGGAAATAAGCTGCGCTCAACTCCCGCGCCGGTGATGTGAATCCACTTCACGTGCTTGCCTGCCGAAAAGAGTTCCGGCGTGACGCGATGCGCAAGAATGATCTCTGCGTCATTCGCTGCGACGAGAGCGTCGTCATCATCACTTGCGAATTGTATCGTCGCCGTTCCCGCCGAGAGTCTCTCGATTCCCGCAACAAGCTCCGCCTGCCGCTCAGGATTCTTTGAAGCGTGCGATAATATCTTCATGAACTGAAAATTGCGATCCTTTGATGAAATAATGCCTCGTGCGCTTAGGCCGCTGTGGCTTGCCGCCTCGATCTCCACGGTCGGCGATGCGATCAACCTTATCGCGCTGATGTGGTTGGTTTATGACATCACGCAGTCGCCGACTGCAACGGGTCTGGTCGGCATGGCGCAATATCTTCCGTCCGTGCTGATCGGAGTCTATGCCGGAGCATGGATTGATCGCGTGTCGCGCAAGTCCGTGATGCTCTGGACGAGCGCGCTGCACGTCGTGCTTGTCGCGGCGATTCCACTGCTCTACTTGGTCGGTGAACTCAATGGTTTTCGTCTGGGCGCGCTTGCTTTCGCCATCGCAACGTGCACGGTTTTCTTCAATCCCGCGCGCGACGCAATCCAACCGCAATTAGTCGAGAAAGAGAAGCTACTCGGCACGACTTCCGTGATGCAGGGAACCTATGGTCTCGCCTACTTTTTCGGCCCCGCGCTCGGAACGCTCCTACTTCCTTTGGTCGGCATTTCAGGTCTCTTCTTCGTGGACTCGCTCTGTTACGCCGCGGCCTTCGTGCTGATTCTATTTGTCAGACCCCGTCGAGTGAGCGCTGCTCCGACCTCGGAGAATGCATGGACATTGATGAAGGAAGGGCTTCACTACGTCAAGCGAAATCCGCTCGCGTGGGGACTCCTGCTCGTCACGGCGGTGGACAATCTCTTCATCATGGGTCCGGCGATTGTCGGAGCCTCAATCTATGTTCGCAAGGAACTCGGCGCGGGAGCCGCCGCCTATGCAGCCGTCGAAGCCGCATTTGCATTGGGTGTTCTCGCGGGCAGCGTGCTCGTGCATCGCTACGGCAAGAAACTACCGCGCGGCAAGACACTACTCTATGCGCTGGTCTGGGATGGTGTGACCTTCATTCCGTTCTATTGGATTGACTCGCTGTTTATCAACACCATCTGGTGGTTCATTCACTCCGTCGGAATAGCATTCATTCTCGTACCGCGCACCAATCTTGTGCAAACTGAAATCCCCGAAGCGCTTCAAGGGCGCATGTTCAGTCTCGTGCAGATCACCGTGGTCGGCATGACCGCGTTAAGCTGCGGCCTCACCGGCATGGCAGCCGATTTCATCTCCACGCGCGACATCTTCTTATTCATCGGAGTAGTTGCCGGTTTGATCGGCGCATTAGGATTCTTCATTCGCCCCCTCCGCGTGCAACGCTGACGGCCTGTTCCGCCGAGCGGGATTAAGCGCGATTAACTCGTTCCGACTTGCGGCGAAAAATGCGCTATCGCGCGGTTCCCCGCCGGAATCTGATTCCCATTTTCGATTTTGAGTTTTCGATTTTCGATTTCTCTCCCCGCGCAACCCGGCCGAAACCTCTCACTTCTTATAAAGAAATCTTCTGATCTTCCTCGTCGAAGATTTTTCAAACGGCTCGCGCCTCAACTCGTAGCTGCGAATTCTCCGGTAGGCCGCGACCGACGAATTGTAGTGCGCCACGATTTTCCCGATCTCCTCATCCGCACTTTCCGCATCACCCGCCGATCCTCTGCTCTCCGCGTATTCCTGATCCGGCACAATCCGCGCGCAAATCTCCTCTCCACCCTGCTCCGACTTCACTCCGTAAACCAGCGATTCCAATATCCACTCTGATTGATTGAGCTTCGCCTCAATTTCCTCGGGATAGACGTTCTTCCCTGCGTGCGTCACGATGATATTCTTGATACGGCCCGTGATATGTAGATATCCGTCGCGATCAAGATGTCCGGCGTCGCCCGTGTGAAACCATCCGTCTCGAAGCACTCGCGCTGTTGCGGCCTCATCTTCGAAATATCCCAGCATGATCCCCTCGCCGCGCGCGCAAATCTCGCCCGTTCCCTCTTGATCCGGATCATCAATTCTGAGTTCGACTCCCTGAATTGCCGGACCGACCGAGCCAACACGATTCTTCTCCGGCGGATTGACCGACAAAACCGGTGAAGTTTCCGTCAATCCGTATCCTTGAATCAAAGGAATGCCGAGCGCATTGAAGAAGCGATTCTCCTCGCTCGGCAGCGCGGCGCCCCCCGAGGCCATCAGTCGCAGCGACGAAAGCCCGCCCTTTTCACGCAGCGAACGAAAAGCGCTTGCACCCTTCGTCAGACCGAGCTTGCACAGATGAAGCAGCAGCTTGAAAAGCAGTCGCTTTGCAAAGGGAGCCTGTTCGACTTTGCGCACGATCCCCGAGCGGAGATTCTCATACACCTGCGGCACGGCAACTAAGAACGTCACTCCGCACAATCGCACGTCGTCCAAGATGTCGCGTGACTTGTAGCTCGTTGCGGTGGCAATAGATGATCCTGCCGTAATCGGCAGCAGCATGTTGACAGTTGCGGAAAACGCGTGATGCAGCGGAAGCAGGAGATAGAACACGTCTTCCTGCCGCACGGGAATGCGCGACCAACTTGAGATTGCGTTGCTCGCCAAGTTTCCGTGCGACAGCATTACGGCTTTCGAGTGACCCGTCGTTCCCGAAGTGAAAATCAGCGCCGCAATATCTTCAGGCTTCGCCGGATGTGCGTCCATCGCGAGGGCGGGTGCGAGCGCAGGAGCATTTGCAAACTCAGATGAAATGCTGCGTACCGGTATCTGCTCGCAATCAATCAACTCCACAAGCTTCACCATCCCCGGCGTCGCAAGCAGCAGCTTGGGAGCCGCTCTTCTCAGAACTTCTTCGACCTCCGCCTGAGCCATCAGAGTGTCAATCGGCACAACCACCGATCCGTTCCACACGACCGCGAAGTAGTGCAGCATCCACTCCGCCGAGTTCTCTCCCATGATTGCCACGCGGTCCCCCACTCCGATTCCCATGACGCGCATGGCGCCCGCGATCTCCTTCACGCGTTTCAGAAATTCACCGTAGCTGATCGTCCATATCCGCTCGCCGTCTCGTCCCTTGCACCAGACGCGCGACTCGAACTCACTCGTCCGCGCGATGAGTTCAGGAAGCGTACGTGCGTGAATGCGTTGACTTGTATGCACCTTTGGCGACAACAAGATTAACATAGCGATAATTGGCGATAAGTGATATGAAATGGCGGCTCAATTTCTTCACAGATATCCCCGAAACTCCATTACAAACAATCGAAAGCGAGAGACCATTTCTCGCGCGAAAGACGGGCACAGAAATTGTCCTCAACATCACTAAACCGTATGAGGAAATTCACGTGAGCGACGCAAGAACAGACCGCAAGACCATCGTACTCTCGGGTGACGGCGCAGACGGCGACGCCTACGCATCAGTACTGCGCACTCGCGGTATGACCGTCGAACATCATCACTCCGGCTCCGGAGCATCCGCTGCCCTCGATTCCGGCCCCACACACGCAATCCTGATACTGCCCAGCGCCGACCCGATTGCAACTCGCGAACTCCTCACCGCGCGCAACTTGAATTGGCCGCTCGTCCCCGTCTTCTTCGCGAGCCACGGACGACAGGCCGGAGTAATTGAACTCCTCGAAACAAGCGGCATCACCCTGCTCCCTCAGAACCCCAAGCTGGATGACCTCGACCAGCTCATCTCCGACGATCGGGATCCCCTGCGGGAACTGATTCCTCCGCGCCGCAAGAGCCAACAGACACTCTGGATTCCCAAAGCCGAGTATCCGGTTGTGATTAAAGAGGCCCGCGCGCAATTCGAAACGGAATTTCTTCGGCGTATCCTCCGCCGCTACAGAGGGAATATCTCGAAGACCTCGCGCATGATTGACATGGCTCGCCGCAATATCCAACTCAAGATTCACCACTACAACATTGACCTCGAAACCATCCGCGACGACTTCGAGGATTACTAATCAATCTTCAATCACGGCTTCGCGTTTCGGCAGGAGCCTCAACCCCAGCGCGAGCAGGACCATCCCAGCCAGCACGACCTGCCACGGCAGCAGTGCACTTTCATCCGTCGGAAACAGTCCCAAACTCTCGATCCACTCGACGTGTTCCTGCACCAGAAAGCTCAGCGCATTATTAATGAAGTGCCCGAGAATCGCCGGAAAGAGCGAACCCGTTTCCCATGCGAGATGTCCGAGCACGATTCCCAACACAAAGGTCGGAATCAGGCGATAGGGGTTCATGTGCAGAAAGGCGAACACCAGTGATACCGCGATGATCGCCGTCCACTTGCCGGTGTTATTTTCAAGACCGCGCAGCATCAAACCGCGGCAAAGATGCTCTTCGACGACCGCCGGCAGCAGCGCAATGAAGAACAACGACTGCGGAAGCCCGAGCACGCTCAAGTCCTCGAACAGCTTCGTGAAATCCTTCAGCAAGTCCTCAGGGAACGGAATAAAGAGATGCTGAATTGAGGCCAGTTCAATCGTAATGATCCACGCGCCGCACAACGAAATGATCGTCGGCAGCCACACCCTGTTCGAGGGCATCACCCAGCCGAATGCGGCCTTCGGATCGTATCCTCCTCGACGTATCCACACGACGCTCAGAACCGCAATCGCCGCCTGCATCGTGACAATAGATCGAACGGCAGAGTCGCCGGATTGCATCGCGCCGACAACCGCGATCACCACGATTGAAACCGCCGCAAGCAAAATGACACTTTCGGATGTGAGACGTCTGCCCGCTCTCCTCTTCGGCATATGAAACGGATTCCAGCGAATATCCTCAGCATGGCGAAACAAAACACTCTCGCTGTGAAACTGTGCAATCACCCAACGCAACGATAACCACGCTAAGGCCGCCGTGCTTCCGATCGTCAGGAATATCTCAAGCCACGGCGTCTCGCCCGACAGCAGAGTCTTCGTCATCAGACTCACGTTCGCAATCGGAACCAGCGCCATCAGAGGAGACAGCTCCACGCCCGGTATCATCGAAACCATCGCGGGGAGAATGCTCACCATCATCATCGGAGTCATCAGACTCTGCCCCTCTTTGTAGGTCCGCGCCGTCACCGCGACTGCCAGACATACCCCCGAAAACAGCACGGCGAGCGGCAGGAGTGTAAGCAGCAGGAGCATCAGCGACCACGGGGAGACGCTGAATGCGATTGACGCTTGCGCTCCCCGCTCGCCCACCAAATTGAAAACATAGGCCATCGTAACGCCCATGCTCACCAGATTTAGCGTCGCGGAAATCAGCGCGCCTGTAACCGTCGCGTAGAATTTTCCCATCACAATCTCTTCACGCGTCGCCGGACTCACAAGCAGAGTCTCCAGCGTCCCCCTCTCCTTCTCGCCTGCCGTCAAATCAATCGCCGCCTGAAAAGCTCCCGTCAGCGTCATCAAGATTAGAATGTAGCCGAGAATTCGCCCTAACATTGAGCCGGATTGCTGTTCTTGCGTCGCTTCATCCTGCGCATTGACAATCACAGGCTCGATGAAACTGCTGTCAAGACTCAGCGTCGCAAGCCGCAGCTTCATCTGACTATCCGAAAACTTCTCGACCAGAGTCTCAATCCTGCGCCTCACGGTTTCGGAAAAATCCCTCGTGCTCAGATAGTGCAGCGTGATCTCGCCCGATTTCCCCGCGCGCACGCTGTCAAAAAACCCTTTCGAGAGGCTGAGCGCGGCGTCAATCTCGCTCTTCGCGAGCTTCTCTTTCCAGTTCGTTGAATCCGTGATCTCAACTTTCGACGTGTCCGACGCAAAGAGAGATGACGGCGTTTCCTCAGGTGACAACAAGGCGACCACAGCCGTCTGCTCGCGCATCTTACCGGCTTGCAGCATCGTGATCTGCATCACACCGATCATCAGCAGCGGATAAAGCAGCAGCGGCAAGACCACCATCACCATCACGGTGCGGCGGTCGCGGAACAGATCGAGTAGCTCTTTCTTGAAGACAATCCGGCAGCGTGAGGCGGCCATGGGTGGGGTCCTTACAGGAGGGAGGTTTGAGGAATATAAGAAAACCGGATGGTATCTTCAACCATCCGGTTCTCCCTTTCTGCATCCGTGTCGCCGAGCGGGGATTATGCGCGACCGAGTAGCCCAGAAAATCGAAAAATGTGCTGAGTCGCGCGGTTCCCCGCCGGAATCTGACGCACTTCTCTTATCTCAGGATAGGCTCTTAGGTTTCACAAGTTTCCGGTTCCTATTTCCTATTTCCAGCTCAGTTCTCTCCCCCTCCGCAGCCCTGATTGCAATCATGCACAACCACATAGAACTTCTTCTCGGGAGATAGGTCATTGTCCGTCCAGCTCATCGGAGCTTCCAACCTCGAAGGCGGCGGCCCGGCTTCATAGCAACCGATTAGCGACCAACCGCCTCCCGGGTATTCCCCGGGCTCACTTGAAGAGTAGATGAAATATGCGCCAGTCTCATCGCCAACCCACGTCAGAGTAACCGAATTGCTGTACTCATCCTTCATGATCACCAGACTGTCTGCAGGCGGACATGCGGGAGGCGTGTAAAACGTCTCCGGTCCGAACTTGACCGCCGTCGGCCTGTCCGAGCCGAAGCCGCCACCCGAGGGAAAGTACCGGTCACCACACCCCAAGTAGCCTCCGCCGCTCATCGCCGATACCGCATAGAAGTGCTCCGAGTTTTCTCCTCCGTGATTCACTTCCCAGTCCATCTGCCCGGAACAATCAAACTTCACAAGAACTGCGTCGCTCGCCTGTGCAAGAAACTTGCTCGAACCGCTCGCGAGAATCCTCCCATCTATGTCTTCCGCAATGCCCCAGAGCTGAGCCTCATCGCGATCCTCATAGAGCCACTGCTCGAGCACGTTCCCGCTGCCATCCAAGGCCGCGATGAATCCGCGCCATGTCCCGCCGATCGCTTCCACCTGATTCCCAAGCAAATAAATCACTCCCGACTTGAATCTCACTAATCGCTCGACGTGCTCATTCTCGCCGAAATCAATTCGTTTCGTCCAAAGCGTGTCATAATCATTGTTCACGCCAATTAAGAAGACATCTTGTTGAACCAGCCACGGGTCGCCGGTGTTTCCCGCGATCATCAGACCGCCGTCCGTGAGTGCGCATGCCTTGGGCGTGAAAGACTCGGCAATGCCAACGGAGTCCATAAACATTCCGTTGTTGTAAGAATGCCAGATGAACGCGCAATGAAACGACGAAACGTACTTCACGCTGAGCAACCAGAAACTTGCGCTGTCCGTCGCAGCAATGTCAGCAAGATCGCTATCGACAGGCGGAAATGGGGCGCCGTTCACGGTGGAGACCGTCCCGCTGTCCGAACTAACCATGAGCGCCGGAAGAGCGTTTCCGAAACCGGTATCCACGGCCGCAATCGCCACGAAATCACCGTTCGTCATTTGGCAAATGCGCGACGAACTAACCGGAAAGAAACCAAAATTGAAGTTGGTTGTCCAGACAACCGCCCCAATCGAGTCGCGCTTAACGATGCTCGCTCCGTATGGATAGACAAACCCCGTATCCGCAGTCGCCCAAAAATCGCGAATCCCCACACTGCCATACCAACTACTGTCCCAATCCATCACAGGAGAGGTCAATGCCCCTGATGCAATTATCGAAAATGTTTCGCTGATCGCCTGTGCGGAACCGCCTTGCAGTTTCGTAAGCCGTAATCTGCAATTGTGCGAAGCGGGAAGCGTCGCCGTAAAATTCTGAAAGCCCGTATTGTAGAAGGAGGGGTTGATCATCTCCCATGAGCCAATAGGATAGTCTCGATTAAGCTCCAATGAGAGATACCCAAATGTCTCCAAGCCCTGAAAACTCCAGGAGAGCGGCACAGTCTGTCCCATGGTGAAGTGATCACAAATGGACGGCGACGTGAAATGCATCTGCGGATCCGCCGCGAGCTTAACAAGCCATGCATCGTACGGCCCACTTGCATCGTTCTCTGTCATTCCCGCCGCATAATAACCTGCATCGTACCACTGGTTGCATCCCGACGAAAGCGCGTAGAGGATATCGTCATTCACGCCGCCCATCGTCTTCGTCCAGAGCGTATCGCCATCAAGAGTAAGCTCCGCAAGAAACCCATCCTGACCTCCCACACCGAATGAACTCGTATAGCCGGATACCGTGACGTTCTCGCAGGACACCGCGACGTCAAGCAGTGCATCGTCACTGGCCCCGCCAAAAACCTCGCTCCAAATCTCATTTCCATTCGAGTCCGTCCTGATAACGAGAAAATCCTGATTGCCAAGCGGATGATCTTCATATCCTGCCAATACAAATCCTCCGTCGGGCGCCAGTGCAATCGCGGCAGCTCTCTGATCATGCGCCGAATCACCAATCGCCCGCGTCCACACTGTATCCCCTGCAGAGTCGTAGCGAATCATCCAAGCATTGCCCCTCGGCGGAGCATTCGTCCCGAAATTGTACGTCTCTCCCACGGCCACACAGCCACCGTCCGAAAGTGCAAGCACGTCGAACAACTGATCGTGCGCGCTTCCGCCAAAAACTCTCGTCCAGACCAAAGCCCCCGTCGAGTCAACCTTCATAACCAATCCGTCAAAATTCCCCAAATACAGCTTGTAGCCCGCAATAAAGTAATCGCCGCTTCCGTGCCTGTCCACTGAGAGTGCGCCTTCCACACCACCCGAGTCAAAGGCCCGCGTCCAGTTCGTGTCTCCCAAAGCGTTGGTGGCCACAACATACACGTTGGGAGCATTCGCCCCAAATGACGATGTCGTTCCTACGATCACCGTACGGAAAGACCCGTAATGAATATCGGCCCCTTGGTCACTGGCAATCCCACCATAGGTGCGTGTATAGATGGTGTCCCCGTAAAGCGGATTGACCCGCACGACATACACATCCTGACCTTGCGGACCCGTCGGATGCTGATAGCCTCCCGTAAGAACATACCCTCCGCTCAGGTCAGCACAACCGCCAGTCGCCAGATCATAGGATGTGCCTCCGAACCGCTTCGTGTAGATCGTATCCGGCTCTCCAGCCAAGGCCGAACCCCATAGCGCCAAGAGCAATAATATCACTCGCATTGCTGACCCTCACATTGGACAAATTTGTAGCCTTTTAATATAAGGCCGAATTCATGCCAACACAAGCTGCTTGCCGCCAATTCCATAATAGACCCTATCCCTTCCGAATCAACTCTTAGTGCGTAACTGCCTTTATCTGATAGAAGTATCTCTCCTCCGTCAGGGCGGAGTCCGCAAAGACCGGTGGATTCGGAGGGAAGATTATCGCGAGCGTATCCCAGACCAACCCGTCCGCACTATCGTTGCCCAAAATCACGTAGTAGTCCACCTCGATCGGCAGTCCGTTTGAATCTGCCTCAAACGGGGGCCAAGAAATCTGATATATCCCGGACTCCGGATCATACTGGTAAGAACCGCTATCTTCAGCTGCGGGCGGTGCGCACGCGAATGCTGACACGTCGTAGCTCCCAAGATTCGATCCGTCTGCAAGATAGGCGACGCAGCCTTGCACTGCCAACGATTTCGCATTGCCACGTGACTCGTAATGCGCAATCTCCACCGGTATTGCGGGATTTCTCAAGTCAATCATTCGCAGACCTCCATCCATGCCATCACTAACATACGCGATGCTGCCGATAACCCTGACATCCTCGCAACTGCCCTGCGTGTTCAGGGTTGTAACAACAGTTGGTGAAGCGGGATTCGAAATGTCAATGACTGACAAACCGTCCGGCCCCGCAGCGACACACGCGAAATCTCCCTCCACGTCCAAGTCATAACAGTACCCGTCTATCGAAACGGAGCCAACTTGTTGCGGATCTGCCGGTACAGAAACGTCTATCACGCGCAAGACGTGGAACTCTAGTAGGTAGGCATAGAGCCCCTCGACGTCAACACCCACCGCAAAACCCGGCGAATCATAGAAACCGATCTCCGTGGGAACCTCAGCACTGGAGACATCAACAATTCGCAGCCCTGAACCGTAATCAGCCATGAAGGCGAGTTCACCAGAAAGCGCGATATCATTGGCACTCCCCGGAGTATTGTAGCTCCCTGTCAGGTTCGGAGCGAAGGGATTTGACACGTCAAGAATGCGCAATCCGTCGTTTTCATTCGCAACATAAGCATAGTTCCCCGACAGAGCGACATTCACGCTGTAACCGGGAAGCGCGTACTGACCAACTTCGAACATGTTCGAGGGATCGCTA
>JADLDM010000121.1 GCA_020846695.1 bacterium | reverse complement strand
CGGCTCCATAAACCGCTTTGGTTTCGACGCCGCATTGCAGGACAACGCGCCCCGACTCATTCAGTTTTGCTTCGCGCAGTTGCCTCAGCATTACCGCGACCGTGTTGTGATGGCGAATCGCGAAATTGCCTGGGAATGAGCTTCCACTTCCCAACGGCATCAGGCGCCATCCGTTGTCCGAGCACGCAGCAACGAGGTTTGACACCGCGTGCGCATCGCGCGGTGCGACGACTACATAGGGATTCGTCTGAAGGAGATTGAGTTCATTCGTCTCGGCAAGCTCACTCAGCCAATCAAGATCGCTCATTCGCCCTCCTTTCTTCCGCCAAACCGGCGCTCTCGTTTCGCATATTCACTCAGCGCATCCATCATCTGCTCCCTTCTGAAATCGGGCCACAGTGTCGGTGTCACGACGATTTCAGCATAAGCCGCCTGCCACAAAAGGAAATTTGACAACCGCATCTCGCCCGACGTACGAATGATCAGATCGGGATCGGGTATGTTCGCGGTATAGAGATGCTTCGAAAGCGCCTCTTCGTCAACTTCGGTTGCTCCGGATTTCAAGATTGCATTCACGGCGTCAACAATCTCTTGCCTTGCGCCGTACGCCAATGCGAGGACGAGAGTCAATCCGCTGTTATCGAACAGTTTCTCGCGCGCGGAATTCAAAGCTCGCTGCGCCGAAGGGGAAAGCGACTCCGCGCGACCAATAACTTCAAGCCGGACGTTGTTCTCGTCAAGGCTGCGAACTTCCCTGCCGATCGTCGCGATCAGCAGAGTCATCAGCGCCTGCACTTCGCTCGCAGAGCGTCGGAAATTTTCCGTCGAGAAAGTGTAGAGCGTAAGATACTTGATCCCAAGTTCGCCGCAGACCCGCACAATCTCTCGCGCGGATTTCACGCCTTCGCGATGGCCCGCAATTTTGGGCAGCTTGCGCGCCTTGGCCCACCGCCCGTTTCCGTCCATGATGACGGCGACATGAGTGGGCAAAGTATCGGGCTTCACGAGGGCTCCGCGCGGATTAGTTTCCGAGTTCTTTTCCCTTCTTCATCGCCTCGCCGCCCTCTACTGTTTTGCCTTGGCGGATGAGCGCAATGCCGTAGTTCGTCCACGCAGCTCCGTTGTCGGGCTTGATCTCGGTAATCTTTCTGAACGTGTCGGCGGCCTTCGGCAAATCACCAAACTTCTCGCCTTCGAGATAGACCAAACCCTGCAAGAAGAGCACGTCCTTGTCGTCGGGTACAATGGTCAGATAATCGTTGAACGCGGTCATCGCGGAGGCGGTGTCACCGAGCTGAAGATTGAATTGCCCGATGTAGTAGACAATGATTTCGTCGTCCTTGTTGGCTTCGCGGGCTGTTGTCAGAGCCGTGATCGCGACATGTTTTAGAGAGTCGCGCTCGACAGTGGAACGCGATTCATCACCGGCAAGCGTAGCAAGTGAAAACGCTTGATATTGAATCGCTTCGACCAATCCCGGTTCATCGGCCAACAGTTGATCGGCCATTTGCAAAGTCTTGAGGTATTGTTCAAGCGCGAAAAAGTGCTGGGCAAGCTGAAGACGGGCATAGCGCCTGTTGTTTGCAAAGCCTTCTGGATTGTCCAACTTCAAACTTGAAGACTCAAGTGCTTCGATAGCTTGATACCACGCCTCGACGTAGTCGTCCATGTTAAGTATCACTCCCGCAGAGTCATCGATGTCGGTCACACGGAAGTCATCATCTTGCATGTACCCGATTAGTTGAGCGTAAACGAACTTGCTGCTCCAATTCGGTGGGTCGATCTTAATTGCAGTTTCTGCAGCACTCAGCCCCTCTTCGAGTTGAGAACGCAGGTCAAGAAGACGACCCTCAGTTTTTGCGACTCTACAGACAGAGTCGGCCGCGACGGCCTTCTTGTAAAATTCCCACCAGTACTCTTCCACTTGCGCCTTCATCTTCTTGTCGAGCTTCTTAAGCATCTTCGCATCGGCGCTGGAGCGCACCGTAGCGAAATCCGCAATCATCTTCTCAAGCAGCGCAAGTTTGGGATTCTCGGATTCGCCGGCCACCTGTTTGCGAACTCCGACGTGCTCGTCGCTCATCGCAATTTGTCCGAGCAGCTCGCCGCGCTCAAAGACAGCTTCGATGTTTGACGGATTCTTGGTTATCTCCTGGTTGTAGAAATCAACGGCTCTTGCCAAGTCACCTTGCTTCTTGTAGATGCGGGCGGACGTCATTTCCATTCCGGCCCAAGCGGCCGCCGAGACGATTAAGGCGGTCAAAAGGAAAATGATGCTCTTCTTCATGGGACCTTGTTACTTCAGGTTTGCCTTCCGGCTCAATTGCTAAAATGGCGGCGACAAGACGCCGCGTTCTGTGATGAATGACGTGATGTAGTTTGCCGGAGTCACGTCGAATGCGGGATTCCACACCCGGACGCCTTTGACTTTTTCAAGACCCGGTGTACCGCGCAGGATTTCTTCCGGTTTGCGCTCTTCAATCACTATCTCGGCGCCAGATTTCAAATTTGTATCAAACGTCGTTGAAGGCGCGACAACGTGAAAGGGCACGCCTGCGTCACGCGCCAGAACGGCAAGTCCGCGCGTGCCGATCTTGTTGCTTGTGTCACCGTTCCTCGCGATACGATCCGCGCCGACAAACACTCGGTGAATCTTCCCGGTCGCAAGCAGGGACGCGATCATATTGTCACAAATCAGTGTCGCAGGGATTTTTTCCTGCGCGCATTCCCAAATGGTCAAGCGCGCGCCCTGCCCGACGGGACGCGTTTCGCACGCAAAGACTTCCTTCAGAATCTTTCTCGTGTGCGCAAGTCGAATCACACCGAGCGCTGTTCCGATGCCGCCGGTTGCCAACGCTCCCGTGTTGCAGTAGGTCAGCACGGTCTCACCGGATTTCATGAGCGAGACACCGTGCTCGGCTATAGCGTGGCACATCTCCGCGTCTTCCTTGTGTATGGCGCGCGCTTCGCGCTCCAACAAGAGAGAAACTTTGCCATTCGCATGTTCGAGCACGTGCTTCATGCGCTCCAAAGCGGAGAACAGATTGTATCCGGTCGGGCGAGTCTTCAGAAGGCGAGCAATGGCGTCAGAGATGCCTGCCTCGGTCGCGCGCGTGCTCTTTGCGGCCAACGCGACTCCGTATGCGGCCGCAATGCCAATCACCGGCGCACCGCGCACGGCAAGCGACTCAATTGCGCGAGCTACCGTCTCGTGATTTCGAGCGCGGATCCAAACTATCTTTCCGGGCAGCTTGCGCTGATCGAGAATCAGCAGTTCACTCTTTTCCCACTTTAGCGGAACAACTTTGCTCATGGAATCTTCGTGATCGCCTGCAAATGGTTGTAGCGCTTCGTGAGTTCCGCCTTGGCGCGATCCTTGAGGCCCTCTGGTCCAAAACCCTCGACGTAGAAGGAACCGATGACGCTGGCCCATGCCATGCCGCGCCGAATGTTGGTCTCGGTGATCTTTCCGTTCGCGGCAAGATACCCCAACAGCGCGCCGGCGTATGAATCGCCCGCGCCTGTGGGATCAACAACCTCATCAACTGGATAGGTCATCGTCACGAATAAACCCTTCGGCCCTTGCAGAAAGCTTCCGTGCTCACCCTTCTTGACGATCACCCAAGTCGGCCCCATCTTGAGCAGGTCGCGCGACGCCTGAAATAAACTCGATGCGCCGGTCAGCCATCGCGCTTCGAATTCATCCACAAAAAGCAAGTCGCACTGCTTCAGGACTTTGAGAAAATCACTGCGCGCGATGTCAATCCAAAGCTTGAAGGTATCAATCGCGACCAACCGAGGCCGCTCAACTTGCTTGAGCACGTCAAGCTGCAAGCGCGGTTCAATCGCTGCGAGAAACAGCACTTTCGGCGCGCGAAAATGTTCGGGCAGATTCGGAACAAAGCGCTCGAACACTCCGAGTTCCGTGCGAATCGTCTCGCGAGCATGGAAGTTGTCAAGATAGCGGCCTTCCCAAAGGAACGTCGAACCTTCCTTCACTTCCACGCCGCTAAAATCCACTCCGCGTTTCTTTAGGAACTCCGCTTGCTCGAACGGGTAGTCATTCCCGACCGCGCCGACCATTCCCACTTTTGCGAATCTACTCGCG
>JADLDM010000120.1 GCA_020846695.1 bacterium | reverse complement strand
TTAACTCCGATTTCTCCCCTCACGTCCCTGCTCGTGATGGCTCTACTCATTGCACCACCTCTATTGAGTGAAAGTTATGCATGTAACTATGTCGTCTCTCATCCCCGCTTCTCAATCGCCTTAGGTTTCCCGCTCTCATCCAATGCCACAAACACCGCGCTCGTCTGCACCACCACCGTGCCGTCCGTGCGCACGGCTTCCACGTCAAAGCTGATGCTTGTTCGGCCAATTTTCGGATTCATGCAGTAGAAATGAACGATGTCGCCTTCACGAACAGGATGATGAAACTCAAATCCGCCGAAGCGAAGTGTCACCATGTATTTTTCGCCCGTGTATTCGTGCGCAAAAATCCCGGCGGCCTCATCCAGCCACGCCATCATATTGCCGCCGAAGAGCATCCTGTTCAGACCTAAATTCTGAACCATGCACGTCTTCGACGAAACTTTTGTTCTTTGTGATTCACTCATGTTAAGCCTGATTCAAACAGAACCGGGCGAGTCATATTCGCTTCGCCCGCTCTGTGTTACATCCGCTGCGCCAGGGGGCTACTTGACGAGCAGCATCTTCCGCTGCGCACGATTATTCCCGGCCTGCACGTCGTAGATATACATGCCCGAAGACAAATCGCCTCCGTCAAAACTCACTTCATGCCGCCCGCGGGCCAGAACCACTCCGCTCACCAACTCCTTTACAAGCCTGCCTTGCAAATTGTAAACCGCCACGCGAACCGGAGAACTCTGCGGCACGTCAAACACAATCCTCGTCGTCGGATTGAACGGGTTCGGATAGTTCTGAAGAAGCGCAAACTCATCCGGCAGATACATCGGCCCCTCCGGACCAATATCCGATGTGCCGTTCACGACCAATTCCACACTGTCAGGCGAAGTCGGCGCGCTATGATGAATCACAAACCAGCCGCGCACTTCACCAAGCTGTTCCGGAGTCACGCGCGGGTACAATCTGAACAACGGGCCCGGCTGCAATTCCAATGGCCCCGAAAAATTAATCCCGAACGGAGCCGTCGTCGAAACCGAATTGATAATCAAGGGGATGTTTCCCAGCGCGCGCAAACCAACCAGAGCGCTGTCCAATACTCCGACCGGAACTTCACCGAAGTCTGTAACCGCGCCCGTGAAAATATTCAGAGAACTCGTCACGGCCAAAGCCGAAATCTCACAGACCAAATCGCCGCCCGGCCCGTTGTGCGAAACCGTGAGCGTGCCCTCTTGATTACCCAAGTTCACTGCATCAAACGTCACAGTCAAATCCACAAATCCCGCAGGCTCCAACATGATCCCACTATTCGGAGTCACCGAAAACGGCCCGCTTATGCCGATTGAATCAATACTCAACTCGCCGCCCAACTCCGGATTCCAAACCCGCACCTGCCGACTCACGGGAGCTCCCTGCAACGTCGTGTCAAACTCGACCGGACAGCCCGTCAAATACGGAGTCGCAGGGTTCACAAGCTCAATGGTCAAACGGTAAAGCTGAATCGAATTCGCCGAGGCTCCGTCCACTTCGACATAGAAACTGCTCTGATTCGGCTCGGTAACCTGATAGCGGAAGACTTGCTCACTCTCCCCCGCCTGATGCGTCTGAGAACTCGCAACCACGATCTGCTGACTGTCGTAAAGACGCAGATTCAGATTCTGCACTGCATCCGTGCTGAAATCCACTCCCGCCTGACAGCTACCGTCTCCGTTCTGATCGCCCTCAAGATACGTGAAGCCAACCGGGTCGAGCGTGATCGTTAAAGCCTGGCTGCCCGACATCGTGAAGGAGTACATATCCTGATCCGAATCGTCATCCAAACTGGCATTCTCAATGACCGTTGTTCCCGCAAGGTTCCCCAATCCATACGCCATGTTCAGCGCGTCATTCGGCTCATACGTGTCCCCGTAATAGCGCTGACCTGCGAGGATGTCGTCGTGCTGCGGCCCGTCGAAATTACTCGTGTAAGTCGGCTCCATCAGCTTCGTCGTGTTGATCGGACAAACATGGAAAAAACCAAGTCCGTGTCCGTGCTCATGAGCAATGATATTCCGTATGAACCGATAGTTGTTCGCCGCACTCCCCCAATTCTCGTCCGCATCGAGAACCATTTCCCCGCGATTCGGGAAAAAGTTGTAGGCCAGCACGCCTGAACTGCCGTCCATAACCGTGCTCGCTATGCGCACGTCGCCGCGTGCGCCGATAACACCGGGGCTTCCCTGCCCCCAAGCCGCGCCGTCATCCGAAACCTGAACATAAGTGTTGCCGGTCAGCGCGCCCCACCTCGCAAACATCGAGGCAAACTGATTCTGCCACGCCTCTTGAGTCCCGAATTCTGCATTCAACATCGAGAATAGCACACTCGGATCGCCCTCGATACTCGTCCCGTCCGGCACAAAACTGTAGGTCAATGTAATACCGTCCCCTGTGCTGCCCGTACCGCCGTTTGCAGTGCTCGACCAGCGCTGACCAAGATTGTAATCCAGCGCGTCACCGCCATGCCGGTCAATCAAGCGACGCGACCACTCCGCCATGTAGTCATCCGATGTGCCCTCGGCAAAGCACACGGCAAGTGGAGCCGCAGGCGGGTCGCCCTGAGTCGGCTCGCTGAGAGACAGCCCCGGGCCCGAGAAGTGCCCCGCAACCAAAATCGCGGCAAACAACAGGAGACCCAGACTCGTGCAATGTAACCACTTCATGCTCCGTAGCCTCTCTATCCTAAGTTAAAATAAACAACTACCGGCAACCCACCAGATTCTACCCAAGCTGAAATGTAACAAGATTCAGTCCCTAAATCAACTCTGGGCAAGGGAATTGCTCAAGTGAGATTGGCTGAAGTTTGTGTATGACCAAAGCCAATCGGGTTGCTTTTCCCCGTTTCTTGACTTAACTTGTCAACTTGGGGAGTGTTTTTAGTGGTTTGTAAATGCCATGAACTTTGTCTTTGTGAAATAAGGTGTGTCCCGGGATGAAAAAACGTAACTCTCTTTTACTCAAAGCCCTCCTAAGCGGGCTTTTTCTGCTTCTGCTCGCGCTCCCAGTATCGGCAGTCAACAGCTGCCCCGGCTGCGGCAAGACCTCCGTCGAGGAGTCTTCTTGGGCAACGGCCACGGATTTCTTGTCAAATACGACTATGCTCTCTGATGTCCCGGTCAAGATGATGTGCTTTGACGCAGGCACCGATGAGAAGACCGTCGAGAACCTCATGAACCGTGTGTATGGGGGATGGAACAACCCCAATCTCTATATCTCAGGTTCGCGCTGGACTTCCGTGGCGAATCCCCCTCCATCATATTCTCAGGGTGAACCGCTCACCCTCACCTACAGCTTTGTGCCCGACGGAACCACCGTCCCTGATGCCCCGCCGCCCAATGGCTTCGGAAATCAGACGAACACGATCAACGCAATGATGACCACGAAGTTCGGCAGCGTAGCGGCGGGAAAGGCCAAGTTCGCACAGGCTTTTGCGCAGTGGGAGGCCCTCACCGGAATCCACTATGTAGAAGAGACTAATGACGATGGCGCAGCCCTCTTCTCTTCGGCTGGTTCAGTCGGAGTGCGCGGTGATATCCGAATCAGCGCATGCACAATGGACGGGAGCAGTAATGTCCTTGCCTACAACTGGTTTCCCAACACCGGAGACATGGTGCTTGATAACGCCGAAAGCTGGCAGTCCTCTTCAAATGACTATCGCTTCTTCCGCAATGTCGTCACCCATGAGCACGGCCATGGTATGGGACTCTCCCACGTCTGCCCGCCCAACTGCGTCTTTCTCATGGAGCCGTTCCTGTGCACGGCCTACAACGGTCCGCAGCACGATGACATCCGCGGCGCGCAGCGCAACTACGGCGACACGAATGAGCCCAACGATAACACCGCAACGGCCACGACTCTCGGGAGCGTTCCCGATGGAACCACGAACATTACCAATGTCTCGAACGACGATAACTCCGACACCGACTACTACTCCTTCACCGTGCCGTTCGGCAAGCAGGTCACCATCACGATGTCGCCTGTCGGATTGACTTTTGAACAATGCGCGCAAGACACTTCCTGCACCTGCTCCGGCGGAATGCAGACAACCACAGATGATGCGAATCTCGCGGTCCGGCTTTACGACACCAATGGCACCACCATCCTCGCTGAAGCAAGTTCTCAGGTCGCCGGCGTCAACGAAGTCATTGCGAACACCGCGCTCCCCGCAGCCGGTACCTACTACATCCGTGTCTATGCCGACAACACAAATGCCATTCAACTCTACAATCTCGCATTCACAATCTCGACCAATCAGGCCATTGGAGTAACCTCGCCCAATGGAGGAGAATCCTGGGACGTCGCCTCTGCGCACAACATCACGTGGAACTCCGTTAATGTCACCGGAAACGTGCTCGTCGAATTGAATCGCGACTATGGAGGAGTGGGATCGTGGGAAACCATCATCGCCAGCACACCTAACGACGGGTCGCAAAGCTGGACGGTTACAGGCACGACTTCGAGTGCAAACTGCAGAGCCCGCGTCACCAGCATTTCAAGCCCCGGCATCTCCGACATCTCAGATGCAAACTTCACGATCAATGGCCCCTCGGTCACCGTTCATGCTCCGAACGGACTCGATGTCATTGACGGGTGGTCGCCCTACACCGTCGTGTGGTCCTCCGTCGCATTGACCGGCGACTTCGTCGTTGAATTGAATCGTTCCTATCCTTCAATCTCGTGGGAGAATCTCGGAACATTCTCTTCCAGCGGACCGGACATCACTTTCGGTGGCCCAGCAACAACCTCCGCGCGCATCCGAGTCACCTCTGTCTCCATGCCCTCCGCAGGCGACACCTCAAATGGAGACTTCACGATAACCTATGTCAATGCGGCCCCCGTCATCGCTCACGATCAGCATGGCGACGCCGCTGCAGGAAGCGTGACCTTCACAGCGCTGATCACGGATGATCATGGCCCGATTTACGCCGAACTTAACTTCCGACCGGTCGGCGCTGGATCATTCACGGCGCTTGCCATGCCTGCTACTGGAAACCCAAATGAGTTCGCAGCGTCTCCCGCCCTGACCGACGGAGCCTATGAGTACTTCATCCGCGCAGACGACGGAGTCAACAACAGCTACTCCGACACGTTGGATCTCGACGTCGAGACCTGTTCCGCGAACATCGCCTTCGACGACGGAACCGCCGAAGGATACAACTACTCCATTGACACGCAGTATGCATGGGCGATCAAGTATGAAGCTCCGGGCTACCCCTTCATGCTCTGTTCCTTCGATGTCGCCATCGCAAAGACGCATCCTGACCTCGATCATAGCCCCATCCACTCGCGCGTCCTCCTCGCTGACGGCCCGCTCGGTTCACCCGGAACCGTCGTCTGGCAGGAAAACTCCGGATCAATTGGCAACGTGATCGGCGGCCTGCCGCTGACCGGAGTCCAGTGGGCCAAAGTGATTACCACCGATCTTCTCGGCGATCCAATCCTCGTTCCACAGGCTTTCTATGTCGCTGTGGACAACCCCGCAATCGGGGAATTCGAGGCATTCGGACGCGATGATAACACGCCGAGTACGAACAGCTATTTCTACGACGGCTGCGAATCGGTCTGGTACAACGAAAACGACGCACATGCCAACGCACAGGGAGGACAGCGCATGATCCGATTGAGCGGCGCCTCCATTGAAGCCCCCTCCGAACTCGTGATCATCCCCAGCGGCGCTGACATCAAGCTCTTCTGGAATGAAACCGGCGCGCCCTTCTATCACATCTACAGCTCTTCGACGTCCGATGGCACATTCGCAACCTTTGTGGCAAGCACCCCGGACACCTTCTTCACCGAAGTCGGAGTGATTGCCGGAACAGACATGAAATTCTATCAAGTCTCGGCTTCTGCGACACCCTAAGCCTTCCTCACATGTTTCTCATGAGAAGCCCCGATTTTGTCGGGGTTTCTTGCTCCGGTTTCATTTCACAAAACAAGTGCTATATTATAAGCCTGCCTGTGTAGGCTACAACCCGCAAGCCCTAACTAAAATTTTCTTATCTGTTTACATAGCCTTCGCCGACGGATCGCGATGAACCAATCGTCCTGTCCGTCACGAGGCATGTCCCCCGGATTTATTTCTGTGTCATGAAAGGACCCACCATGAAACACACGATCACCTTCATTCTCACGCTCCTGACCTTCTTCGTCATCGCCAACACCGCTTGGGCACAAGGTGGCGCCATTTCTGTCTATTATTGCCCGGTTGTCGGAGATGAACCACCATTGGGATGTGGATGCGATCCGAATGGAAGAGTCCCATTCCCTGAAGGAACTCCTGTTTGTGTCTTCTGGGACAATAATCACAACGGCCCCGACGAGGCCGATGTGATCGTACCACTCGGGAATGAACCCGGACAGTGTTCACAAAACTGCTGGCCCGTCGGATGCGGAGGACCCGGATACTTCTTCACTGACCCGCTCTTCGCCTTGACCAACCTCCCACAAACGCCGGATACCGCACTCTACTACTTCAGAGTCAGCGGAACCACTTGCTGCTGGGAATCCCGTGTCTTCTCCGTAGCTACCGGACTGAATCCCGACGTCTTCTTCACCGAAGCAGATTGGACATGCGGTAATGAACCCTGTTGCGTCGGCTTCGAGATTCCGACTCCCGTGTCAAACGTTCAGGCTTCAGACGACCAGTTCTGTCTGGCTGTGGATGTCACATGGGAGCACTCAGGACAAAATGTGACGGGGTTCAGCATTTTTGTGAACGGAGAAAGCAGAGTCTTCACCTCCGCCGACCAAAGACATGCCACAGTTGACTTGTGCATGGACGGAGAGACACAAATCGGGGTACAAACGATTAACGGCTGCGAAACTGCGGACATCGTCTCGAATACCGGATCTACATACTTGCGCCGTTTCTTGCCCGGTATCGGCGGGACTTACACCGGAGGCAGCGATATCGAAATCCACTTGTCGAGACCGCCCACGGATGGATACTGCGCCGCTTATCTATGGTTCGATCTCTTCAGCAACGACACACATGTCGCAAGACTCTGCTCGCTCGTGGATGCCGCTCAGCCTGTCGTGCTCGACTTGACATGCCAGCTCCCTATACAGGATCTCACGAATTGCTTCATCGTCCTGAGTGACACAAATCCTACCAATAGCTGCGGAACCAGCGACACCACAGAGACATTCAACATCACTGTGGATGCAGAGACCGATCCCGGCGTCGTTCGGGAGTTCTCGCTCGCACAAAACTACCCGAATCCCTTTAACCCGGAAACGCGAATCGAATTTACCACTCCAAGCAATGCCGACGTCACGCTATCCGTGTATGACCTGAACGGCAGACTGGTGAACACGCTGGTCTCGTCCTCGATGCCCGCAGGCAAACACTTCGCAACGTGGAACGGAAGATCCGCTTCAGGATCCGCTGTCGCTGCCGGTCTCTACTTCTACCAACTCCGAGCAGGAAATCAAGTGGAAACCAAGAAGATGCTCTTCTTGAAGTAGATTGCCCAGATATAAATACACGAAAGCGGGAGCCGGTCGGCTCCCGCTTTCGTGTCAATCTCTTCTTGCCTCATCTCTGCTGAAATTCCTCGATGATCTTCACTCCGCTCGATGTCCCCAGACGCTCCGCGCCGGCCTCTATCATATTGCGAGCATCCGCAAGAGTGCGGATTCCGCCTGATGCCTTCACCTTCAGCCCGTGTAAATGCACTTCACCGGCCATCAATCGAACCACCTCGACTGTCGCGCCGCCTGAACCAAATCCCGTGGACGTCTTCACCCAGTGCGCGCCAGACTTGATGCTCATCTCGCAGGCCCTGCGAATCTGAACCTTGTCTAACGAGCAAGTCTCGAAGATCACTTTCAAGACTGCATCTCTGCTCCGCACCGCATCCGCAACCGCGCGGATATCTTCCTCCACAGCTTGATCCTCGCCCGCGATGAGACCGCCGATCCACAGCACCATGTCAATCTCAATTGCTCCCGCTTCTATCGCGCGCAATGCCTCATGCACCTTCGTCGTTGTCTCTGAGCTGCCGAGCGGAAAACCCACCACCGTGCAAACCTCCACTCCGCTCCCCAAGAGCGCCGAACGGCAGAGCGGAACATAACGCGAATTTACACACACGGTTTTGAACCTATGCCGCCGCGCCTCTGCACAAAGCTCTTTCACCTGATCCGGTGTCGCCTCGGGTTTCAACAGGGTATGATCAATCATTGACGCAAGGGAATCCACAGTCATACTGCCTCCGTTGTTTGGCCCAAGATACAACTACGTTCCGAAAATTGCAACCAAACAAAAAAGGCCGCGAGTGCGACCTTTCGTCCAAAGCGACTTCGCGAGTTACTCCGTACTCGCCTCCTGCAGCTTCTTCGCAAAAAAAGCCTCCTGCATCGGCTTCACTTTCGTCTCAAAACAGTCCGGACAGATCGAATGAGAAAACTGCACCGTGTCCTGATGCTCCGCGATATACTCCTCTATCGCCTGCCACAATTGAGCCTCGTCGCGCACCTTCTTGCAATACGCGCAAATCGGAAGGAACCCTTGCAGCATCTTCACGTGCATCCGCTCCGTCTCCAACTCCCGCACACGCGACCCCAGACTGTCCTGAAGCATCATGATCCGCTTGCCCACGCGAAGCCGCGCGCGCAACTGGTCAGGATCAACGGGTTTCGTCAGAAACTCATCCACGCCCGATAGCATCCCCGCCATCATATCGTCCTTGTCCTGACGCGACGTGAGCATGATGATGTATGTGTACTCCGTCTCCGCAAAAGCGCGAATCGTCTTCACGACCGTCGGACCTTCCATCTCAGGCATCATCCAGTCCGTGATCAGTATCTGCGGCTTCTCCTCAAGAAAAATCCGCAGGGCATCCGTCCCGTTCGCTGCCGTCAAAGCCTGATACCCGAACTTGCCGATCAATCGCTTCAGCGTCAGGAGGGTAACCCGATCGTCATCAACTGCCAAGACCTTCATGCCGCAAGCTCACTCTTGATTTGCACCAGTTCCTTTGACACAGCGCAAAATTCCTCCGCAACCTGCCTGACCACCGAGCTGTCCAGAGTCGCATTCAGCTTCCGCGCCGATTCGTCAATTGAAGCACAGAGCGACGCCAAGTCCAACGCTCCCATGTTCAGACATGCGCCCTTCAGCGAATGCGCAATCCTCCCAACGTCCGTGGAACGATGCTCGGCTAACGCTTGTTGCATCTCTTCCACCCGCTTTTGTCCGTCTTCGAGCATCATGTCTATCAGCTCTATCGTAAACTCCGGATCGCCCATCCCGATCTCATCGAGTCGCGCCCTGCTGATGTGTGACGAAGCCTGCTGCATTTTTTCCCTCACGCTTGTCCTCTGAAATGTCATCTCATCCCTCGCAAGAAACAAGCCGCAGCACGTTGACAAGGCATTGCATTCTGCATAAAGTTGACACTTCGCAACAACCGCGCGCTTGGAATACTCCTTGCTGGAAAGACAGCGTTGCTCAGGAGGAGTAAGGATGAGACTGATACTGATTGCGCTGCTCACGTCGGCCACCGCATGGGCTTCCGGCGGAAACAATGTCTGGAGTTCAGAAGAAGCGCTCGACAGACTGCAAAATGGAAATGAGCGCTACGTCGAGGGAAAACCCAACCGCTGGAATGCCGGTGATGCTCGCCGCGAAAAACTTGCCGCTGGACAGCAGCCCTACGCCTGCGTGATTACCTGCTCCGATTCGCGAGTCCCGCCCGAGTTAATTTTCGACGCCGGCTTGGGTGAACTCTTCACCATCCGCATGGCAGGAAACGTCGTCACGCCGGAAGTTGTTGCCTCGGCCGATTATGCCGTGGGGCATTTGAATTGCCCCGTCGTCGTAGTCATGGGTCACTCAAATTGCGGAGCTGTCGGTGCAGCGCTGGCTGAAAGTGAATACCCCGAACCGCTCAACACCCTGATTGAACAGATCAGACCAAGTGTAGATGCCTGTCATCAGAAGGGCTACTACGACGAAGATCTCTACGACGCGGTCATCCGCGAAAATGCGCGCTCTGGCGCGCAAGCCCTGCTCTCCGGCTCACGCGAAATCGAGGAGGCCGTCGCGCAAGGAAGATGTGTTGTGCTCTCCGCTGTCTATGACCTGAGCGCCGGCGAAGTGAGCTGGCAATCACAGATGCAGGCCGCGCTCTGGAGTGATGCCAAACCCGCTGTCAAGAAATCCGCAAAGCACATGGAACACGAAACCGCAACTCACGCCGACCGACACTCCGTCGGCTCCACGAAGACGAAGCACTAAGCTCGACTAAGTATGAAATGAAAAACGGCGGGCAATTCGTCCGCCGTTTCCTCTCCAGCAAATTCGCTTTACCACCACACCTGTGTGCCATTCTCGTATGTGAAGATGCGCTCCTCTTTGTCCGAATCCTTCGCCGTCAGCCAGTACAGTCCGCCTCCCGGCGCTGCGGCAAATTCAAGCGGCGCGTCTACTGCAACTTGCTCTCCGATCTTCTTCCCACCGCCCTCCCAATAGAATAACTCGTAGCTTGTCCCCGCCTCCAGATTGGTCTTTGCAATCCCGTCGGTTGAAAAATCCTGCTTCACCCGCGTCGTCGAATTCAATCTGAGGGTGATTCGTTCGAGCGAATCCGCAAGAAGCGGCGTCACGATTCCCTCCTTTGAAAGAAGAACCGCATCTCCCGCCGGCAGAATCTTCTCATCAACATACAGCCCCGGAAGATACGCAACGTCCACTCCCATATCCCTGAACGTAGCGGAATCATTCACGATCCGTCCCCACTCTATCGGCTTCCACTCCCCTGAATTGAACACGCAAAGATACGCGAACTGAACAGAGTCAGGCGCGTCCACTTTCAAAGCCAGCGCGCGTGACGCCGTGTAATCTTTGGTCACGTCAACATAGCTCTTCGATGCAAGATAGCGCGGCAGCTTGTCGGGATCGTCCACTTGAAAGGCGAGGTTTTCGCGATGAAGCGAAAACGTCTTCCGATAAACCTTCGCAAGTTTGTTGGCAAGCTGATACTCACCCGGATTCGCTTCCGCCCCCATAAACGGGACTACTTCGCCGTTCGCCGTCACAATCGCATTCCACGCGTGATTGTTACCTGAATTCGCCCAGTAAGGAGTGTAATCACTCGTCACCGCCAATCCGTTCGCCCGCATCGCATAAATCGTAAGATTCGTCATATCTTCGCAGCGTCCCAACTTCGTCGCCTGCATATCCGCGAGCCCCTGATCCGTCGGATGATAGTAGAATCGCGGATCGAAATGAAACCAGGAAATCAGATCCTGATTCACAATCCGCGCCGCTTCAACAGGATCGGAAGGATTCTGCATCTTCGCAAACGCGCTGTCATAACGCGTGTCAAAAAACTCGCGCCAAAGTTCCAACGGCTCATTGCTCCCCCGATAAGGTAGAATGAACTCGCAAAACTGCTCAAAGCTCAAATGCCGCGCCCACGGACGCTCCCACGCCGCAAACGCCGCATCCACATGTGAAATCACAAAGTCAGGCGTGATTGCGAAGCTATCGAACATTTCCTCGCGCTTCTTGAAGTCGAGCACGCCGTGTTGTTTCTCCATCTCCGAGAAGATTGATGTGAGAGCGTCGTAAGTCTCAAAACTCAGCACGTCAAATGCGATCACCATTCCTGTTGAATCTACAAGGTCATAGGTGACGTAACTGTGCCCTTCCATATTGTCGAAAAGGAATTCGACTGCCTTGCGCTTCAGCGAGTCTTCTGGGCCCTTGTAATGAGCAACCGCTTTCTGGCGAGTGAACCATGCTAGATCGCCGGCGATTGCGTTTGCGACAAAGACGAGAAGCACAGCAGAGAATATTCCCAGTCGCATCGGTTCAACCCTTTCTCACGAAATGCGGAAGCTCAAATGGAATTTCCATCGAAAGCTCGACAAATCCCTTGTATTCTCCGTTCTCATACCACGGCGATTGATAAATGAGCTTCTTCACGCCCCGCTTCTCAATCGTATAGACATTCTTCGAGTGCGTTTCGAGCATTCCTTCAAGCTGTGTGCGAGACGGCTCAGGATGACAATCGAGAACATCTGTCCCAATCAGACGCGCGCCTCCCTGCGAGGCATAGGTCTCGATCGCCCTTTGATTCATCTCCAGTATGATCCCGTCGGCGTCACAAACCGTAATCGAAATCGGAATCTCGTCTGCCCATTTCACCGTCGGCTCCTTCATCATTGCCACACTCCACTCTGACCTATTGTCCATAAACCGTAGGGGCGGCTCCACGTGGCCGCCCGTGTTCGCCGAGTCGGGTTAGCGCTCGTTTGTTGAGACCCTTGCATCCATCTTCAGCGCGTAACCCGGCCGAAATCTGAACGACGCTGACTTCTCCTGTCGCCGAGCGGGGATTTAGCGCGATCAAGTCGTCTGCATAGCACAGAAATGTGGGACGTCGCGCGGTTCCCCGCCGGACTCTGATGCAGTCCAGTTGCTTGAAGTAAATACTATATCCACCCGATCGCGCCCAAGAGCGTAATGAAGATTCCCATTAAACTTTCGCCCGCAATAATTCCCGAGGCCGACGCAACCACGTACTGCTCCGCATTGTCCGGACGGTATTTCGCATAGAGCAAGCCGATCACGCCGCCCAGAAACATCGAAAGCGCATTGTAAAACGGAAGCACGAACGCAAGCCCAAGCCCCATCGCTGACGGAATCCACTGCCTCCACTTCGGAAACAGCCGCTCTGCCATCGGAATCAGAATTCCCACGATGCCGCCAATCACCAAAGCGGCGCGAGCCGTCGGATGCAGCGACTCAAAGCCGTTCGAAAGCAAGCGCGCAACACTCGCCCAAACCTGCGCCGCCGGAGCCGGAAACTTCGTCGAACCCAAAATCGAAACATCCGGCACCACAAGAAAGAACGCAGGCACTGTCACCGCCGTGCCGATGAAAATTCCGGCAAATTGCGCAAGAAACTGCTTTCGCGCATTCGCGCCAAGCACATAACCACTCTTCAAATCGGTGAGCAAGTCCGACGCGGAATCCGCAACTCCGGCCGTAATACAGGCAGACATCAAATTCGTGTTCATCTGCTTCGGCGCAATCGCGCCGAATGTCAACTGTGTGATCTTGCCCATCGCGCCAACCGGAGTCGTGTCCGTCTCACCGCAAGCGCGGCACGCCACTAACGCAAGGAAGAACGACAGAAAAACTGCAAGCAGCGCCATCCATACCGGAATCTGGAAATAGATTGATGCAAGCGCAACGATTCCTATCGTCCCGAAAATCATGCCGCCCGCAAACCATGTCCCGGGAACCTCGATGCGTTCCAGCGGATCCTCCACGTGCCCTTTCTTTCTCCTGCGGAAAATACTCTTCAATCCCGAAAACGCGCGCAATGCCGTCCGCCATTCAAACACGAAGGCAAGCAATCCGCTCGTCACCATGCACGCTGCGCCGCCCCACAAACTCCAAGATACGATGTTCCGAAATCCGCCGGGAGATTGAAGATTACTCGCGCCTCTTTCCAAAGAGAGTAATGCGCCTGCCGAAGACGAACCCGCAACACTATCCATCAATGTGAGCGACGTCTCGACATTGTATCCGCGCTTGAATGTGCTGTCAATCCGCATCTCCAAACGCTGCCGCAAGTACGCGTCCTCAGGCTCCATCACCCGCACATTTCCAAAAAGCGGATTCGCCGCCCCGTCAGGAAGTCGCGGACTGTTCAATGCCGCCGCAAGCTGTCCAAGCCCCGCGTAAGTCGTCGCCTGCTTCCACGGATAAGCCACGACGGTCTTCACCGATCCCTCTTCAATCAAGAACGTTGAATCTGCCTTCTCTACTTCAAATGCGAGTGCGTGCCCCGCCGGAATCGTCAACGGAAATTTCAGATCTTCCGTCGAGCGAACATAGGGCAGCGGATGCGTGATCACGTCCTTCTCCATCATCATCGGCGCAAGAACTCCCCAATTCAGGATCGCGCCGAAAAGAATGCTCACGCAAACCTTCATCCCCATCAGCGCGCCCGCGCCGACCAGAATCATGCTGGCATCAAATTGAATCGTGTACATTGCCAGCCGCGAACCGAACGTATTATACAGCGCCGGAATCCAGGCAAACCAATCGCGGATCGCCGCAATCAAAATTCCCGTTCCGCCGAATGTGAACAAGAGCTTAGCAGACTTCGACTCTCCGCCGTCATTCCCAACACCGTGCAAACTCTTCAATGTCTCCGCAGCCGCGATTCCCGACGGAAATTTCAAACGCTCAATGTTGATCATCTGACGCTTCATCGGAATCGCCATCGTCACGCCCAGCACCGCAAGGAAAAACACCCAGGCCGAGAGCAGACCATAGGTGATATGCACGCCGTTGACCAGCAAATACGCGCTGATCGCCGAGACAATCGTCCCGCCCGTCGAATAGCCCGCCGATGATGCGGTGGACTGCATCGCGTTGTTTTCAAGAATGGACATATCCGTACGCACCCAACGCGGAAATACCTTGCGCAAGGATTTCCAAATCGTGAAACTGAGAATGCACGACGTGATCGCCACCCCAAGTCCCCAACCCGTCTTCAGCCCAACATAAAGATTCTGCAGAGACAAAAACGCGCCGAGAATTGAACCCATGATGATCGAGCGCGCCGTCAATTGCGGCATGTCATCCCCGCGATAGACGGTCTCGTACCATTCACGCTCCAACTCTTCGGGCGTTCTCTTCTTGATAGGGAGTTCGTCGGCCATGATATTCTGTTTCTCCGATGTAGGGACACGATAAATCGTGTCCGCGTGTGTTCACTTGTCTTGCCGTCGCTTACAGAATCCCAAATGCAATCAAGGCCGCAATCAGAACTCCCATGATGCTCTCGCCGCCGATCAACCCGGAGGCCGTCGGTATCGTATACATATCATTGGCCGCGGGCGCCTTCTTCTCCATGAACCACGCGATCAAAGCGCCCAGAAACATCGCAAAACTCGTGTAAGCCGGAATCGTCATCGCAATCCCAAGCGCCGTCGGATTCGGAGTGTAAGGCTTGATCTTCGGGAAAATCTTCTCGCTCACCACAATCACAACCGCCAGCACAAACGCAATCGCCATCGCAATCACCGCGCTCTGTGGAAGTGTCCTCAAACCCTGCGCGAGTACTTTCGCCACGCCCATCCACACCAGAGCCGAAGGCGCCGGAAACTTGTCGCCGCCCAACACGCTCACGTCGGGAACAAGAATGAAATAAGCCGGAACCGCGAGCAACGCTCCTGCAAGCACGCCAAAAAGCTGCGCGATAAACTGCTTGCGAGGATTCGCGCCAACCATGTGACCAACCTTCAAGTTGCCCACCGTGTCGCTGCAGCTCGCTGCAGCGCCCGCCGTGATTCCCGCCGTCATCAGGTTTGCCGTCACGTTCCCCGCCGAGACCACGCCGAACGTAAGCTGAGTCACTTTCCCCAGCGCTCCTATCGGATTAATGCCCACTTCCGCACCTGCGCGCGCTGCAACCGCTGCAAGGATGAAAGTCAAGAGAACCGCAAGCACTCCCATATACCAAAGCACGCCAAACTCGCCGAACATCATCGTCAAAGTCACCACGCAAATAATCCCGGTGATAATGAAGCCCGGAAGAAACCAACTGAGAGGAATCTCTATGTCGTCAAGAATTCCCTTCGTGTGCCCGTTCTTCTTCTTGCCCAAACTGCTGAAGATTGTCGCAAACGTGCGACCCAAGGTCTTCCACTGAAACGCCAGCGCAAGCAAACCGCTCACCACAAGAATCGTCGCGCCCGGCCACAGCGACCACGCGCTGATATTGCGGAAACCGCCCACATTCTGCTGCCGCGATTGACCCGCCTCAAATCCCATCGCCTGAATAATCGCAGGATGCGCCTGCTCCTTATCCAGAGTCAGTTTCGCCTCCCAGAAAACCGCCTTCGATGCTTCAAAAAACAGAGCCTTTGATCCCGGCCCATTCGCCTTGCTGATCGTATCGCGCACGCTGACTACACCGTAAAATGGATTCGCCTCGCCGTTCCCAAGTGTGGGCGCGTTGAAATCCTTAATCAATTCTGCATTCGACAAATAACTCTTCCCCTGATACCATGTGTAGCGAAGCTGCGTCGTCGCTGCGCCTGCCGCAAGTTCCGGAGCCACATTCGCCTCTTCCAAAGTCACCGTAATACTCTGCCCCGGCTGAATCACCAAGGGAGTTGTCATCAATCCCGCCGCCTGAACAACCGGAGCAGGCTGCTTGATAATCTTGTCGCCGATCAGATTCGGCGCGAGAATCCCATAGTTGAGAATCAACCCCGCCAACATGCTGAGCCCGATCTTGATTCCAAACAGCGCGCCAATACCGATGAAGATCAAACTCGGTTCAAACGTCAGCGTCAACTTCCCCATCCCCACGCGCGCAATCGAAATCGGAAGCGCAAGCTGCGCCGGAATCCAAGCCAATCCGTCGCGCAATCCCGCAATCACAATACCTGCCCCGCCCGCAAGTCCCAGAGCCTTTGCCTTCTGCACCGCTTCCGTACCCTTCGAGTACATCGCCTTCAAGGTCTCGCCCGTCGGAATGTTTCCCGGAAATCGCAGATTGTCAACCTGTATCATCTGACGCTTCAACGGAATCGCCATGAACAAGCCAAGATAGAGAATCCCCCCGATAAAGATCGCCAATTGCCACCACACAAACTCATAACCCGTCAGCATCGAAAGCGCAGGAACCGCCGACACAAGCCCCGCAGATGAAATCCAGCTCGCCGCCACCGCCACCGTCATCATGATCGTGTTTTCCATCATCCCGAAATCGCGGCGAATTAAGCCCGCCCCCTTCAGCCCCTTGAAAATCGAGAAAATCAAAATCACAGCCACGATGTCCACGCCCAAACCCCAACCCGATTTCAATCCGACGTAGAGATTGGAAAGCGACATCAAACCGCCGAATAACATTCCCGAAATCACCGCGCGAGCCGTCAGTTGCGGCGCATCCTTCTGGTACACGTTCTCGTACCAGTCGCGATCCCGTTCTTCGACGGTCTTTAGTTGAGTTTGGTCGGACATGGGTAGCCTCTATGATGCAAGGGTGAACTGAATTCTGCAAAACAAAACGCAAGCGAAACCGGCAGACAACTCCGCGTTGTCCAAGTGGTCTCAGCTTGCGAAAAAAATCCTGTCAATTGAGTCAACTGATACGGATAAGAATTGGGTGAGAGGTCTTCGCTCGCGACATCCAAATCGCGAAAACCACTCTCTGTGGGACATCCGGTGAGACGACTCCAACAAGCGAATCTGAACATTCGGTCCGCCGTTGCGAAGTCAGAGCAATCTACATTATTCTTAATGATTAAGCAAGAGGCCCTCGCGATAAACTCAACAGAAATAACTTAATAGGATAGCGCAAGTCCGCTTTCTCCCCTACACGAAACTCGTGATATTCTTTCAATTGCAACTTGACCTCGATCCCTAATCCCCTCCCAGCCGCCAGCGAGGAGGAGTGACTGTCAACATCCCTGACTTGCCACGCACAGGACCAACCCTGCAACGCCCCCTCCGCTTGATTGACACTCAAAAGTAGCCTATCTTAAAAGATTCAGAAGCAACGCCGGTCCTCAAACCTGCAACACGCACAGTCCCCGGCAAAATATCTTGTCTCTCCAATCGGAGCCTCCGTGAAAACAACTCTCCCCCCAATCTCGTTTGTCCCCTATCAGCAGAAAGATGAACCCGCGCGACGCGCAGCCATCGCGCACGTCGAATTCTCACTCGACGGATTTTCCGACAACGATATTCAAGTGCTCGGCCATCTCTCCGATGCCGTAGATCTGATCAATCCACTCTATCGAGATCAGTTCGATCCGAAATCCGCAGTCATAGAAAAACTACTTGGAAAGCTGCTTGAGGTCGCTTCCGCAGAGCAAAAAGAAAAAATCGACAACTACCTCACAATTCTCCGGTTGCAGAACAGCCCCTACAGCCTCCTCCCCCGCAAGAATCATCTGCTCGGACTGACCAACGACGAAGTGAGCAATCTCGTCAAGAAAGCAGGCGGCGGTTCACTCGAAACCGATCTCGCTTCCGTCGCGCATTACTTCTTCGAGGGCCTCGCGCTCCCCGACAAAGCAGGACTCTATCCCGATGACATGACCGAAGAAGAGTGGAAAGCGCTGGGCGATGAAGCCAATGTTGTCAACACGACCTTTCACCGCGCAAACGGAAAAGTCGTCGGCGCCCTAAATGAAATCAAATATCGCGCCTCGCTAGCGCCCGTCATCGAACATCTTATAAAGGCCCGCGACCTCTGCTAACACACAGGGCTCCGGCTCTATCTCGATGCCAAAATCGAAGAGCTGCGCCATGGAACCACCGAATCGCGACGCATCGCCGACTTCATGTGGATCAGGCAGGGCGCCCAAATTGATCTGATTCTGAGTTCCGCCCTCGAAGTCTATCTCGACAATTGGAAAAATGCGCGCGGCGAAGCCGCAGGAGCCGTATTGGTCGAAAATAACGACGCGCAATCTATCCTCAGTCAGCTTGTGGACCGCCTGCCGGCTTTGGAAGCCACCGCGCCGTGGCAGCACCGCAAACTGAAGATAGACAAAGACAAATTACCGCATCTGCGCTTCGTGGATGTCCTCAACTGGGGTGGCGATTACGTCAATTCGCCCATGACCATCATCGCCCAATCTCTCCCGAACGATCACTGGGTCATTGATCACGTCGGCTCGGTTAACGTCGTCTATCGCAACACCGGCAAAGCGGTCTATGGACTCTCCGGAGAAATGATCGCCAAAGAATTCCTGCCCAAAGATGTCTTCGACCAATACGGCGGCGTCTTGTTCGAGGCAACGCAGATTCACTCCGCTCTCCATGAATTGGGACACACTACCGGCGCAATGGCTCCCGAACACGTCGGCAAAGAAGCCCGTGAATTGCTCGAAGCAGAATACTCCACTCTCGAAGAGGCGCGCGCCGAACTCTTCGGAATGTGGGCCATGCCGCAAATGGCTCGCGAAGGCGTCTTCCCCATGAAACTTGCAGAGGCAGGACACTACGGAATGGTCATCTCCATGGTCGGCGGACTGCGCTTCATTCCCGAACAGGCGCACGTCAAGGCACGAAACCTCATGTGGCACTACTTCACCAAGAATGGCGGCGTCGAAGAAGTGATCGAAGACGGCAAGAAAAAATTCCGCCTCCGCATAGCGCGCATTGATGAACTCGTCGCCGAACTGCTCGGACTGATCGGCAACACCAAAGCCTCCGGCGACAAAGCAGGCGCCGTCAAACTGCGCGAAACCTACTGCTTCACCGATCCCATGCGCGAAGACGTCGAAAAACGCATGGAGTCCTTCCCCTTGGGCCGTGGCTTGATCTTCCCCAAACTGAAGCGAGACGGAGAGCGCTACACTGCCGAACTCGAATATCCAAAATCCTTCGCCGACCAGCCACGCTACAAGGCACGTCTGCTCGACTGAACTCGCCCCCCCACACGGAGTTCGCTGTCACGCTTCTTGCTTCACTCTCAAATTTGGCAATGAATTGGCATAGTCGCCGTGAACCAACCCACACTTCACCGTGAAAGCAAACCGACAAGAAGAGCTTCAAAATTTCGATAGCTACGCCGAGAAGTACGAAGAACTCCTCAACAATGCCGTGAGCTTCGCGGGTGAAGACGGAGAGTACTACGCAGCATACAAAATTAGGAAGCTGAAAGAGAGACTTCTGCATGGCCGCCCCGATCCGCAGGCTATCCTCGAGTTCGGCTGCGGCACGGGAAAGAATCTCCACTACCTACGCGAGACCTTTCCCAAGAGCAAGCTCTACGGAACCGACATATCTACCGACAGTCTGAATATCGCGCAGGGACTGAATCTCTCAAATTGTGAATACCAACCTTTCGACGGAACAACGCTCCCGTTCCCGGACGAGATGTTTGATCTAATCCTCGTGGTCAACGTCTTCCATCACATTCCCTTCGAGCTGCATGACAGGACAGGCGCCGAACTCCGCCGCGTCCTGAAGCCAGGAGGCGAATTGGCAATCTTTGAACATAATCCTCACAACCCCGTGACTCGCAAAATCGTTCGGGATTGCCCCTTCGACAAAGATGCAAGACTGCTCAAACCCGCCTATACCGCCGACTATCTCAAGAGACTCCTCGGCGCTGACGCAAAATTCTGGCACCTGATCTTCGTACCGCCCAAGCTACGACCACTGCTCTTCATCGAAAAATGCCTCGAATGGCTGCCTCTCGGTGCGCAGTATGCCGCACTCGCTAAAAAGAAAAAGGCGAATTCTGACCGGTGAAACGCAAATGAGAAAAATCAGCCTCTCTATCGTCACTCCCGTCTATGCAGGCAAGGACTATCTGCGTGAACTTGCCGCCGAAGTCGCTAAACTCAAGTCTTCACTCGAAGCCGAGGATGCTCCCCTTGAAATCCTCGAAATGGTGTTGGTGGATGACGCCTCAAAAGACGGCTCCGCGCAGGTCCTCGAAGAACTGCAAAAGCAACACACGTGGATTAGAACTCTCCAACTCGCGCATAACTTCGGACAGCACCCCGCAACCATTGCCGGAATTCTTCACACCTCCGGCGATTGGGTCGCCACGCTCGACGAAGATTTGCAGCACCACCCGTCATTTGTGCCGCAATTGCTCGCCGAGGCCGTTCTGAACGAATGCGATATCGCCTACGCGCGCCCCGAAGAAGCGGTTCACGACAGCGTGTTCCGCGACTGGAGTTCAAGATTTTACAAATCCCTGCTCGTGAAAATAACCGGCATTCCCTTCATCAAGGACTTCAACAGCTTCAGAGTCATACGCGGAAGCGTGGCACGAGCGACCGCCAGTGTTTGCAGCCACGAAACTTATTTCGACGTCGCGCTCACTTGGTTCAGCGATAAGATCCGGTCAATCACATTGCCCCTCAAAGATCACCGCTTCATCGCCACCAAGAAGAGCGGATACAACTTGGCAAAACTGCTCTCCCATGCCCGGCGTCTCATCGTCTCGACGCAGACGAAAGTTCTCCGTCTCGGATTCATCATCGGCGCGCTGGCAATCCCAATGTCATTGGCTGCCGCGGCATTGGCGATCTACCGAAAATTCTTCGACCCAACCGCGCATGATGTTCCCGGATGGGCCTCCCTG
>JADLDM010000119.1 GCA_020846695.1 bacterium | reverse complement strand
TTACCAGACAAACGGCACGCATGGCAAGCAGATCAACCTTGACGAATTGGGCTATGTGCATCAGGTCTGGACGAACGGGCTTGATGATGCGATTGCCGAACGTCACGTGTTCTACAATGTCTGGGATCCCACTGCGCAAGCGAACCTCTTCACAGGCGGCGTGCAGTGCGATGCTTCAACTCGCGCAGGATTCGCCAATGTCATCGTGAAGCCGGACGGCTTCGGCTTCCCGATCTTCCATGAGATTGCAGGCGGCAACTCAGGCCCTCACTCGGCGGCCGCAATTGACTTCCTCCCTCTGACGGGCGCTTTCACGGGTTTCGACGTGGTCCCCTTCGTCGGCGCGGACTTGCAAATCATTTGGCCGCACGGCGACATGGACATAAACGGCGACATTCACATGATGTCCACCGAAAGCGGCGGCGCGAGCGGTGACTACTACTCCAAGGCTCATCCGATCTATGACAGCGGTTTCGGTCTCGAAATTCAGTGGGGCGACGGTTTCATGGAATGGCCCGCCGGCAGCTTCATCACCAATGACGTGACCTGTTCACGCAACTCAGAGCGCGTCGCAGTCGCATGGATTGCCGATCCGGTTGTGGAAAATGACGGCACGAATGTGATGCTCAGGATTTCCGAAGACGCAGGCGAAAACTGGGGTGAGCCGATCAATGTGACGGGCTGCATTCCCATAGACACAAATTGCCTCGCGGCGGGCGGCGATTGGATCACCTGCAATCAGGACACGCTTCGTCCGTGGCTTGACCTCTCCGTAATCTTCGATGACGACGGCTATGCGCACGTCGCCTTCACCGCGCACGGCTGGTATTACTACGATGAAACCGGCGCTGTTGGCCCCAACGGCTACGTCTACTCCTCGATCTGGCACTGGGGTGAAGAGCGCGAAGAGTTCAACATCATGAATCTCGCGTTTTTCGCGAATGACTCGGTTGCGCTCGGCGTCAACAACCTGATGTGCGACCGCCCGAATCTTGCGATTGACACGACGACCGGGAATCTCTACTGCTCCTTCCGCCAGTTCGATCAGCACGCCTACAGCGATCAGGGCTTCCCGATGGGCGAATTCTACATGACGGTGTCCACGGACAACGGAAACACCTGGGCCGTTCCGACCAATGTGAGCAACACTCCGGGCGAACCGGGACAGGTCACGGGCAACGATCCGAGCGAGCGCGACATCACCATCGCCAAGTATGTTACAAACGGCGTCATTCACGCGCAATATCAGCATGACTACGCTGCCGGAAGCAACGTGGCGGCCAGCGGCGCGGAAGGTCCGGCCTCATTGAATGACATCATCTACATGCGCGTCCCGGTGTCCGACATTCCGACAACTCCCGTCATGGCGCAGTATCCCTTCCGCTTTGACTCGACGGGCTTCCCGACCGGATCGGCAGCGGATAGTCGCGTCGAAACTCCGAGCGAGTTCGCGCTCTATCAGAACTATCCGAATCCCTTCAATCCGAACACAGCGATTCAGTTTGATCTCGCGCGCTCAGCGACTGTGACGCTGAAGGTCTTCGACGTGACGGGTCGCGAAGTTCGTTCGCTGCTTGCAGACAAGAGCTTGAATGCAGGGGCGCATGTGGCGAATTTCGATGCGACCGGCCTCTCTTCCGGCGTCTATTTCTATCGCCTCGATGCCAACGGAGTTACCGCCACGAAGAAGATGGTGCTGATGAAGTGACCCCGGAGGAGCGCAACATGTCGGCGTCGCAAAGAAGGCAGGACTGGGTCGAGGGGCTCCTTGTTATGGAAGGCGTGTTTCCAGACATGTCCTCGGACGTCGCATCCCTTCTCCGATCTGAAATCGTGGATGAGGGTGCCGTTGCGCTGGTTGATCACCTCCGTTTCTGTGGCGCTGTTCCTGAATCTTATGAGCACGATTCAACGGCTGAGAAGCTGTACTCGAAGTACACGGATCACATTCTCAACTTCGCTCTGGAGAGAATCGGGCTGAAGAGTGTGGTTCTCAGCGAGAGAGCCGATTCTGCGGATGTTCAAGCGCGCGGAGCGAACTTCTCGCTTGTCGCGGATGCGAAGGCTTTTCGACTTAGCCGCTCGGCGAAGAACCAGAAAGACTTCAAAGTCGAAGCGATGCACTATTGGCGCGCAGGTCTTGATTTTGCGTTGCTCGTGTGCCCGATCTATCAGCTTCCCGGGCGAGCAAGTCAAATCTACCGGCAAGCGGTATCCCGCAACGTTTGCATCATTAGCTATTGCCACCTTTCAACGCTTGTCAGGCTTTCCGAGTTACGCGGTACGGCGGCATCTGAGCAGGCTCTTCATCAAGTTCTCCGATGTGTGACCATGCTGCACCCTTCCAAAGACTCATCCTCTTATTGGACGGGCATTAATCGCGCTTTGCTTGACAGTTTGAGGGCAGATTCATCCCTTTGGACAGACGAAAAAGTGAAATCTATCGAGAGTCTCAGTGTGCTGAAGCTGGAATCACTTCGCATCTTGCGCCAAGAGAGACACAGGTTGCTTGGTCTCAATCACGCGGAGGCGCTTGAGGAACTCGTCAAAATGTCGGGTTTGGATAGTCGAATTAGATACGTCGAGCAAGTGGAACACGGCGATCTCTTGGATGCAGGTTAAGATGAAAGCGACGTTACCGATCAACAGTGTCTCGGCGGAGGACGGCATTCAGGCTGTGCAGGGCTTCCCCGACGAGAGCATTCATCTCATCCTGAGCGACATTCCCTATGGCATCGGCGCGGATGATTGGGATGTCCTTCACTCCAATTCAAACTCGGCCTATCTCGGATCCAGCCCCGCCCAGTTGAAGGCGGGCAGCGTCTTCAAGAGGCGTGGCAAACCGCTGAACGGCTGGTCTGAAGCCGATCGCCGAATTCCGATTGAGTATCAGATCTGGTGTGACTCATTCGCCTCACACTGGTTGAGGATTCTCAAGCCGGGGGGCAGCGCCATTATATTTGCCGGCCGACGTTTGTCGCATCGCTGCGTCGTAGCAATGGAGGATGCAGGATTCACATTCAAGGATTCGATTGCATGGATGCGTGAGGGCGCTGCGCACAGAGCGCAACGTCTGAGTGTGGTCTTCCAGCGTCGCGGAGACATTACAAACGCTGAGCAGTGGGAAGGGTGGCGCGTAGGGAATTTGCGTCCCACTTATGAGCCGATTCTCTGGTTTGTGAAACCCTATCCAATCGGAACAACGGTCGCAGACAACGTTCTGAGGCATGGCGTAGGGGCCTTTAACGAGCAAGCTCTTTTGCGCTATGAAGAGCGCCCGGACAATGTGATGAGTTCTGGATTCGGAAGAAACGAGGCGGGGCTGCATCTGGCTCAGAAGCCCGTTCGTTTAATGCGAGCCTTGATTGACTTGACGACCCAGGAAAGCCAGATTGTGCTCGACCCGTTCTGCGGAAGCGGCTCGACATTGGTAGCGGCGAAGTCGGGCAATCGAAGATACATTGGATTTGACAGCGATCCTGATTGCGTGAGAATCGCACGTGAGAGGTTGGCTCCGGACATGTTTGAGGCTGCTGCTGTCCGGACGACTTGAGGCGGCGACAGACTTCGCTTGGTGATCGGCTGCGGTGCGCGCTTTCAAACGGCGCGGGATGGTGAAACAGGTTTTGCAGAAGTAACTTCAGACGAAGATGATACAGGTTCCGAAACACATTGAAGCGCTGATTCCCTATCAGCCGGGAAAACACGCGGAAGAGATTCGCGCGCAGTACGGACTTTCGCGCGTGATCAAATTAGCCTCGAATGAGAATCCGATTGGCCCGTCACCAAAGGCGGTTGAGTTTGCGCGCGCCGCCTTTGAGAACGTGCATCTCTATCCCGACGGCGGCCTGAAGTTGCGGCGCCGCCTCGCTCGGATGTTTGAGGTGAAGGTTGAAAATGTGATGGTCGGCGCGGGTTCGGAATCCATTCTGGCGAATCTGCTGCGCGCTTATCTTTTTGACGATGAAGAGGTGCTGACGGCGGAAGGGACGTTCATCGGCTTGTATGTGCTCACTCGCTCGCGCGGCGTGACGCTCAGAACGGTTCCTTTGAAGAACTACACCTACGATTTGGAGGCGATTGCCGATGCCATCGGGCCGAAGACGAAGATCGTGTATCTGGCCAATCCGAATAATCCGACGGGAACGATGTTCACGAAGGAGAGTTTCGAGAAATTCATGAAGCGCGTGCCGGACAACGTGTTGGTGATCCTGGATGAGGCGTATTATGAATACGCTTCCGAGTTTCCGGATTATCCCGATTCGATGACGTATCGTATGGACAATGTGGCGACGCTCAGGACGTTTTCAAAGTCGTATGGACTTGCCGCGTTGAGGATCGGCTACGGATTCGCGCATGAAGATATCGTGACGAATGTGCGCAAGGTGAAGCTGCCGTTTGAGCCGTCGCTGATTTCGGAGGCTGCCGCGCATGGAGCATTGGAAGACTCTGAGTTTCTCGATCGGACCCTTGCGACGAACCGCGCGGGGCGGATCGAATTGCCGAAGTTGTTTGATGAAATTGGCATCCGCTGGGCGCCGACGTCCGCGAATTTTTTCCTGTGGGAATTTGACAGTGAATTAGACGCGTGGCAGACTTGCGAGAGTTTGGAGCGGCGCGGAGTGATTGTCAGACCGCTGCGCGCCTTCATGCTGCCCAAGTGTCTGCGCGTGACGATCGGCACGGCGGATCAGAACGAGATATTGGCGAACGCGCTTCGGGAGACATGTATCGTAAGGGCGTAGGGAATTGACACCTTGAAAAGGTGCTTTTGTTCTCGGAAATTTCATCGAAGGAGCAAGGTTGAAGCTGAAGAGCGTCTTGTTTGGCGGGGCAGAAATTAAGTCGGGCGCGGCGAATTTCGGGCTTCTGATTGTGAGAGGGTTTGCGGGAGCGGCTCTCTGTCTTGCGCACGGTATTAACGGGGTCCCCCCTTCAAGAGATCTCGTTGATGGAGTCGGCGAAATGGGATTTCCGATGCCGATCTTCTTCGCGTGGTTCGCTGCATTGGCCGAGTCGCTGGCTGCGGCGATGATGGCGGTCGGTTTTATGACGCGTTGGGCGGCGTTCGCGGTAGCCTGCACCATGGGCACAGCGGGCTTCGTGGCCCATGGCGGCGATCCCTTCAGCAAGGCGGAAATGGCATTTCTCTACCTCTCGATATCGCTTGCCGTGATGTTCATCGGAGGCGGCAGGTTCTCGATTGATGGCAAGTTGCGAAAATAGGATTTCATAAGATATTGGGTGAATTGAAATTAGCTTGATTCACCCATTTGTCTGTGATTTTATTTCGCTATTTTACGAAATAGAATGCCTCTGGCGTGGCGTTTGCGCTCTTTCGTGGGTCTGAATAGTGAATTTACAACGGTCAACGCCCTTGAGAATGCAAGGGGAAATACGTAAGTTTAGAGATTACCCCATCCCCCACCCCTTCCCCGTCAACGGAGAAGGGGAGGAGAGTAGAGAAGAGTGAAGAAGCGCGAATATTTATGGCCGACCTTTCCTTTCTGATCAACGCCGATCCGGGCGTAATAGACGACCTCTACGAGCAGTACCGCGTCGAGCCTTTGGTCGTGGAGCCCGGCTGGCGGAAGTTCTTCGAGGGCTTCGAGTTCGCGCGCTCTTTGGGCGTGGTCGCGCAGCCACCCGAAGAGGTCGAGAAGGAGTTCAAGGTCATCGGCCTGATTCATGCCTACCGCCAGCGCGGCCACCTCTTCACGAAGACGAATCCGGTGCGCAAGCGCCGCGATTACGGCGGCAAATTGACGCTGGAAAATCACGGGCTTTCAGAGAGTGATCTGGACACCGTATTCCAAGCGGGATCGGAGATTGGCATCGGGCCTGCGCCATTAAGAGCGATTGTTGCGGCGCTCGATCAAACCTATTGCCACTCGGTGGGAGCGGAATGGGTTTACATGCGCGATCCGAAGGTCTTGGATTGGCTGAAGGGGCGCATGGAGAAGAGCCGCAATCGGCGAGATTTCACGCGCGAGGAGAAGCAGCACACGCTTCGGATGCTGACACAAGCGGTGCTGCTTGAGAAGTTCTTGCATCAGCGCTTTGTCGGGCAGAAGAGATTCTCGCTTGAAGGACTTGAGACATTCGTTCCGGCTATGGATGCGCTGGTGGAGCGCGGCGCGGATCGCGGGATTCACGACTTCGTGATCGGCATGGCGCATCGCGGCAGATTGAATATCCTGACGAACGTGCTCAATAAGGATTTCAAGCACATCTTCAACGAATTCGACGGCAAGCAATATACGGACGGCACGTTTTCGGGTGACGTGAAATATCACCTCGGACACTCGGTTGACAAGAAGACAAGACACGGTCTGCCGGTTCACCTCACCGTGATGCCGAATCCCTCGCATCTTGAAGCGATTGATCCGGTTGTGGTGGGGAATTGCCGCGCACGAGCGGACAGAAGGCACGGCGGGGACTATCGCAAAGTGCTGCCGGTTCTGATCCACGGCGACTCCGCGATTGCGGGTCAGGGGATTGTGTATGAGGTCTTGCAGATGTCGCAAGTGGACGGCTACAAGACCGGCGGCACAATGCACATTGTGCTGAACAATCAAGTGGGCTTCACGACGAATTACATCGAAGCGCGATCCAGCACCTATTGCACCGACGTGGCGAAGACGACGCTTTCGCCTGTGTTTCACGTGAACGGGGACGACGTGGAAGCGCTGATCTACACGATTGAATTGGCGCTCGATTTTCGACAGGAGTTTCAGCGCGACGTTTTCATTGACATCCTGGGCTATCGCAAGCACGGTCATAACGAAGGCGATGAACCGCGCTTCACGCAGCCGGTGCTTTACAAAGCGATTGCCAAGCATCCCGATCCGATGCAGATCTACGCGCAGAAACTCGATGAAGAGGGTTCGATTCCGCGGCAGGAAGCGCAGCAGATTGAAGCGGAGTTTCGCGCCAAGCTCGACGATGACTTTGTGCACGCGAAGGAAGTCTTCGAGACGATGGCGCCGAGCTTCCTGAAGGATCATTGGGACGGATTGAGACTCGCGACGCCTGAGGACTTTCTCGAATCTCCAGCCACGGGAATCGAGTTGAAAGAGTTGAAGAAGATCGCCGAGAAGATTGCAACTTTGCCTTCCGACAAGAAGTTCTTCAAAAAGGTTGAGCGGATTTTTGCGGACAGAAGAAAGATGGTTACCGACGGGCGTTTTGACTGGGCGATGGGCGAATTGCTTGCCTACGGAACGCTGTTGGAAGAAGGTTTCGCAGTCAGACTTTCGGGACAGGATTCCAAGCGCGGCACGTTTTCGCATCGTCACGCGATGGTCAGAGTCGAAGATTCGGAAGAAGAGTATTATCCGCTTCAGCACGTCAGCGCGAAGCAGGGGAAGTTTGAAGTGTGGAAGTCGCCGCTCTCGGAATACGGCGTGATGGGTTATGAAGTCGGCTATGCGATGGCGCCGCCCAAGGCTCTGGTGCTGTGGGAAGCGCAGTTCGGCGATTTCGTGAACGGCGCACAGATGATTATTGATCAGTTCATTTCATCGGCTGAATCGAAATGGCTTCGCATGTCGGGCCTAGTAATGCTTCTGCCGCACGGCTCCGAAGGGCAGGGACCGGAACACTCTTC
>JADLDM010000118.1 GCA_020846695.1 bacterium | reverse complement strand
TCGCGCCGGAATCCGCCGCGTGGAGATCCAAAATTTGTCCCGGCTCCAAGGGCTTCACTGCCTTCATTAGAGCCATCATCAGTTCGCCGCAGCCCAGCTCATCTGTATCGGCGAAATGCGTTGCAGTGTGTGTCATCTATTTTGAGTAAGTCGAGTTTGTGTTCAGCGAAGTCAGCATAGCAAACCAGAAGAGGCTTGCGCCGGACATTTCGCAGAATTCTTCCATCATGGCGACGGGCGAACAGAGCGTGCTCGTTCCCGAATGCGGCGCGCCTTGTGATTCAAACACAAGCACCAAGAGCCAAAGAGAGATTCCGGCGAGCGCGGCGAGAAATGCCGTGCGATGCTTGCGATAGAGCTTGAAGAGAGACCAGGCAATAAGCAGTGCGCCGATTGCAAGCAATGCTCCGAAGACGATCATCCAATCGGCATAGACGTAATCGGGCGAAACCCAATCCTTGTAGATGGCCGCGCCGAATGATTCGTGAATCATCGCGGTTTCATCCACGGACAGCGCAAGAAAAATCGCTCCGAGGATCAGCCAGGCATACTTCTTCTGAGACCGGAAACCGCTTAGAGCAGTGACCGACATCAGAAGAAGCTGCGCGCTGGTGAACCAAACCGGTAAGTTGTTTTCTCCGTCGAGATTGATCAGGCGATTGATCGTGACGGAAGGTGTGGGAAAAAGATTGAGCAGGAGCAGCAGAAGCTCGAGAACAAGCAGCGCGAGAAGCAATCGGAAAGGACGAATTATTTCCAGCACCGTGCTCTCAGGAAAGTGATTTCTCCAGCTCTAACGTGAACCGTGGGGAAGTCGTGGCGAAGCAGAGTATATCCGGAGAGGTCCTCGAAGTTGGCGTGCAGATCGTAGTCGCCGGGAGGAAGCTGATAGTCCGCGACGAAGATGTGCTCGGGAAGAGTCTCCCACGAGCGCGTGTCGGCGGCTTCAATCGCCGCGCCGACGGCGTTCACAATTCCTCCAAGTATCGAGCCGAGTAGTTTTGAATCCTCTTTGCCTGCTTCTTCGGCGGCTTTGGACGCGGCGTATTTGATTAACGCGCGAGTGATGGCACGAATCGTAATCGCGGGCATTCGGTCCTTCAAATCCTGCGTTAGAATCGAGCCACAATCGGTGGCGAGCTGTGCTCGAACTTGCTGCTCGCCGCCGGAAATCTCGACTCGCGAGACTTCCGTGCCGTCGTAAGCATCGTCATAGTAGGGGATCGCGACGTGAAGCAGGTAATCCAGCTCGCTTGATTCGTATTCGTAATCGCGACCTCTTTCATACACTCCGGGCGCGACTTCGGCCCAATCATCGTTGCCATGACGATCCTTGCTATCCGTCTTCATGATCGGGAAGACAATATTATCTTCCAGAATCGGCGGAGCAATTCCCGCTTCACAGAAAACTACGATACGACCGAGATTGTTCCTGTTCGGTTCGCAATCCGCGCACAAACTATCCGGGTCGGCGTTATCCTCGGGAATTCCCGAATTCTTCGCGGCGAGCATTAACGCTGGACAGAGATAGTCCGGTCTGCCCACTCCGTATTGCGGATAGAGATCGAGCGCGCGCTTGTAGGAAATCCATGCGTCATTGGTCTGACCGAATCCGTCATACATCACGGCGGAGAACCATTGCAGAAACGGATCGTCCTTGTAAGTGTGCTTGCTTTCGCGCGCATTCACCTCAAGGTAGCTTGCGACGCGACGGCCTTCGATCACTGCCGATTCCGCTTCGCCTTTGCCGATATAGGCCAACGCCTGATAGTAGTGCAGAATCGCCTTGTCATATACCGTGCCCTGATAGGCGCGCTGAAGGTCATTTGTCAATAACGACGCGCCTTCACGAGAAAGGCTCTTGGTCAATCGCTCCTCTGCCAGACGATCAGCCTCTTTGAATGAAGCGAGAGCCTTGTCGTAGTCACCGGATTCCAAAGCGAGCAGGCCGAGATTTAAGAGTTCGTCCACGCGCTCCTTTTTGCCGGCCTGCTTCTTGTAGGTCTCGTAAGCTTTCTGCGTGTTTGCGCCGCGCAGATCATTCCGCACCTCGGTCATCAGTTGCATGCGCGCCGCGCCGCAACCGAAGAAGGTGAAGGAGAGGATGAGAAGAGCGAAGAGGAATCGCCGAGAGTCGGCAGCCACGGGGGCAGCCGCTACAGGTGGATTGTCGTTAGTCACGACTGGAACTACGGCTTGTAGGTCTTGCGAGCGATGTACTTCTTGATCTTCTTCTGGCCGAGCCAGACCTTTTCATTGGATTCGATAGAGGTCAGACTCAAGTCCACCTGATAAAATGCGACCTTCTCTTTGCCTTCCTGATCCACGATCTTATTGATCTCGCCCATCAGCATGTAGTCCGCGCCGAGTTCAAGACCGAACTCTTTCAACGTCGCTTCGGAAGAGTAGATCTGCTGATCTTCGCGCTCTTCGCGCACGCCGCCGCGCTCATCCTTCGCCGCAACCACGCGCACGCTGCCGGAATTGACGAAAGCGCGCTCGATGTCGCCGACAAAGGTTCCGGTGGCAATGTGCTCATCGGAAAGATTGCGGATGTTGCCGACGATGACCGCCGGATTCTTGCCCGCATCGCGCAGGAACGTATCGAGCCACGGGCGGCCCAGAGCATCGCCAATCATCTCGTCCGCAACCAGGCGGCTGTCAGTATCATTCCAGTTGCCGGACAGGTCCACGGTCTCTTCGCTGTCAATTCGTGAGACCTTCTTGCCTCCCGAACAGGAGAGCAAGAACATCGAAACCGAAGCCAGTGCCACTATTAAAATCACCCGACGCATAGGTAACTCCCTAAGAAATGTGAAATTGCGCGACCCGAGAGGGCCGCTGACGTTATGTGGTAAGGTACACACTCTTTGACACGGATTCAAGCGAGAAGTTGAAGGGGGGGCGGAAGGTATGAGGTCAGAGGTATGAGGTATGAACCCAGAACCTCAGGACTGAACAGTCAACGAATAGAGCTTCCCGAGAATCTCATTTTCGACGAACCAGCCCTCGACGGTAAGAGAGAAATGTGTATCAGAAAGGTTGCGGAGACGAGGGGGAAGAGATTGAGCCGCGTTGCGAAGTTGCACGGTGCGTGCGATTCCCCATGTGGTTTCGCATTCCTGAAAGTCAATGCCGCTTTTACGGCGTAAGCGGACGGAGAGCCAATCTTCCCAGCGGGTTTGCGGGTCGTAAAGCCACTCCTTGTCCACAACAGATTGCTCGAACTCGACACGCTGCTGATAGCGATGAATGTCGGCGATGTTCGCGAAGCGGCGATCCTTCCCGTCGAAGGAGTGCGCGCCGGGACCGAAGCCCAAATAGGGAGTGCCGTTCCAGTAAGCGGAATTGTGCCGCGAGTGAAACCCTTGCTTCGCATAGTTGGAAACTTCGTAGTGCTCATAGCCCGCCGATGTCAAAACTTCGTGCGCAAGCAGATATAAATCCGCATCCAAATCCTGATCCGTTTCCTCGATCAAGCCGCCTTCATACCACTTGCCGAAGGGCGTGCGCTCGTGATACTCGAGATTGTAAAGCGAAATATGCTCAGGATTCAAGCTGAGAGCTTCGCGTAAGTCTCCCCCCCACTCTTCCCGCGTCTCCCCCTGCAAACCGAAAATCAAATCAAGCGAGAGGTTTGAAAAACCGGCTTCTCGTGCCAGATTCACAGCTTCGCGGGATTCGTCCGCCGTGTGATCACGATAGAGAATCTTTAGTTTTCGTGAAGAGAACGACTGTAGTCCGAGCGAGAGACGGTTAATTCCGCACACCCTGAGTGCGCGAAGCGACTCCAGTGTGAGCGTGCCGGGATTGGCCTCCAGCGTAATTTCCGCACCCTCCGCAAACTCCCAATGCGCGTGCAGTGCATCGAGAGTTTGAGCGATTTGTTCTGGCGAGTGAAGCGAGGGAGTCCCGCCGCCGAAATAGACCGTATCGGCAGGCCCTCGTGCCCAGTCGCGCTCCCGCTCCGCGCTTTGCTCAACTTCCCGTGCGAGAATGCCGATGAAACTATCGAGCTGGCCCGGTTTTGGGACCTTCTTGAAGAAGTCGCAATAGGGACAAATCCTGCGGCAGAAGGGGAGGTGGCAATAAAGGGCTAATGGCACTGTAGTTGCGCAATAGGTTGCAGACGAAGAGGGCTGTCGCTCAGAGCCTTGCTAAATGTAATAATTTCAGACCCCCCGATTGTTTCACGGAGGCAAGCGTCGCGTGACAATGCCTCACGCGGGCAAAGTATGCCATAACATTCTCCTTGATGCCTGAGACCCCTAACAAGACGCTAACCTCAATGTCCCAGGACGAGTCGCACGACTCGGCCGGGGGGACGCCCGCAGTTTCGGCCACCGGAACTCCGGCGGCACGGGCGCGCGGGCTGGCGGGGTGGATCTCGGATGTTGTTCTGGCGACGCGAAAGAAGATCGGAGCTGAGAGCGCGAGTGCCTCTGCGGACGCGCCGGACCTTGTTGATCTGCTGCTGGAAGGACCTGATGCATTGGTCGTGGTAGATACGGAGCGCGGCGAGATCGTTGAGGCCAGCCGACGCTTTGAAGAATGGACCGGCTTAGCCCGCGACGATCTGCTCGACCGGCCAATCCTCACGCTGTTTGCCGAAAGTGAGCACAAGGTCGTGCGCACGCTCTACGAAGACGCAGGCGCCGGCGGCGTGCATGTCGTCGAGATCAAGAATACCAAGGATCAGGACTTATCCAAACTGATCGAGTTCACCGCGCGCCGCTCCCAATCCGGAAGCGGCGGTTTTGCTCTCTTGGTGGGACGCGACTTGGGAGAACGCGCAAGTTCTGAACGCTACCTAAGAGCCGAGCGCGACCGCTTGACCACTTTTATTCGCGCGATGCGAGATGGACTGGTTCTACTCACCGCAACGGGAGAGATCCAATACACGAATCCCGCGATGGAGACGTTCTTCGAACCGTTCGCACTGACCGCGATCTGCCACCGCTGGCTGAAAGCGTTCGCGCTGGATGATCGCTCCGACCTGCAAGGGCTAACGTCAGCCTATGAAGGCAAAACTCTGACCCTTGATTCAGGCGACGGTCGCACCTTCATGGTGACCCGAAGTTTTCTCTTTGAAACGGGCAAGCCTGCGCTGGTCATGATGATGGTGAAGGACGTCACCGATCAGACTCTGATTGAAGATCAGAATCATCAGCTTGAACTGGAACTCGCGCGCGAATCGAAACTCGCGGAATTTGGAATGCTGGTTGCCGGAATTGCGCACAACCTCAACGGGCCGCTGACGGGGATTCTCGGGACCTGCGAACTGCTCAAATTCAAGGGACTCGAAACCAAGGAGATCGAGCAGGTGCGGAAGCAGGCCAACATCATGAGAGACCTGATCGGGAATCTTCTGCACAAGTCGCGCAGCGAGGCGGAGATGGAGCCGCGTGATCTGGACTTGCGCGAATTGCTTGACACGGAGATCAAATTCCTCGATGCTAATCTGTTCTTCAAGCATCAGGTCACAAAGCAGATCGAAATCGCCGAGGAGCTGCCGACTATTATCGGCGTCTATTCGGATCTGTCGCAGGTGTTCGGCAACATCCTGCGTAACGCGATTGATGCGATGCATCAGGCGCCGGTCAAAGAGCTTTTCTTGAAGTGCTCCGCTGATCAGAAGTCTATCTACGTCGAGATTCGGGACACGGGCGTCGGCATGAGCAGCGACGTGCGAGATAAGATTTTCGACGCCTTCTTCACGACCAAGCCTAAACGCACCGAGGCCGAACCCGGCGCGCCGGTCGGTACGGGGCTCGGCCTATCTTCCACGCGCAACATTTTGGCCCGCTACGGCGCCACCATTGATGTACAAAGTCAGCCCGGCAAGGGAGCAACTTTCACCGTCCGCATCCCTCTGGGCCGCCGCCCCGATCTCCTCCCCCGCTCGTAAGTTCCCAATTCCCCTACGTTTTCAAAGTGCAATCGTGCAGAGAACTGCGCGCTTGACATTGCCTGCCCAAAGCGGTAAATTCATTATTCCGCTACAATTCCTATTCCAAATTTACATGAAATTAGGTTTACTTACCAGTGGGGGCGATTGTCCCGGCCTGAATGCGGCAATCCGCGCGGTCGTGCGCACGGCCAGCGAACGCTTCGGTTTTGAGTGTGTCGGTGTTCGCAACGGTTGGAAAGGTCTCCATGACGGCGACATCATCCCCATGCCGCCCAAGTCGGTCGCCGGTATTCTCGCGCGCGGCGGTACCATTCTCGGAACGTCGCGCTTCAATCCCGTCCATGACGCCGATACCGTTGCGCATGTTCTTGAAAACATCGCGCTGCATCGTATTGACGGTATTATCGTGATCGGCGGCGACGGAAGTCTCTCTGCGGCTTACGAGCTTTCCAAACATGGCTGCAAGATTATCGGTGTGCCCAAGACGATTGACAATGACATCACCGGCACCGATGCGACGTTCGGGTTTTACACCGCAGTTCAAACCGTCACGAATGCGATTGACAGTTTGCACGCGACTGCGGAATCGCATCACCGCATCATGATCATCGAAACCATGGGCCGCAACTCCGGCTGGATCGCCGTCACGGCGGGCATCGCCGGCGGCGCGGATATGATTCTGATTCCCGAGCGGCCTTTCTCGTGGGATCGGCTCACGCGGCAATTGGTGACACGCCACGAAGTGAAGCGCTTCTCGATCGTGGTTGTGGCAGAAGGCGCGAAACCGGAAGACTCCGATATTGTGACTACAGGCGAGCTTGACAATTTCGGTCGCCCAAGATACGGCGGAATCGGCTATGTCGTTGCGCGAGAAATCGAACAGCGCACGGGTATTTCCTGTCGTGTGACCGCGCTTGGCCACGTGCAGCGCTCCGGAACTCCGGTCGCCGAAGATCGCCTGCTTGCAATCAATTTCGGAGTCCACGCCGTCGAAGCCGCAGCAGCCGGAAAATTCGGCAACTTCATCGCGCTGCGCGAAGGCCACTTTGTTCCTGTCCCGCTTTCCGAAATGAAAGGCAAGACCCGCTACGTGGACGACCGCACCTACGAAATCGGCGAGATTTTCTTTGGGTAGTCGCCGATCACTTCATATTGTTTCCAATCAGTCTTGCATTGAGGGCTAGTATGGTTTGGAATTCACTGCGGAATTTTGTTGCTCGCTCTTCTAGTGTCTTGGTGCTCTGCATTGCTTGCCCCTCCTATGCGCAAATTACATTGCACTGCGAAACACCTAGCACCAACAGTATCTTCAGCCTCGTGCAAATGCATCGTGGCGGTCCGCAGGATTTCTATCTCATGCAGAGGACGTCGGACCTGATTCAAGTTTATGAGACTTTATGCGGTGGTGAAGTTTTGTGGGACTACCCAATTCCGGCGCAATACCAATCGACATCAGCGCCCACAGTTTATGCTTATGATCTGACAGGCGACGGCACCAGCGAGTTCATACTTGTTGTTGGCTTGGGTAATCGAACGGGAATTCTCGTTGTCGAGCCAAACACTGATCTTGTGCTCTTGCTGCTCGATGACTCAAATACGTCTTACACTTATCATAGCTTTGCCGATTATGACAACGACGGCCTCGGTGAGTTGCTGGTGCATGCAATGAATCTTAGCACGTATCAGTCAAGACTGCAATTCTACGATACGAGTGGCAGTACAGGTATAGAGACGTTGCCATTGCCAACAGGATTCAATTCGGCGCCAGCATTCCCGAATCCCTTCAATTCAATTGTCTCAATTCCATTCGAGCTGGAGCATCCGAGTAACGTCGAGGTCAGGATCTACGATGTCTTGGGCAAGAAAGTCACAGAAATCACAAAGGCAGGCGCATCACAAGGCGCACAGAGTATTCAGTGGGACGCGCGAATGATGCCGTCTGGCTCGTATTTCTATTCTGTGTTTGTCAATAATCAGCAAGTGGGCACACAGCGAGTAATCTTGTTGAAATAGCCTCAGTCGGCGACCACAGGGACGGCCGCTACATATTCGATTCCATTCTTTATCACATACATTTTTCTTTCCACACATGGCAATTCGCATAGCAATCAACGGATTCGGCCGGATCGGCCGATTGGTGTTCCGCGGAATTTACAGTGATCCGCGCTTTGAAGTGGTCGCAATCAACGACCTCACAGACTCGAAGACGCTCGCGCATCTTCTGAAGTACGACTCCACACAGGGCAAGTTCAAGGAAAGCGTGACCGTCACTCCGACGGGTTTGCAAATCGGCAAGAATCATATCGAAGTGACCGCCGAGAAGGATCCGAAAAAATTGAATTGGGCCGACAACAAGACGGACATCGTGGTCGAGTCCACCGGCGCGAAGAGTTTCCGCGATCGCGCCGGTATTCAGCAGCACATTGACGCAGGAGCGAAGAAAGTCTTGTTGACCGTTCCCTCGAAGGATGAAATTGACGCTACGATTGTCTTGGGTATCAATGACAAAGACCTGAAACCTGAGCACAAGCTGGTTTCCAACGCGAGCTGCACGACAAACTGCGTGGCGCCGATGGCGAAAGTGCTGTTGGACAATTTCGGAATCGAGCATGCTTTTATGACGACGATTCACAGCTACACCAACGATCAGAATATTCTCGACGCGCCGCACAGCGATTTGCGTCGTGCGCGTTCGGCTGCGGTGAGTATTATTCCGACGACGACGGGCGCGGCGAGAACCGTCGGCAAAATCATCAAGGAATTGAAAGGCAAGATTGACGGAACCGCATTGCGCGTGCCGACGCCGACCGGCTCGATTACAGATTTGGTTTGCAACACAACCAAGCCCGTGACGGTAGAAGCGGTGAATGCGGCGTTCAAAACCGCAGCGAACGGCCCGATGAAAGGCGTGTTGGAATACACGGAAGATGAACTCGTATCCTGCGACATCATCGGCAATCCGCACTCCTGCATCTTCGATGCGAAGTCCACGATGGTGTTGGGCGATAAGATGGTGAAGATTTTCGGATGGTATGACAATGAGTGGGGCTACTCCATGCGCTGCGTGGACCTGCTCGCGCTCATGAGCAAGTAACTTCAGATAACTCCGGATGAATCCGGCAAAGAACATAACATTAATCAGGTAAGACACATGAATCGCAAGTCACTTTTTACAGTATTGAGCTTGGGGATTTTGATTGCATTGTTTTTCGCGTCATGCACGTGCTGCCGTCAGGGAGCGAACGCGTCGGTCTTCGGGGAAGAGCCGACTTTGAAGTCAAAGGCGAGTGTCGCGGAATTGAACGCGCATCCCGATATGTACGTGGACAAGGACGTCTATGTGACGGGAACGGTCGTGGATATGTGCAAGCATGCGGGCTGCTGGGTGGAAATTGAGCAGGCCGACAAGTCGCGGATCTTGTGCAAGAGCATCGGCGACGTGGTGACCTTCCCGCAGGAAACTCTCGGCAAGGAAATCGAATTGCAGGGAACTTTGATGTTCGATCCCAATGCTCCCGGCGCAGTTGAGGAGAAGCATGAAGGCGAGGCCGAATCTCATGCCTGTCCGCAGCCTGTGATCATGGTGAGCATTAAGGGCGCAAGAGTCAAGGGACTGTAACCCTGTCCGACTTGATTTCGTAGGGGCGGGTCCCCGACCCGCCCGTGTCACCCCCTACCCCTTCTGGTTCCCCCTCACAGTGCTTGACAAGCACCGGGGGGAAAGTAACAAAGATATGATAACTTAATCGGCCCAACAAGATAAGGAAAGATACATGACCGCATTTTCGAAAGGGCCGACGCGAACCAGACGCGATAAGCCCGCAGCAAAACCCAAGTCCACCTTCGTTCAGCATCCGAAAGGTAAGCTGAAGGATGACGGCACGCCCTACGCATCCCGCGCTCCACGCAAGCCGCGTGAAGAGGGAGCGAAGTGGGAAGATCGTCCGCCACGTGCGCCGCGCAGTTCTGACGGTCCGCGCAGCTATGGACCACGTCGTGAAGGTGATGACCGTCCGCCACGCCGCTATGACAGCGACCGTCCCGCTCGCCCGCGCAGAGAATATGGGGATAGTCCGCGTGGTCCGCGCAGAGACATCAACGATCCGCCGAGAGGGCCTTCACGGAGTGGCGGACCAAGACGAGAATGGAGTGATCGTCCGCCGCGCAGAGACTATGCTGATCGCGCTCCGCGCGCAGGCGGTGGAAATTCAGACGTGCTGGAAGCTCTCGGCAAGATTGAAGCCGCCATCAAGGAATTGACCAAGCGCCTCACGCTGATCGAAAATCAGTTGGAAGAGGTGTTCGGGTCGGACGAAGAATAGAGAGCGGTCGCTTCGTGTAGCGCCCAGCTTGCCGGGCAAAATTCCCCAAACGCTTCCCCTTTCTGTCATTCTCTGTAAGAATCTTGTTGCGTTCCTTAATCCCTTGCAGCGCGCGAAATGAAGACCTTCTTTGAATAGATCCTAACATAGGATGACAGAAGATGGGCGCCGTAGGGTGTGTTGAGAATTCGATATGGGAGATCACGAAACATCTTGCTATGGTAGCAAACATCGCGTTGTGATTTGAGAATCATCTTGGGGGTTTTGCCCAGCAAAGTGCTTGAGAAGCACAGGGTGCTACGAAGAATCAGATTGCAGATTCGGCAGCCATCCTTACGAGGACAAGCAGGGGCAGCCGCTACATAATATTACACATTTCATCCTTCGATGAACAAACAGACGATTGATCAGGTTGAGTTAAGCGGTAAGCGCGTGTTGGTGCGCGTGGATTTTAATGTACCGCTGGATGAGGGCAAAGTCACCGACGACACGCGGATTCGCGAGTCGCTGCCCACGATTAAGAAGATTATGCAAGCTGGCGGCAAAGCGATTCTGATGAGTCACCTCGGGCGACCCAAAGGCAAGAAAAATCCCGATATGTCGCTGATGCCGGCGGCAGTCCGGCTTGCGGAATTGCTTGGGCGACCTGTGACGATGGCTCCCGATTGTATCGGCGACGAAGTTGTAAAGGTTGTTAACGCGATGCAGCCGGGGCAGGTTGTTCTCTTGGAGAACCTGCGCTTCTATGCCGAAGAGGAGAAGAATGATCCCGAGTTTGCGAAGAAGCTCGCGAAGCTTGGCGATCTCTATGTCAATGACGCCTTCGGCTCGGCGCATCGCGCGCACGCATCCACCGAGGGTGTGACGCAATTTATCAAGCCTGCGGTGGCGGGTTATCTGATGCAGAAGGAGCTGGAATACTTGGGGAAGGCTCTTGCGAATCCGGCGCGGCCCTTTGTGGCGGTGCTCGGCGGATCGAAGATTTCAGGCAAGATTGACGTGATCGAGAATCTGCTGGGGAAGGTGGATGCGATTTTGGTGGGCGGCGGAATGGCCTATACCTTCTATAAGGCACAGGGCGGAGAGATCGGCGAATCTATTCTTGAATCGGACAAACTTGATCTTGCGCACGAGCTTCTTGGCAAAGCAGAATCGAGTAAGACTGATTTGATTCTGCCGCCGGATTCGCGCGTGTGTGATGAACTGAAGAGCGGAGTTGCCACATCGGTTTCCGCATCGGATAAGGTTCCTTCCGGAAAGCTCGCTGCGGATATCGGCCCTGAGACCGAGAAGCTCTATGCCGCAAAGATTCTTGCGGCGAAAACGATTGTGTGGAACGGGCCGATGGGAGTCTTTGAAATTGACGAATTCGCGTCGGGCACCAGGAAGGTCGCGGAGGCGCTGGTTCAGGCGACAAAGGCGGGAGCGGTGACGGTGGTCGGAGGCGGGGATTCTGCGGCGGCCATGGAGAAGTTCGGGTTGGCCAAAGAGGTCTCGCATGTCTCTACCGGCGGCGGCGCGAGCCTCGAATTCCTCGAGGGCAAGCAGCTTCCGGGTGTTGTGGCGCTGACGGATGCGTGAATTTCTTAATTCTGAAAAATCAAACCCTTGATTTTCACAACAACTTCTTGACCCCGAAATGCTGACCCTTGCCGCGAATTGGAAGATGAACACGCTGTCCGGAGAGGATGCCTCCTTTGTGAAGGAGTATGCCTCCAAAGTCCCGGACAGCCCCGAGGTCAGAACGATTATTCTGCCTCCTTTTACAGCCCTCCCCGGGGTCGCAAGTGCCTGTAAAGAGAGCGGTAAGGATGCCTCTTTGCTTGCTTTTGGAGCACAAAACATGTATCTTGAGAGTTCCGGTGCATTTACGGGTGAGATTTCTCCCGACATGCTGCTGGACCTTGGGTGCAGCTATGTGGTCTTGGGCCACAGCGAAAGACGGGCGATATTCGGCGAAACAGATGATCTGATTGCCAAAAAGGTGGCCGCCGCACTGAAAGCCGGACTGACGCCGATCTTCTGCATTGGGGAAACACTTACCGAGAGAGAATCGGGCAGGCTGGAAGAGGTGCTTTCGAGGCAGGTCAAGGTGGGACTCGCACTGGTGAAGCCTGAAGATCTCAGCAAGGTGATTATCGCTTATGAACCGGTTTGGGCTATCGGCACGGGTGTCGTCGCCACACCGGAGCAGGCGCAGGATGCGCACAAGTTTGTGAGAGGATTGGTAGAAGGACTCACCCCCCCCTCGCCCCCCCCGCTAAAGCAGGAGGGGAAAGAGAAGGAAGCTACCCCCCCTACCCCCCCGCTGAAGCAGGGGGGGAATCGCATTCCGATTCTGTATGGGGGAAGTGTCAAGCCGGACAATGTGGTTGAGCTGATGATAAAGCCGGATATTGACGGGGCGCTGGTGGGCGGAGCGAGTTTGAAAGTGGATAGCCTTCTTGCGCTCTATGAAGGATGCGTCCAGGCAGCCGCGACGAAATGAAACCGTCCGTCTATCTGCTCATTCTCACGTGGAACGCGAAGAAGGTCTGTCTGGAATGCCTTGAGTCGGTTTTCAAGCTCGATTATCCCAACTTGAAAGTTGTGGTGATGGACAACGGAGGGACAGACGGAACTCCCGCCGCGATTCGAGAGAAATACGGCGACAACGTTACGATCATTGAAAACGGCGAGAATCTGCATTTTGCGAAGGGCAATATTCCGGGGATCGAATATGCCGCGCGCGAAAAAGCGGATTACTTGATGCTCTTGAATGACGACGTGATTGTGGAGCCCTCGATGGTCACGACGCTCGTCGAAGCGATTGAACGCGATCCGAAGATCGGCATCATCGGGCCGAAAGTGTATTTTGAAAATCCCCCCGATCAAATCTGGTTTGCGGGGGGATTGGTGCACCTGCATAAGGGGACATCGGAACATATCGGCATCCGTGAAAAGGACGCGGGCCAGTACGATCAACAGCGCGACGTGGATTACATCACAGGCTGCGCACTGATGATTCGGCGCGACGTAGTCGAGAAGATCGGAACACTCGATCCGGCCTTCGTGATCTACTGGGAAGACACCGATTGGTGCATGAAGGCCAAACGCGCAGGCTATCGAGTTGTTTACGAACCGGCCGCAAAGATGTGGCACAAGATTTCCGCAAGCCGCGGAGGTCAGGTGTCCAAGTACAAGATCAAGAACAAGCTGCGCAGCGCATGGATTTTCTTCCGCCGCTATGCGCGCTGGTATCACTGGATTACGATTCCGATCTTCTTCGCGCTGGACACAATTCGCATTCTGTACATGATGGCGACCGGCGGATTCAAGAGGGGATATTAGCTCGGCACGAAAAAAAAGCGGCGAGTGAAACACTCGCCGCAATGGGGAAACAAGAGCGTGCTTTTCAAGCACTATTTCTTCCAGTAGGAATAGAAGCCGACTTCAAGTTCGTATTGAGTCCACTCAAAGCGATGGCGTTTCGGCTGAGTCTGCGCCCACTGCCACATCTTGGTCAATCCCTGTTCGAGATTGGTGCGGTGCTCAAAGCCCAAGAGGTCAATGGACTTCTGATAAGTTGACCAGGCGTGCTTGACTTCGTGGCGGCTCTCAAGATGCACTTTCTCACCGTGACCGACGACTTTGATCAGCGTATCCGCCGCTTCCGTGATCGTGCATTCATAGATCCCGCCGAGATTGATAATCTCTCCCGCGGCTTCCTTACGAATCGCCGCATTCCACAGCGGTTCGGTGATGTCATCAATATAAGAGAAGGCGCGCTTCTGCTCGCCGTCTCCGAAGATTGAAATCGGCTCGCTGTTCATCAGGCGGAACATCCAAATACCGAGCACGTTGCGGTACTTGTCCCAGATGTTCTGCTTCGCGCCATAGACATTGTGCGGACGGATGATGCAGTATTCCAATCCGTGCTGTTCATGAGCAATTTTGATATCCATCTCGGCCGCATACTTCGCAACGCCGTAGGGATCAATCGGAGCCTGCTGATCGCGCTCATCGAAGGGAGTCTTCCCGCGGCCGTAAACCGACATGGATGACGTATAGACCAGGCGCTTGACGCCGTGCTTGATACACTGCGTTATCACACGGGTCGTGGCAATCAGATTGTTCTGATAATTGAAAACGCGGACAAAGGGGCTCAAACCTTCCGCCGCATAGGCCGCGAGGTGATAGACAACGTCCGGTTTCTCTCTCTCGAAGATCGCGCTGATGTCGTCCGCAAGATTCTGCTTGTAGAACTGAACTTTCGGATTGATATTCTCAAGATAGCCGCCGGACAGATCATCAATGCCGATCAATTCGACTTCGGGGTGATTCTCGGCGATCCAATCCGCGAGTCTGGCTCCAATCATTCCGGCCACGCCGGTAATCAGTACTTTCACAAGGTCTCCGCTGGAAGATGTGAATTCTTTGCTTATCTTGGATGAAGTTAGCGGTTTCGCATCTAAGTTTCAAGCCTTCGGGCGCAACTTTGTTCCGATTGACAATAATAATATGAGCTTATCGGCAACGAGCGGCTCATGCTTTCGATAACGCAGCAACCAAAGACGGCATATGATTTACGGATTGTTGATTGTCTTGCAGGTGATTGTCTCGATTCTGATGGTCGTGACCATTCTCTTGCAGAACGCCAAAGGCGGCGGCCTCGCGGGTATCGCGGGCGGAATGACCTCGACGGTTTTCGGCGGACGTACTGCCGCGAATTTCCTACAGAAGGCTACCTCAATTCTGGCAGTTATTTTTCTGGCCAATTGCCTTCTGATGGCCGTGCTTTCCGGCGGAGAAGCCCAAAGGGCCTCTGTCACGCAACAGGCGGTCCAGCAGGAGGGCGGAGTCAGCCCCGTTCCCGCAGGCGGAGAACCGGCTCCGGTTACAACTCCTGATCAGCCAGCCGGCGGCGGGAATTAAGACGCCCTGATTCCGGCGGGGAATCGCGCAGACGCGCTTAATCCCCGCTCGGCGACAGAGACCACTTTTCAAGTGGGCCCGAATGGTGAAATTGGTAGACACACTATCTTGAGGGGGTAGCGCCGCAAGGCATCTCGGTTCGAATCCGAGTTCGGGCACCATAAATACGAACCTCGCGCCCCAAAGCGCGAGGTTTGTTGTTCTAATAGAGGCAACTTCCATTGACTCATCATGGGGTCAGATACGTGCAATTCGCTTGCGAGAATGCAGCGCGTGTCGGTTCGAGTGCGCACGTCATTCGCAATTTCACTCCGGGCGGGCATTTGCGTTGAATAATCTCTGAGTATCTCGCGGATTGCCTTGCGCTACGGATTTCGGGATATTATCTTATACCTATTGGGAAAAGGGGGCGGGTTTGCGGCAATGGCTGGCGTTTCTCTTTCTTGGGCTTCTGGCGTGGGGCAGCTCTTTTCTTTGGATTAAGCTCTCGCTCCGCGAACTCGGGCCAATGACGATGGTCGGTTATCGGCTGCTCTTTGGTTTGGCCACGATCTACGCCGTGACGACGCGCATGAAATTCAAAGTGCGTTACTCCGGTATAGAGTTTTGGTTGCCGTTTCTCTTAGGTATTACGAGCGTCGCAATTCCGATTAGTCTGATCGGTTTCGCAGAAACGCGGATTGATTCCGGTCTTGCCGGAGTGCTGAATGCGACGATGCCGTTGTGGACAATGATCATTGCGCATTTTGCCCTGCACGATGACAGACTCACGACGGCGAAGATACTCGGCTTGATCTCCGGTATCGCGGGAATTGTGATTCTGCTTGATCCCGATCTCGGAGCAACGGGCGACGTCGTCGGACAGATTGCGATGATTGCGGCAACACTGTTCTACGCGCTAAGCGCCGTTTCGATGCGCAAATGGCTGCGCGGTGTGCATCCATTCCAGACAAGCGGGCCGCTGATGATCGGCGGCGCAGTTTTCATCTGGATTGCTGCGGCAATTTTCGAATCGCCGCTCGTTGTCCCGCGAGAACCAATCACGTGGATTGCCGTGGCATGGATGGGAATACTCGGCATGGGGTTTTCTACTCTGGCGTGGTTCTATCTAATCAATCATTGGGGCGCGTCGCGCACCTCAATGGTGACTTTCCTATTTCCGCCTGCTGCAGTCGCGCTGGGGATTCTCTTCCTCGACGAAGCGTTTCAATGGAAGATTGTGTGGGGAGCGCTTCTGATTGTGATGGGAATTGCACTCGTCAATCAGCAACAAAACAAACAACCTGAAACTCGGATGAAATAAATCATCCGGCATATTTTTGTTCCAACTTTGGAGTATGACACGATGAACCGGTCCCGAATTATGTTCTTGCTGGCGGCGCTCCTCTCGCTTACCGCAATCTCCTTTGCGCAGGTTTCACAGGGCGGCGTGGCGATTTCTCAGCAGATGACTCTATCTTCCGCAGTGGACAGCCGCGCGCTGCCCGCCGTAGATCATGCAGCAATGCTTGCCGAAGATGCTACCGAATCAAAAGACGTTCCGCTGCGCTTCGGCTATCCGCATGACGTGAATTTCAATCTCGCAAACAGCGGCACGTGGGAAGACGTTAAAGAAGGCCGCGTCTGGAGACTGCGCATCGAATCAGCTCACGCCTACTCCATCAATCTGGTCTTCGACCGCTTTGATATTCCCGTAGGCGCTACGCTGTTTCTTTACAATCACAATCACGAATACGTGATCGGCTCCTTTACCGAAGCGAACGAATTCCCCGACAAGCAGTTCGCGACACAGCCCGTTCCGGGTGACGCCATCACGCTCGAGTACTTTGAACCGGAGACGCACATCGGCGAAGGCGAAATCTCCGTGATGCGTGTGGTGCACGCCTACCGCGATATGTTCGGGCGCGCGGAAGACAATCCGCTTGATGACTTTAACGAGAGCGGAAGCTGTAACAACAATGTGATCTGCCCCGAGGGCGATTTGTGGCAGAATCAGACCAGCGGCGTCGTGATGCTGCTTACCTCGGGAAACTTCCGTTTCTGCTCGGGCTCGCTTATTAACAATACGGCCAACAACGCCACGCCCTATATCTTGACTGCGAACCACTGTTCCCCCTCGACCACAAACATTTTCATGTTCAACTACGAGAGTCCGACCTGTGCCAACGCAGACGGCCTGACATCACAAACGGTGGCAGGCTGCCAGTTGCTCGCAAACAGCAGCCCGTCGGATTTCTATCTCGTGCGCCTGAACAGTAACGTTCCATCCAACTATAATCCGTACTTCAACGGATGGAACGCCAATGACGTCGCCTCTACGAATTCTGTCGGAATCCACCACCCGTCCGGTGACGTCAAGAAGATTTCCTTCGACACGAATCCGACAACTTCGACGAGCTACCTCGGAACGACTTCACCCGGTGACGGAACGCACTGGCGCATCGCGACGTGGGAAGACGGAACAACCGAAGGCGGATCGTCCGGTTCACCACTCTTCGATCAAAATCACCGCATCACGGGTCAGCTGCACGGAGGCTATGCAAGCTGCTCCAATAATGTTGACGATTACTACGGCAAGCTCGCGCGTTCAATGACCGCCGGACTGCGCACGTATCTTGATCCGAGCGGCTCCGGCGTCATGACGCTCGACGGATATGATCCCAATGCCGGCGGATTCGCGAGCGGCACGGTTCTGAATGCAACAAGTCTTCAACCGATTTCCGGCGCAACCGTGAGCGTGGCGGGAGGCGGTCAGACCGCAACGACCAATGCAAGCGGAGTGTACACACTTGCTCTTGCTCCGAACACGTACACGCTCGCCTTCAGCAAGGTCGGTTACATCAGCGATACGACCTACAGCGTCGTCATCACTTTCGGCAACACAACCACGGCAAACAAGAATCTCGTGGCCATGCCCGTGATTGCCGGAACAGTCACGAATGCGGCAACTTCCGCTCCGATCCCGAGCGCAACAGTGAATGTTGTCGGCGGAGGTCAGAGCACGACGACCAATGCAAGCGGCATTTACTATCTGTCGGTTCCCGCCGGAATGCATGACGTCGCGTTCAGCAAAGCTGGACACCTAAGCGACACAACGTATGACGTCTCCGCCGCGGCAGGCGACACCACGACGGCGAACAAGGCGCTGTGGGCCTTCCCGATTACGTATTCACTGAACGAAAACTTTGAGTCAGGCGGAACCGGCTGGACACATTCCAGCGCGGGAGGCTCGTGGGTGGACGATTGGCACATTTCCACGGAGCGCTCTTACTCCGCCACCCACAGCTACAAGTGCGGCTCCACGACGACCGGACAGTATCGCAACCTGAACGATGCGCGCCTGCTTTCGCCGACTATCAATGCGCTGCCTGCGGGCGCCACGCTCAGCTTCTGGATGCAGGTTGAAGCCGAGCTGTCCTCATCTTACCCGGATTCTGCCTATGACGGAGGCATTCTTGAAATCTCAGTCAATGGCGGAGCGTTCACCCGCATTAACACCGTGCCCGGATACAACAAGACCGTTCGTGCCAGCACGACCGGCCCAATCTCCGGGCAACCCTGCTGGTCAGGCACAATCACGACTTGGACGCAACAGACGGCCAACCTGTCTGCATATGCGGGGTCGAACATCCAACTGAGATTCCGTTTTGGAACAGATAACAGCGTCCTCGCCGAAGGTTGGTATGTGGATGATGTGCAGGTCTATGCCTACGGTTCGCTGATTGTTGCGCCGGAAGAACTCACGATTTTCGTGGACGGAAGCGATGTGATTCTCCGTTGGGCAGACGACACGAACCCGTTCTATAAGATCTATCAGTCGAACGATCCCGATGTGCCAATGCAGACCTTGATTGACTCGACGGATCAGAACACGTACACCATCGTCGGTGGCGCGGCTACTGATGAGAAGTTGTTCTATGTCGTCGTGGGTTGGGACGGCAACTGATCGAAACTCTTACTCTGAAACAACACAAACCCCGCGCGAATTGCGCGGGGTTTGCTGCTCTATGGGAGCAATCTGAGGCTCAAGCGGTCACGTCAATATGTTTGCCAATCTTGCCGTCAACACATTTTGCCGCAGATGCTGATGGCTCTGCAAATCCAATCTTGCCGCCAATCTTGCCGTCGGCTTGGGTCTTTGCTGAGGCGGTGAATCCAATCTTACCCTCGAAACTGTACTTAGATGCGGCTGAAATCTGCTTTGCGCTCATGCCTGAAACATACATCGTGTGACTCCGGTTATCTACTCTCTTGTCTGGTTGATTTCGCGTGTTTGGTTGATTTGATCCCAACCGTATGGTCCATTGCCCCCAATTTACCTACCATAGTTAGGATAATCACCCTTCTGGATGTATGCAGGGCAAGTTATGGGCCAGCCGCCTCCACGGGCTCACCCTCGCAAATACCGAAATATTCTTCACATAGTAAAGTATCCGTAGCCTTCTTCAGAGCCTTGAGTTTACTGGAGTAAAAAAATTCTGTTGACCCTCTCAAACCCTTGACAACCTCACCCTTCACAAAGTATATTAGAACATCGTCAATTTTGGGGTAGAGACATGAAGCTTTCGGCAGTCCTCTTCGAGAAGGGCCTCAAGGTCCATACAGCGAATGAGTCCGATCCCGTCCTCGGGGCCGTTGAGAAACTGGTGATGCACAATATCGGCGCGCTCGCGGTGGTCAATACCGACGGGCGGCTGGTCGGCGTTTTCTCCGAACGTGACATTCTCAGACTCGTCTCAAAAACTGCGGGGGAGCTGAAATCTCTGACCGTCGGGAAGTTCATGACCCGTGATGTGGTTACGGGGAAGCCCGAAGACGACGTGGATGATTCACTGGCCAAGATGACGGCGCACCGCATTCGCCACCTGCCGGTCATCTCGGACGGGAGACTGACCGGAATGATCTCGATCGGCGATCTGGTCAAAGCCCGATTGGATGAAAGCGAGTTCCACAAAGCTCAAATGGAGAACCTCGTACTGGGAAGATATCCGGCTTGACCCGGATACCGCGCGAGGGCTTACATGAAAGGGCCGACTCAGAATTATCCGGGTCGGCTCTTCTATTGGGAGTTATTTTCGCCTTGAAATGTGAGGGCGCGAGATGGAATTTCGGCTTGATTTCTTCAAGACCTCGAATGAGAAATCGTCCAAAGCGGATAGCTGACTATTTCTTACCCAGCCACCACTCAGCAAATCTCTTCACGGCCTCCGTTAACTCTGTCTGCTGCAAACACGGATAGGTGACAGGACTCAGGTGTGCAGTTCGCGCTCCCCCGACTGCATGCGCCACAAAGCGATAGGGCTTCCTGCACTCCGTCAATCGAGCAAGCATCTCCGTTAACACTCCCGCTTGAATCCTCTTTCCTTCTATTCTGATTGACTCGGACAGCGCTTCCCCCAGCAGACTCGTCGCCGTTGCAGCGAAATCCTGCACCTGCGTCAATTCCAACTCCTCGTCTTCCGCATAGGGAAGTTCTGCCGTGCTCTCCCCCGCCGCATGAAGCCTGAAGAGAATTTCATAGACAACGTGTGAGCGCAGTCCCGCACCGAATAGCTCCCCGGCCCGCATCACCGTAGTCTTCAAGTCAAATGCCGCTCCGCACTCCCTGAGCAATTCTTCCGCGAGCCTCGCAAATCGAGCATACGGACCAACCCCTCGCGTCGCCGTATCAGAACTGAGCAATACCACGCACGCTTCGGGGGCGGCCTTGCGCGCTACTTCGCACAGAGCGGCGATCCGGTCCATCGTCACGCAGTAGGATTCGTAGCTTGTGCGCGCGCCGTTTGCGCCTTGCGCATCCCCGTGGCAATGCAGAATTACGTCGGGCCTCAACTCTGAAATCCGATCTCCGAATTCCGGATCGAGCAGCGGCATCGGAAACGTCCGCACTCCGTCTTCGCGGTGTTTTGTGCTGTCCCGCTGCACGGAAACCGACAGGCCTTGATCGTGCAGAAGCCGTCCCAGCACTCCGCCCAATTCGCTCTCGCCGCCCGTTAACAGTAGAGTCCCCGTGAATCTCTTCGAATCACTTCGCTCTGCTCGCTTTGCAGCTGTTTGTCTTGCCGAAATAGTGATCATGCTCTTTGTTTGAGTTTAGAGGGATTCAATCATCGCTCATCGTTTGACTTCCTCCTCCGCCACCGCGTCACGCCAACCAAAGTGATTGTGTCCGAAATTCTCGAACACGCTGCGCAATCGCTCCAAATCCTGAAGTGTATTCACCGTATAGTCCAAGTAGGAGTAGTCTTCTTCACTTCTCATTTCCGCGACTTGAAACAGATCAACTCGCCGCGCAAAATAGGCGTCCACTCGCTCGCGCGATCCGGCATGTGTGTCTTCCTGCCAGGCGCGCTTAAGGGCTGCGATGTGAATCGCCTCCACCTCAAGTCCGCGCGGATAGGTTGCCTTTGGAAACGAATTGGATGACCAATCCGCTTCAGGATGGCTGATCAAGGTCGTCACCGCGCCGTCAATCAGCTCAGGGTCCACAAGTGGGCAATTTCCTTTGAGCGGCACGACCACGTCCGCACAGAAACCTATGGCCGTCCGATAGATTCGGTCGAGCACATCTGCCTCGGAGCCGCGAAAGCAGTAGAAGCCGTTCGCATGACAGAGCTGTTCAATCGGGTCGTCCTGCCGGTTATCGGGCAGCGCCACGACGACGCGGTCCAAACTTGCCGCTCGCGCCGCGCGCTGTAGCACGGTCACAAGCATCGGTTCGCCGTTCAAGTCGCGCAGCACCTTGCCCGGCAGATTCGCGCTGCCGCGCCTTGCTTGGACAATCCCAAGAATTTTCATAACTTATCCGCCATCCGCGCTTCACTCTTGTCTTTTTCTACGCCCAATCTGGAATCCTGAAGCTATCCTCGCAGTTTTTTGCAAGAATCGCTCCCAATCTCTCTCGCGCCGTCTCCGGCTGTTCTACCCCTCTGATGAGAAGTGGACGAATTGGTACTGGAATCCTAACAATTGACCATACAAGGTGGGCCGGAAGAGCTTCTACCTTATTGTCTTTGAACGGGGTATGGTGTGAGTTACGCCGGAATGGCAGAGCGAAAGGCAGGACATTTACGGGGATTTCGAGGCGGATAGGGCGAGGGGTCAGAGGAGTAACATTCTAATAGGAGCACAATTTGAACAAAAGTCAAGTATAAATGTGTCTTAATTTACAATAGGATATAAAAAAAGTGCAGCAAAAGAGAGGAATGCACAATGCTAAGTATTGATTGCAATGCGGTTGCAATAGACAGCGGGAGAATGAAAGGAGCGGGAGCACAACCTCTGCAATGGTGTTTTCCAGCATCGTAACTTCAATACTCATATATTTTGGGCATGAAATCCTCTAACTCCTCCGGTGACCGCATCGCTGCCGATGTGACCGCTCTTTCCAGCGACGGTCGCGGTATCGTCAAGCTGAATGAGCTGGTCTTCTTCGCCGAGCACACGGTGCCCGGCGACCGCATTGCCTTTCAACCCAATCCAGCATCCAAGCCACCCTCAGCCGAGCAGGTTCGCGTGCTCAAGCGTTCGCCCCATCGCTGCGAGCACCCCTGTCCGCTATCGGACAAGTGCCCGGCGTCTATTTGGGGTATCGTGGACGATGCAACCCAACTGTCTGAGAAGACCGGCCTCGTCAGGCGGGTTCTGCGCGGCGTTGTGGAAGCAGATAAGGTCCAAGAGATGATTCCCAGCCCCGAACTCTGGGGCTATCGCAATCGTCTCTCGCTGAAGATCGCACATCGTGCGCGCGGCGGTTTCGAGATCGGCTACTCGTCCGGTGCGCGCTCCAACGAAGTGATTCCGATTCGCGATTGTCTGATTGCCGAAGAGTCCATGCGCCACGCGCTCAGGCAGCTAAGCCGCAAACTCAAGAATGAGCGCTCGCTCGATCCCTCCTTTCTGCCCTCACGGCTCCAGCTTCATGTTACGGCTGAGGGCCCCGGCGCAGTCGCAATCTATTCGCATCGCATCCCCGAACTCGCCGCGCGAGAACTCTGCTCATATCTTGAAGACATTGATTTCTTCGGCGGTGTTTCTGTCGCCGTCGGCAACGCCGCGGGCTTGGTGGGAGAGCGAGGCATAATTTGGAGAGACGAGGCATGTTCTGATATGTCCGCAAGCTGGTTTGAGCGCTCGCTTGACGTGCATCCCTGCGCATTCACACAGGCCAATCCCCGCGCTGCTTCTCTGATTTTGAATCGTCTGCGTGAGGTCTCGCACACATATTCATTCCGCACAGTCTGGGATCTCTACGGCGGATACGGCGCGCTCGGCTTCTCGCTTGCATCATCTAACTCGCGCGTCGTCGTCGTTGAGAGCAACCCCTTTTCAAGGGGAACATTTGAGCAGTTGAGCAAGATTGCGCCGTGCACTTCATCGGAGTTCATCTGCGGAGAAGCCGTCGCTACGTTCAAAAAATTGAGCCGCGAGGTTAAGCCCGAGGATGTCATTGTGCTTGATCCACCTCGCAGCGGCGCGCATCCCGAGTTGATTGAACTGCTCGTCCGCGCGCGGGCGCGCAACATCATATACCTCTCCTGTAATCCGGCCAGATTGGCGCGCGATCTTCGCCCACTTGTGGCAGCCGGTTGGCAGACAATCGAGGTTCAGCCCGTGGACTTCTTCCCTCAGACTCCCGAAATCGAAGCGCTGGCCATTCTCCACAAACCATCGTAGGGCAACATCAAGCCCCCTTCGCCCGTCCAATCCTCTGAAGACATGAGCACCCTTTCAGGGTGTTGAAAGTAGAGGGGGGAATGATTATCATATTAGGGCAGGTCATGCCGTAGATTGCTAAATTTCAAGGAGGTATCAAATGAAGAAGCTTGCGATTATTGTAGCTGTGGTTGTCTCGGTGGTATCTGTCTGGGCCTCGCCGAATATCGGATTGAAGGGCATCGGCCCTCGGATCGGATTTGTTGATCCCAATGGGCCGGACGGGACGTTTACTCTCGGCGTGGTCGCGGACATGGGTACATTTGCTGAGAATGTCCCGTGGGAAATCGCCGCGACGTGGTGGAGTTCCGGCGAAGAGTGGCGCAGTCCGGGCGGGGTGGAGTATGACTGGAGCTACACGGACATCGCGCTCCGCACAACTGCGGCCTATCTATTTGATCTCGGTGGCGATTTGAAGGCGTATCCCGGCGGCGGGCTGGCTCTTCATTTCATGAGCTTTGATTGGGAGGGCTACACGGGAGGCGGAGAATCTGAAACCGACATCTCAATCATGCTGCTCGGTGGCTTCCAATTTCCGATTGCAGAGAAGTGGCACGGCCAAGCCGAGTTGCAATTTGAGTTCGGCGATGAGAGTGCCGAGCAGACCAACATCCAGCTCGACCTCATCTATCACCTGAAATAGTCCATACACTTCTCTCAGGTCTCAAGTCTCAGGTTTCCCAATTCCGATTCTCCCCCTTCTCCGCCCACGGGGAAGGGCCGGGGATGGGGTCTTTCTTCTATTCCCATTTCCAGTTCAAGTTTTCCCGTGTCCATTCTTCCCCTCGACCTTCAACAGAAAATCGCTCATGCACGCACTCTCGGAGTAGCGGCGCAACCCACTGCTCCCTCCTATCGCAACATCGGTGAGCTGCTGAAGGCGCAGTTTTCGGCGCGCCCCGATCAGCCCTTCCTCATCTTCTACACGGAAGACGGCGAGCGTTTCGAGTGGAGCTATCGCGAGTTCGAGGAACTCGTCTGGAAGACCGTGCGGATGCTGCAAAGCTACGGAATCGGGCGCGGTGATCGTATCGCCACCGTCACGCATAATCACTCCGACACCGTCATTCAATATTTCGCGGCGTGGTCACTCGGCGCCGTCGTGGTTCCCGTGAATCTCGGAGAGAGCGACGAACGCATCGAATACATCCTCTCAAACTCGAATACGAAACTTGCCTTTGTCCGTGAGCCGTATCTGCCTCGTATGCTCGCGCTCAAGAGCAAACTTCCGCAACTTGAGAGCCTCATTCAAACCGGCGGACGCGAGCATCCCGACCTTCCGCATTTCACTTCACTTCTTGATGCGAACAGCGGAAGCCCCGATGGATTTCCCGACGTTTCGCTTGAGGATGAAGTCCTGATTGTTTACACGTCGGGCACGACCGGAAATCCGAAAGGCGTCGTGCTCGTCCAGCAGAATCTGCTCAGCGATGCGCAGGGAATTTCCGAGTGGCACGGCCTGACTGCGGGTCAGCGCATGATGTGCGTGCTGCCGATTCATCACGTCAACGGCACGGTGGTCACGCTGATGACGCCGATGTATTTCGGCGGAACCGTCGTCCTCAATCAGAAGTTTTCATCCACGACCTTCTTCCCTCGTCTCGTCGAGGAGGATGTGCAGATCGTGAGCGTCGTGCCCACGCTGCTTCAATTTCTGCTGCACGAAAAATCGCTGACTCCGCCGCCCGCGGAGCCCGCCAATTTCCGTCACATTATCTGCGGCGCAGGCCCGCTCACCGTCGAACTCGCTGCGGCCTTCGAGAATCACTTCGGACTTCGCATCGTTCACGGCTACGGACTCTCCGAAACCACCTGCTACTCCTGCTTCCTTCCCATTGATCTCTCGGATAGCGAGCACCGCAGTTGGATGCGCGATTTCGGTTTCCCCTCGATCGGAGTTCCCATTCCGCAAAATGAAATGGAAATCCACGACGCGGAGGGCAACTCTCTTCCGCCCGATGAAAAGGGCGAAATTGTCATTCGCGGAATCAACGTGATGAAATACTACTTCGCGGATCCCGAAGTGAATCAAAAGACCTTTGAGTTCGGCTGGTTTCGCTCGGGTGACGAAGGGTTTTACAAACTCGACGCGAAGAAGAGAAAGTTTTTCTTCATCACGGGCCGTCTGAAAGAGCTGATCATTCGCGGCGGTGTGAATATTTCGCCTTTTGAAATTGACGAAATCCTTGCGCGAATTCCCGGCGTCGAAAAGGCCATGGCCGTCGGTTTTGACAATGATTGGTACGGCGAAGAAGTTGGCGCCTATGTCTGCCTGCGTCCCGGCGCGCACCTTTCAGAAGAAGGCATCCTCGAACACTGCCGCAAGGAACTTCCCGTCTCGAAATGTCCGAAAGTCGTCGTCTTCGGCGCGGAGTTTCCCGTCACTTCAACCGGCAAGTATCAGCGCAACAAACTGAAACATCTATTTGCCGATTTCAAGACAATTCAATACCCCAAACAGAAATAGAATTGGACTCGACTATGCAGACTTTCCTTCGCCTTGTTGTGCTCACTCTGCTCTGCTGCGCTGCAATGCTTCAGGCAGAGGAACCCGCTCCGGTGAAAACACTGTTGAGCGAAGAAAAATATGTTCCCGACATCGCCACATTTCTTCAGATCGGCGCATGGGGAGCAACCGGCCACACGTGGGACGGCAAGCAGATTTACGTCAGTTCGTCACTCTCCGGAGAACCGCAAGTCTATCGCTTGACCGAATCTGGTTGGCCCTATCAGCTCACCACCTTTGAAGACGGCATGGACGGTTTCAGCCTCTCCTACAACGGAACCTATGCCATTGTCAGCGCGTCCGTCGGCGGCGACGAAAACTCGCAGCTCTATCTCATGGATCCGATGACGGGCCGCTTGAGAAAACTGACCGACAAACCTGAAGTGCAGTACGGCTCCGTTACAACAGGCCGCGACGAATCCAAGCTCTTCTATCGCTCCAATGAAGAGAACGGTAAGGATTTTTTCATCTATGAAATGAACATCGCCACCGGTGAGTCGCGCAAAGTCTTTGACGGAGTTCCCGGCTCCAACGGCATAGAGAGCATCTCCGATGATTGCAAACATCTGATTGTCGGCAACTGGACCTCGAATGTTAATTGCGATCTCTACCACGTAAATTTGTCCGACGGCAAGTGGAAGCAGATTTCCAAGGACAAGGGCGACGTGATTTATACTTCGGTCACTCTGATGCCCGACAATCAGACTCTCTGGCTGACCTGTAACGACAACAAGGACGGCATGATGCGCATCGCTACCATGACCGTCAAATCACCGAAGCTCACATGGCTCGCCGACGGCTGGGTGGACGCCAAGTGGGAATGCGACGGCATGTATTTCTCGCGTGACTACAAGTATCAGGCCGCCGTCATCAATGAAGACGGCTATGGTCGCGCAAAAGTTCGCGAGGTCGCAACCAAGAAGGACGTGCCGCTGCCCAAACTCGACGGACAAGTAGGCGTCTCCGGTTTCCTTGAGAACGGCGATCTCCTTCTTTCTTTCTCAAGTCCCACGCGCGCGCCGGACGTCTATCGCTGGAGCCCTGCGAAGCAGGAACTCAAGCAGCTGACTCAATCCATCTATGCGGGAATTGACCGCACGATGTTCCGCGAGCCCGCGCTCGTGCGCATCAAATCGTTCGACGGACTCGAAATTCCCTGTTTCCTCTATCTGCCTCCGACTTATGAAGAAGGCAAACCCGTTCCCTTCATCGTGGATGCGCACGGCGGCCCGGAAAGTCAATTCACGCCCGGTTTCATTCGTAATTTTCAATATCTGATGTTGAACGGCTACGGAATCCTTGCGCCCAATCCGCGCGGTTCATCCGGTTACGGTCGCGACTATCTCGCACTCGATAATTACAAGAAGCGCAAAGATTCGCTGAAGGATTACAAAGCCTGCACCGAGTGGTTGATCGAGCGCGGCTACACCAAGCAGGGCATGATCGCGATTCGCGGCGGCAGCTACGGCGGCTACGTCGCGCTCGGCATGATCACGGAATATCCCGATCTCTACAGCGCCGCCGTGGACAATGTCGGCATCGCAAACTTCCAGACTTTCTTGCAGAACACTGCGGCCTATCGCCGCGCGATCCGCGAAGCAGAATACGGCCCGCTCACCGATCCCGATTTTCTTCATGAGATTTCTCCGATTCACAAGGCGAACCTGATCAAGACTCCGCTTTTTGTCGTGCACGGCGCCAATGACCCGCGCGTGCCGGTCGGTGAAGCTCGTCAGATTCTCGAAGCCGTCGCCGCGAACGGAGTCGCCGTAGATTCTTTGATCTTCGCCGACGAAGGTCACGGCTCCGCCAAGAAAGAAAACATTATCGAGGAGTACCGCAGGCAAGTCGAGTTCTTCAACACTCACTTGAAGAAAGAATAGCTGTAGCGGCTCGTCGCCGAGCCGGGTTAAGCTCAACAACTGATTCAACTGCACAAGTCTCCCGCGCGCAACCCGGCCGAAATCTCAAACCTCTTATGTAAACAAAAAGGGCGACCGTCATGGCCGCCCTTTCTCTTTCTCGCACACTTGCTACAACTCCTCCGCCTTTCATCCCCCATCCCCCATCCCCCATCCCTCCCCGTGCCACCACCTCAGCATCTCCGGCAATCGTCGGTTCCACGACTGCTCATTATGCTCGCCTTGCGGATCAATCACACACTTCGTCTCGCATCCATTCCCTCGAAGAACGTTTGAGCACTCGCGCACCGCTTCAATCGCCTGCATCGCCAACCCGCGAATCGTTCCAAACTCCTTCTCTCCGTAATCGAGCCAGAATCTCACGTCGCCGCGAAATCCTGACGCGGTTTTGAAAATTCTCCCGCCCGCAAGATTCAACGAAGGACTCATCGCGCCGACAAATGAAAACACGTCGGGCCTTGTCAATCCCGCATAGAGAGAAATCAGTCCGCCCAAAGACGAACCCGCGATTCCTGTGTAGTCCCGCTCCGGTTTCGTGCGGAATTTGCGATCCACCAAGGGCTTCACCGTCTGCACGATGTAGCGCACATACCGTTCGCCAAATCCTCGCGACTTGCGGAAATCATCTTCCCACGGACTGTATTCATGCAGCCGCTGCAATCCGTTGTTCTGAATGCCTACAATGATGTGACGCAATTGCTCCTCCTGCGCAAGCCGCAGCGAAACTTCATCCGCTCCCCACTCTCCCGCAAAGGACGTCACGTTATCAAAGAGATTCTGACCGTCGTGCATGTAGAGCACAGGAAAACTTTCATTCGCGCGTTGCTCGTACTCCGGCGGCAGCCAAATCAGAATGTCGCGCACGTTTCCAAGCTGCGGCGAAAAAACATCTTTCAATTCCCGAATATCTCCCGTCTTCGTATGAACGGGCCTCCAATCCGCGCTGTTCGCATGAAGGTCGCACCACGCACCCACGCGCACTTCCTCCCCGCCGCCTGTCCACACGTGATTCCCCACCGGTCTTCCAAATTCATCGCACTCCACCGAGTCCCACGCGCCTCTGGTCAACTTGAACTCCGCGCGCGAAATTCCATTGGGAACTTGCACGTAGTAACCGTGTTCATCACGCAGCAATCTTGAAAACGGATGCGCCGGATTCCATGCGTTGAAATCCGCCGCCGCAAAAATCGAAGCGCCCGCCGGTGTGGAAGCGGGCACCCGAACTCGTATCTTCGCTGAAGTCTCGCTCATGCTTACCTGTGCGCCAGCCTCTCGCTTTCCGTCTTCACCCAATGCGAGATCAGCCCGCGATAGTGCGCAATGAATTTCTCGTGCTCGTGAGGCGGGAAAGATCTCCGGCACCGCTCCACCAACACGTCATCCCAATCTCTACTCGAAAAAAACTCCAGAGCCGCTTCATCCAACGGCGCAAGCTGCTGCGCGCAAAACTCATCGAAGCGCTCCGCCTCGAAGTAATCCTGCGCGAGCCGATGATATTCATCGAGCTTCTCTGCAAATGGAATGTCTCGATCCGCGATTGCAAAATATTCCTTCGATTGCAAATCGAGCCGCGTCCTGCGATCCGTCACCGCGCAGAACAGTGACCAGCGCACGAGCGCCTTGATCGCCCACGGGAAATAGTAGTGCAGCGAAATCAGCGACGTATCCGGCACCGCATTCGCAAAATCAATCGGGAAAATATCCTTGCCCCGCAAAAGCGATTCGCACGAATTGTATTCCCATCCGAAAAAAGCATTAATGATTCTCGTCAGCTTGAGCAGATACTCCGCGCGCTCCGCCGACAGAAAATTGTGCTCGATCCGATAGCGGTTATGCAGCGGCTGCCCCGGATCATAACGCATCGGCAGAACCTGCGGCCCGCAGCCCAGACATCTGCAAAAGATCTCGTAATCCGTAACCCCCTGCTGAATGTGCATGGTCTGCTTGCCCGACTCGTTGTAGGCTTTTTCCAATTCAGCCTTGTCCGTCACATGTGAAACTCCGCGCCAGCCGCCGCCGTCATAGGGCTTCATGAACACCGGATAGCCGCCGACCGCGTCAACAACTTTTTCCAAGTCAAACAACTTGTGATAGGTTTGCGTTGTGAACTGCGCGCGCGCATCTTCCGGATCCCATTCCCTCTGCGGGATTAGCCACGTCTCGGGAATCTGAAATCCCAAGCGAATCATCACGCAATAGGCCGAGTGTTTCTCCATCGCCTGAAACGTGAACGGATTGTTCACCGTGTGCGAATCGTTCAAGAGGGTCGCCTTCTTCAGCCATTCGCGCACCGTCATGTGCCAGTAGCCGAGCCGGTCAATAATCACCTGATGCCGAACCGGCTGCCGTAAATCAAACGGCTCGATCGTCAAGCGCTCAATTTCAAAATCGAAGCGCCGGCCATCCACCACAAGATGCGAGCCGAGCCGGCGAATCAGAGCTTCGTAACTTGCCGGCCAGGCGTATTCATTTCCAAGTAGGAGCGCGATCCTGCGTAGTTGAAAGGACATAATACTCACTCAACTGATTTGAGGTATGTAAACCGAAACCATTCGCCTCCAGGACGGCCAATCGTGCGGAGTGTCCGCGCCCCACAGGTCAAGATGATGCGGAATCCCCTTGGCATTCAGAATCTTCGACATCCGCCGCGTCTGCTCGACACAATTTCCTTCCCATGCGCCCTGCCCCACCACCAGCGCGATCTTGATCTTCCGAATCGCTTCCAGCAGATCATGGTCTTCGAGATTCGGCAGATAGTCCGTCGGGTTGTTGAAATAGAAACTGTCGTCGTAGTATCCGTCCAGTCGCTCGCGTATATCGTAATTTCCCGAAAGACACAGCGCGTGACTGAAATTCCACGGATACTTCAAAGCGAAATTCAACGCGTGAAAGGCTCCAAAACTTGATCCCGTCGCCGCAACTCGAAGATCATTGCTCCGGCAGTGATGATGAACGAAGGGAAACACTTCGTTGGTGATGTATTGCTCGTAGAATTGATGCGCGCGCACGCGATCCGCAGGATGAAGTCCCTTGTTGAACCAGCTTTCCGAATCAATACCGTCCACGCAAAACACCTTCACCTGTCCGCCTTCAATCGGCCCGCGCAGCGTCTCGATCATGTGATTACTCTCGTAATCGAAAAACCTTCCCTGCGCCGACGGAAAGACCAACAACGGTCTTCCATAGTGCCCGAACACCAGCAGTTCCATCTCTCTGTTTAGCGCCGGACTATGCCACTTATGATATTCTCGATTCATACACGTTTTGAAACTTCGTTGTCTTGATTTCAGTTGTTGCGTTTCGCCTCCCCTTCTCCGTTGACGGGGAAGGGGAGGGGGATGGGGTCGGTCTCAGGTCTCCGATTCCTCTTCCATTCATCAATCATCAATCCGCAATCATCAATTCCGATTCATGCATTCATGATACTCCTGCACCACCGATTCCACCACCGCTTCAAAGCGGTGCGTCTTTCGATACACCGCGCGCTGCCGCTCGTAGCTTCC
>JADLDM010000117.1 GCA_020846695.1 bacterium | reverse complement strand
CGCGGCGCGTGCCGTGGAAGTCTTCCCAGATGAGGGCGAGCTTGTCGGCCTTGCCCATCTCGCAGACTCGGTCGGAGCACATCCATCCGATGTTGAGGTTTCCGCCGGGCGTGTATCCAAGCTCTTTTTCAGCGGCGGCCCAGTCAAAGCCGGCTATTCTGTCTGTGTAGTTTCCGAAGTTGGTCATTGGGGGAAGGTATGAGGTATGAGCTGAGATGTCAAGCTTCGAGCATGACAACGGCGAGGGCCGAGTCTTTGGTATGTGAAAGTGACAAATGGATTCGGCTGACGGACAGTTTCAGAGCAAGTTCGCGGAGCGACCCGGTCAGATGGAGTTGGGGTCTGCCATTTTGATCATGGGCAGACTCAATTTCGCGCCACGGGATTGAGCAGAGCTTTGGGCCGGGCAGAGCCTTAAGCAGAGCTTCTTTTGCGGCGAAGCGGGCAGCGAAGTGCCGTTCGGGGTAGCGCTGCGTTTCGCAATATTGGATTTCCGCAGAGGTGAAAAGGGAGCCGGTGAGTTGGGGGTCCTCTTCGAGCCGCAGTTTCATTCTCGCGGTGTCCATGATGTCACAACCGAGTCCGAGAATCATGACCTTGTGAATTTTTTCGCATGAGCGAACGGAGTTCCGGGCGAAATCGGGGATGTCGCTGTATTTCCCAACAATACGCAATATAAGGTGGAGTTAGCTCTCAAACAACAGGCAAATTCGTGGGGATTTTCGAGGGGTTGACAGGATTTCAAGGGTTTAGAATATGACGGGAGTTAGCATATTTGAGATATATGACAAGGTCACAGAACTACTCGGATTGATTATGTTCAGGGTGTGAATTGAGTAATCGCGTGCAATGGGTAGTCCTCTTTCTGTGTAATTGTGTCACAGAAGATTGAGAAAGCGGGGTGAGCTTAGGGTTTGGGATATTGACTCGACTTGTCTATGTGAAAAAATTCACTATATTTGAGTGTGAGTGGATTCATTGGGGGGCCGTAGGTTTGTTTTTGTTACGGTTGATCCGGATTGCTAAGAATTGAGGTCAATCAAAAAGTTTGGCGCGATGGCGCAGTTTATCCGTTCTTGTGAATATTTTCACATAAATTCGTTAGAATAGCACATGATTGCGAAGAAAGGAAATCAGAGAAGGAGAATTCATGGGAATCAGCCAATCTGTCTCCCCTCCTCTTGAGTCGGAACTTCGGTCGGCCTTCTGGGATCACGTACAGATGATTCCAGACGGCCACAAGGTCAAGACGTGCCTTCAATGCGGGACATGTTCGGGCGCATGCCCGGTGTCCCATGCGATGGACATCACGCCGCGCGGGATCGTGGCGTTGTTTCGCGCGGGCATGATCGAGGACATTCTGAAGAGCCGTACCATCTGGATATGCGCGTCATGCTATTCCTGCACGGTTCGTTGCCCTGCGGGAATACGTGTGACGGACACGCTTTACGCTCTGAAGCGTCTTGCGATGGAAAAGAAGATCTACCCCGACAAGTTTCCGGTCTACGCTTTGTCGAAGGCGTTTACGCGAAACATCAGGAAGTATGGTCGGAATTTCGAATTGGGCTTGGGCTTCCACTATTTTTTGAAGACGAAGCCTTCAAAGCTGATGTCCAATGCGAAGTTCGGGATGGGAATGATGAAGCGCGGACGGCTTGCGACGCGGCCTCACAAAATCAAGAATCTCTGGGAGGTTCGCGCGATTATTGAGCGCGCGGAGAAGATCGGAGGCGGCAAATGAAGTACGGCTACTATCCCGGTTGCAGTCTTGAGTACACGGCGAAGCCTTACGATCTATCTTGTCGCGAAGTCTTCAAGGCCTTGCAGATTGAGCTTGAGGAGATCGAGGATTGGAATTGCTGCGGCGCGACGATGTACATGTCTCAGGACACATTGACGGCCTATTCTGTCAGCGCACGGAATCTTTCGATCGCAGAGCACCAGGGTTGCGGAGAAGTATGCGCTCCTTGTTCAAGCTGCTACACTATATTAAGGAAGACGAACCGCTACGTGAAGTGGGACCCCCACGCGCGCGCGATGATCAATGATGCTTTGAGCGCGGCGGATCTCAGCTACACGGGCGGCCTTGAAGTTCGGCATCCACTGGACATACTGGTAAATACGATCGGATTGAACCGGATCGTGGATCGCTGCGTGCGATCACTTGAGGGCTATCGCATCGCGCCCTATTATGGCTGCCAGATTGTTCGTCCGGTCTATCATTTTGACGACATGGACAATCCGACCACGATGGATCGGTTGTTCAAGGCATTGGGCGCGGAGGTTGTTGAGGATTATCCGGGAAAGGTTCGCTGCTGCGGCGGGATGCTGATGATGACCTTTGAGGATGTCGCACTGGATTTGAATGCGGACTTGCTGGAGGGCGCGGTGACGCGCGGAGCGAATTGTATCGCGACGGTCTGTCCGATGTGCCAGATGAATTTGGAGAGCTATCAGCCGCAGATCAACGCCAAGCGCCATTCGAACTACCGGGTTCCGATTGTGTATTTCACTCAGCTTCTGGGTCTGGCCTTGGGGATTGAACCGAAGAAGTTGGGATTGGATGATCTGCTGAGACCTCTTCCCAAGCTTGCCCCGGCGAAACCGATGGAGGGCGTGAAATGAGTGACAGCGGTTTTCATCACGATCGTGGGCATACGCGCCCGCGCATCGGCCTTTACGTTTGCCATTGTGGGACAAATATTTCGCGCATGGTGGACGTAGTGAAGCTTGCGGAGGAGTACTCGAAGTTTGGCGACGTGGTGGTGTCGAAACACTACCGGTTCATGTGTTCGGAGCCGGGTCAGGATCTGATCATCAAGGACATCAAGGAGAACAATCTTGATCGCGTGGTGGTTGCCGCGTGCAGTCCTCTGATGCACGAGCCGACCTTTCGCAAGGCTTTGGAGCGCGCGGGTTTGAATCGCTATTTCTTTGAGATGGTCAATATCCGCGAACAGGTGAGTTGGGTGACAACGGACTACGACGCGGCGACGAACAAGGCTCGCAATTTAATTCGCGGCGGTATCGCGCGCGTGGGATTGCATCAGCCTTTGGAGATGCGTCGGGTTCCGATTACGAAGCGCGTGTTGATCGTGGGCGGCGGAATTGCCGGAATCGAGACTGCGCTTCAGCTTGCGGACGGCGGCGTGGAGGTTATCTTAGTCGAGAAGGAAGATTCGATCGGCGGACATATGGCGATGTTCGACAAGACGTTTCCCACGTTGGACTGCGCCGCCTGTATTCTGACTCCGAAGATGGTTTCGGTGGGCCAAAACTCGAAGATTAAGCTGCTCACATATTCGGAAGTTGAGGAAGTTGCGGGCTACGTGGGCAATTTCAAGGTGAAGGTGCGAAAGAAAGCACGTTACGTGGATACGGAGATTTGCAACGGCTGCGGCGCGTGCTATGAAGCGTGTCCGAGTCGCCCTCTTCCCTCGATGCGCAAGCTGCGGATGGGGAACGAGATTAAGAAGATGGGGCCGGCTCTGAATCACTCGCTCGCTGAGGGTGAGAAGCTGGTGCGGCACGAAGTTGAACATGCAGACGTACATTGAGGTAAAGCATGTCACAAGTAACTCTCATAATTGACGGCAAACCGATCACAGTCGAAGAGGGAACCTACCTCTACGACGCCATGCGGGAGCTCGGTATTGAAGTTCCGGCGCCATGCCGTTATCCCTTTTTGGCGCCGCGACCCGTTTGCAGGCTTTGCGTCTGCGAAATTTATGAAGGCGAAGGGCCTTCAAAGATCGTAACGTCGTGCAACTATCCGGTGAAGAACGGGATGGTCGTTCACACCGATTCTCAGATTGCAAAGGAAGCTCGTAAGACGGCACTGATCAACCTGATTCAGCGCTGCGCGCCGAACCGGACGCTTGCGGAACTCAGCTTGGACATGGACATTTCGCATCCGGAATGGGGCCACGAGCACTGCACGTGTATTTTCTGCAAGCTATGTATTCGGGCGTGCGACGAGTTGGTCGGCGCTCACGCGCTGTCCTTCCAAAAGATGGGCAAGGACGATACGACTCCGATCAAACTGGATGCGGAGAAGTGCATCATGTGCGGCGCGTGCGCATTTGTTTGTCCGACGGAACACATCAAAATGGAAGACGACTGTGATCGCGCGCTTTCGCACCGAGATTTGCGCTTGGGCCCAAACGCGGCGATTACACTTTCATTCCGTCAGGCGGTGCCGAACGTTCCGCGCATTCACGCGGAGGATTGCATTCATTTCGCGATCGGCGGCTGTGAGGTTTGCTCGGAGGTCTGTCCTAAGGAATGTATTCATTATGACGATCAGGACAAGATCGAGGAATTTGACGTCGGCGCGGTGATCGTGGCGAGCGGATTTAACGATTTTGATCCGAGCGTGATGAAGCAGTACGGCTACGGGAAGCTGCCGAATGTTGTGACCGCCCTTGAGTTTGAGAAGATGAACAACGCGGCGGGGCCGACGGGCGGCAAGATTGTGATGGAGAACGGGCGCGAACCGCGCTCAATTGCGATTTTGCATTGCGTGGGCAGCCGCGATCAGAATCATCATAAGTATTGCAGCCGCGTTTGCTGCATGTATTCCTTGAAGTTTGCGCATCTTGTCAAGGAGAAGACGGACGCGGAGGTTTATCAATTCTACATTGATATGCGCGCTGCCGGTAAGGGTTACGAGGAGTTCTATCAGAGGATTCTTGACGAAGGTGCGAATATCATTCGCGGGAAAGGCGCGGAGATTGTGGGCTGCTCGCGTGACCGCTGCAAGGAAGGGAACTTGTTGGTTCGGTGCGAAGACACTTTGATCGGAAAGTTCCGCGAGGTTCCGGTGGACATGGTGATCTTGTCCACGGCTTTGGAGGCTCGCAAGGATGCCAAGGAATTGGCGCACACGTTGAATATCTCGACCGGAGCGGACGGCTGGTTTATCGAAGCGCACCCGAAGTTGGGACCTGTCTCGACGACGACCGATGGAATCTTCCTTGCGGGAGTTTGTCAAGGGCCAAAAGATATTCCTGACACAGTTGCTCAGGGCGGCGCAGCTGCGGCACAGGCAATGAAGCTGATGAATTCGGGTGAAGTGTTGCTGGATGCTGCCTATGCGGTGATTGAGGATTCGCTTTGCAGCGGCTGCCGGATTTGCAATGGTCTGTGTCCATACTCGGCGATAACGTATGACGAGAACACGAAGATCAGCCACGTGAATGCGGCGATGTGCAAGGCCTGCGGCACGTGCGTTGCGGCTTGCCCGTCGGCGGCGATTTCGGCTCGACATTTTACGGACGATCAGATTTATGCTCAGTTGGAGGCCATCCTTTCATGAGTAACACATTTGAACCGAAGATACTCGGCATTTTGTGCAACTGGTGCAGTTACACGGGCGCGGACTTGGCCGGCACGGCTCGCCTGAAGTACCCTCCAAACGTGATGAGCGTTCGCGTGATGTGCAGCGGTCGTGTAGACCCGGGTTTTGTATTGGACGCTTTTCGTCACGGGGCGGACGGCGTGCTTGTCTGCGGCTGTCATCCGGGTGATTGCCACTATGTTGAGGGCAATTACAAAGTGATGCGGAGAATTCCGTTGACGCATCGGTTGCTTGAGGGAATGGGAATTGATCCGAAACGGTTGCGACTCGAATGGGTTTCAGCCTCGGAGGGCGTGAAGTTTCAGCAGGTGATCACGGAGTTTACGGAGCAGATCCGAGCGTTAGGGCCGATCCAACTGAAGGAGGTGGCTTTTGCGCCGGATGAACACGGCGGGAATGGTCATGTGACGGATAAGAAACTTGCGGGCGAGGAGGTGTAACGATGCCGAAGCCTAAACTTGCAGTATATTGGGCCGCGTCCTGCGGCGGATGCGACATCGCGATTTTGGATATTGAAGCCAAGATTCTTGATGTGGCGGATTTCTTTGATCTGGTTCTGTGGCCTTGTGCGGCGGACTTCAAGTATAAGGACGTGGAAGCGCTGCCGGACAAGTCCATTACTCTGACTTTGTTTAACGGCGCAATTCGCTCGGACGAGAATTTGCATATTGCGCGAATGCTCAGAGAGAAGTCGGTGGTGATGGTGGCATTCGGAAGCTGCGCGTCGGACGGATGTATTCCGGGTTTGGCGAATTTGTATTCGCTCGACGAGATTATGGACTATTCGTACAAGTCGGCCCCCTCAATGGAGAGCGGGACGAAGACGATGCCTCAGCCAAAGACACAGGTTGAAGAGGGCGAACTGACGATACCGACGCTGTGGAATACGGTTCGGACTCTTGCGCAGTGCGTGGACGTGGACTACTATATCCCGGGCTGTCCTCCGCAATCGGATCAGATTGCGGCGGTGATCGGCGCGGTGATTGACATCTTGAAGAACAACAAGCCTCTTCCTCCGAAGGGTACGGTCTTGGGCGCGACGGAGAAGAGTTGCTGCGATGAATGTCCGCGCGAGCGAAACGTGAAGAAGATTCGTGAATTTCACCGCCCTTACGAAATTATTCCCGATCCAAATATTTGTCTATTGGAGCAGGGGATTGTCTGTTGCGGTCCTGCAACTCGTGGCGGCTGCGGTGCGAAGTGCGTGACGGCGAACATGGCTTGTCGCGGCTGTTATGGAGTTCCTCCGGGTGTGCGCGATCAAGGCGCGAAGATGGTTTCGGCGATCGCGAGTGTGGTGGATTCGACGGATCCTGAAGAGATAGAGGAGATCATGAAGGGCATCGCGGATCCGGTCGGGACGTTTTATCGTTTCACGCTTGCGGATTCATTCTTGAGGAGGACTCAGAAGTGAGAAGCATCACGATTGATCCGATTACGCGGCTTGAGGGCCACGGGAAGATACATCTATTTGTGAAGGATGACGGCGAATTGGCGAACTGTTATTTTCAGATTCCGGAATTGCGCGGATTTGAGAAGTTCTGCCAAGGCCGTCCTGTCGAAGAATTAGCTCGCATCACGACGAGAATTTGCGGAGTGTGTCCCGACGCGCATCATATGGCGGCGGCGAAGGCAACGGACGCGGTTTTCGGCGTAACAATTCCGCCTGCGGCTTTCAAGCTCAGGACGCTGATGTACAACGCATTTTTCGCGGGCGATCACACGACGCATTTTTACGCACTCGGAGGCCCCGATTTTGTTTGCGGGCCGGATGCTCCCGCAGCGGAGAGAAATATTCTCGGCGTGATCGCGAAGGTTGGATTGGACGCCGGCAAAAAGGTGATCGGGATGCGGGCCGCAGGTCAGAAGATTATCGAGATGATCGGCGGCAAGAAGGTGCATCCGGTGACGGCGATTCCCGGCGGTCAGGCGAAGGCGATTTCAAAGACCGAGCAGGAGGAGATTGCGAAGCTGGGCGATCAGATGGTTGAGTTCGCAAAGTTCACGGTTCAAGTGTTGAACGACATCGTGCTCTCGAACAAGGCTTATCTGGAGATGATTCTCTCCGATTCATATGCTCATCAAACCTACAATATGGGTTTGGTGGATGAGAACAACAAGGTGACGTTCTATGACGGCAAGGTGCGCGTGGTCGGCCCCGACGGGAAGGAGCACGCGAAGTATGAGCCGGCGCGTTATCTCGATTATGTTGCGGAGCACGTGGAATCCTACAGCTACTTGAAGTATCCCTACTTGAAGAAGATCGGCTGGAAGGGATTTGTGGACGGAGTTGATTCCGGCGTCTACAAAGCCTCTCCTCTGTCTCGATTGAATGCATCGGACGGGATGACGACGCCGCTTGCTCAGGCGGAATACGAGCGCTTCTATGAGACGTTGACGGGCGACAAGAGCGGGAAGAAAATGGTTCATTCGACGCTCGCGACGCATTGGGCGCGCGTGGTTGAGTTGATCAATGCCTGTGAAGTGGTGCAGAAGATGGCGCGTGACGAAGAAATTCTTTCACCGAACGTGCGGACGATTCCGACGGGGATTGTCGGCGAGGGTGTGGGAATTGTCGAAGCGCCGCGCGGAACTTTGACGCATCATTATCGCACGGACAACAACGGCATCGTGGTTGAGGCGAATTTGATCGTCGGCACGACGAACAACAACGCTCCGATTTCGATGTCGGTGAAGCGCGCGGCGGAAGGATTGATAAAGAAGGGATCGGAGATTACGGAAGGAACGCTGAATCGGATTGAGATGGCGTTTCGCGCGTATGATCCCTGTTTCGGCTGCGCGACGCATTCGCTTCCGGGTGAGATGCCGATGGAAGTTGTGGTGCACGATGCGGAGTCCGGAGAGGTTGTTTCAACGACTCGGAGACATTGTTGAAATCCGTGTTTATACTCTGCCTCGGCAACGAGATTGTCGCAGACGACGGGTTTGGGTTTGCGGTTAGCCGCGAGCTTGAGGGTGATCCTTTGCTCGACAATGAAGACGTTGAAGTAGAGTTTGCGGCGCGTGCCGGCTACTATTTGATAGACTGCTTGTCGGGTCGCCGGCGCGCGCTGATTGTTGACACGATTCGGACGGAGCGCGATGAGCCGGGGACTTTGCGGTTTCACGAGAAGGATGCTTTCACGTCATCGCGTCACTTGACGAGCAGTCATCAGATTAGTTTGCCAACGGCGCTGCGGCTTGCAGAGGAGCTCAAGGTTCCGATGCCGGAGCGGATTGATGTATTGACGGTTGAGGCTCTGGATTTGGAGACATTGACCGAGCAATTGACACCGCAAGTTGCGGCGGCTGTTCCGCGCGCGGTGGAACTCATACGTAAATGGATAACCGAAGAGGTTTGCTATGCCTCCCATGAAGAACGAAAGACAGCCCTCGAAGCCTGAGGCGGACAAGCCGAAGACCTGTCCGGAATGTCAAGGGCGTGGTTGGGTGGATAATCGCTGTTCAACGCCTCACAGCGAGCATCGCTGCATGTATTGCAACGGTCGCGGTTGCGACATGCTTGGGAAGCCTTGTTATGCTTGTCAAGGCACGGGTTTGATTGAGGTGCGCTCGGAAGACAAAACTCCCTGTCCGCTTTGCAGCGGCGCGGGAGTCTATCCTGTTCCTGAGTCCATGGTAGCGCGCGACTTTGTTTACAAGCCCGGCCGCAGAATGTTGTAGTGGAATCTTTTCAATGCCGGGTGTTGTAATACAGAGGTCCGCAGGAATGCGGCACGTCGAGCTGACGATACGCGGGACGGTTCAGGGTGTGGGATTTCGTCCTTTTGTGTATCGTTTGGCTCGCGAATTGATGCTTCGCGGCTGGGTTCGCAACAGCGGTCGCGGCGTAATTGTGCGTCTTTTCGGCGCGGAGGATTCGGTGGAGCGGTTTGTTCGTGCGGTTCCTCAGGAGAAACCTGAAGCTGCTCGGATTGATGAGATAGCGCTTTCAGAACTCCCGCATGAGCAGTATGACGACTTCACGATACTGCACAGTTCGGAGAGTGCGGAGACGTTCACACAGGTTTCGCCGGACCTTGCGATGTGTCGCGATTGCGCGCGGGAGTTGCATGAGATCAGCGACCGCAGGTTCGCGTATCCGTTCACGAATTGCACGCAGTGCGGACCGCGATTCTCGATTATTAAGGACGTTCCTTATGATCGTCCGATGACGACGATGTCGGAGTTCGCAATGTGCGCGGAGTGCGCGGCGGAATACGACTCGCCTGTGGATCGCAGATTTCACGCGCAGCCTGTGGCTTGTTCGAAATGCGGGCCGACTCTTGAGTGGCTTACGAACTCGGGCGGCGAGTGGAGCGCGGAGTGCCATCGGATTGAGGCGATTCATGCAGCGGCGCGGGAACTCAAGCAGGGAAAGATTGTCCTGATACAGGGGATCGGCGGATTTCATTTGGCGTGTGATGCTCGGAATGAAGCGGCGGTTTGTGAATTGCGCAGAAGAAAAGGGCGCGATCGCAAACCGTTTGCCGTGATGTTTGCGGATCGCAGACAGCTTAGAAGCTGGTGCTCGGTTGGACTGCGCGAGTTGGAAGCCATCGGATCGCCGGCTGCTCCAATTGTGCTCTTGAAGAAATCGCCTGCATGCGAAGCAGCGCACTCAGTTGCGCCGGAGACCCCGACTCTTGGCGCGATGCTTTCGTATTCTCCGCTACACTCTCTGCTGCTTGAGGAGTGCGGATTTCCGCTGGTGATGACGAGCGCGAACCGCAGCGAGGAGCCGATCCAGTATCGTCGCGAAGATGCTTTGGATGCGATGAAGGAGATTGCGGATTTCGCGCTGGTGCATGATCGCGAGATTGAGATGTTCGCAGACGATTCGATTGTGCGGGTGATCGGCAAACAGTCGCGGATCATTCGAAGATCACGGGGATTTGTGCCGTCGGCGATTTCACTTCGCGAGCAGTTTGCGAAAAGTATTCTTTCGTTTGGCGCGGATTTGAAGAATACATTCTGTATCGCCAAGGAGCAGAGCGCGATATTGTCTCAGCACCTCGGGGACATGGAGGGTGAACGAGCGATTGCGCAGCAGCAGCGCGCGCTTGCGCATTTTCTGAAGCTGTATCACGTGAAGGTTGAAGCGGTTGCTTGTGATCTTCATCCGGACTACTCTTCTACGCGACTTGCGGAGGAGTTTGCGGAGTCGCACGCGATTCCGTTGGTGCATGTGCAGCATCATCACGCGCATCTGGCGGCGTGCTTGGCGGAGACGCAACGCGATGAGGCGGTCTTGGGGCTTTGCCTCGACGGGACGGGCTACGGAACGGACGGCACGATCTGGGGCGGCGAATTGCTCTACGGTGATTTCAGATCGTTTCGTCGTCTCGGACATTTGCAGAGTGTTCCTCTGCTTGGGAATGATCGTGTTGCACGTGAGCCGTGGCGAATGGCGTTAGCGTGGCTCGACAAGTCTCTTGATCTGCGATCGAATGCGCCGCGCATTCCGCTGCTTGCGATGATCAGGAAAGAATTTGGTGAGGGGGCGGTTTCGGCGCTTCTGACAGCGCGTCTCAAAGCGAATTATCCACTGACAAGTGCGGCAGGTAGGTTGTTTGACGCAGTTGCAGCGCTGCTTTTCTTCGGGACTCGCAGACAGTTTGAAGGCGAGGCTGCGATGCATCTTGAGCATCAGACGTCGCCCTACATGCAGCCTGCGTATGACCTATCGCTTGAGAAGGAAGATGATCAGTGGGTGTTGTCGCCGGTTCCGATGATTCGCGAATTGGTGCGCGAGTTGGAGGACGGCGTATCAAAGCCGGTGATTGCGCGAAGGTTCTTGGAGGGCTTTGCGGAGGGGCTTGTAAATTTGTGCGGTCGCGCAGCTGGGGAAACGGGTTCGCAAACAGTAGCGCTTTCGGGCGGATGTTTTCAGAATGCGATTCTCCATGAGCGCGTGACGGCGCTTCTGACGGAACGGGGGTTTGAAGTGCTGGCGCATCAGGCCGTTCCATCAAATGACGGCGGGATCGCACTGGGGCAAGCGTGTATTGCCAATGCTCAATTGAGAGGGAGGTAGTCTCATGTGTCTTGCTGTACCGATGAAGGTGATTAAGGTGAACGGCACGGTCGGATCGGTTGAGCTTTCGGGTGTGACGATGGAGGTTCAGTTGACCCTTGTGCCAGAGGTCAAGGTGGGTGACTCTGTTATTGTTCATGCCGGTTTTGCGCTTTCCGTGATTGATGAAGAGTCGGCTCGGGAGGCTGTTGATTTGTGGAAGGATTACGTAGATCACTCGGAATGAGCACGAATCCTCAAAATCTTCCGCGGCTCTTGGAGTCGTGTCGCGATGTGGAGCATGTTTCGTACATGCTTCGCAAGATACAGGAACTGAATCTGTCGCGGCGTGTGCGCCTGATGGAGGTTTGCGGCGGGCACACGGCTGCGATTTATCGTTACGCGCTGCATGACATTTTACCGGACGAGATTGAGTTGATTTCGGGTCCCGGCTGTCCGGTGTGCGTGACTCCGATGGAATATGTTGATCATGCAATGGCGCTCGCGGCGCTTCCTCACGTTGCGGTTGCGACATTCGGGGATTTGGTGCGTGTTCCGGGTGGCGGCGGTTCGCTTGCGGATGCTCGGGCGAACGGCGCGGACGTGCGCGTGGTTTACTCCTGTGCGGACGCGGTGGAGATGGCGGCACAGAATCCGTCTCAGCTTGTGGTCTTCCTGGGGATCGGATTTGAGACGACGGCCTGCACGATAGCGGCGGCGTTAGAGAATGCGATTGAGCGCGATATTCGGAATTTCAATGTTCTCTCTGCGCTCAAGACCATGCCGCAGGCGCTGAATGTCTTGTTGTCGGCGCCCGACGTTGGTGTGGACGGTTTGATTTTGCCGGGGCACGTGACGACGATTACGGGCTTGGGGTGTTTTGAGTTCATCGCTCGGGATTTGGGGATTCCGTGTGTAGTTTCGGGCTTTGAGCCGCTGGACTTGATGCGCAGTATCTATGCTTTGAGCAAGCAGCTTGTTGAGGAGCGTTCAGACGTCGAGAACGAATATGGGCGCGTGGCTCGCGCGGAAGGGAATTTGGCGGCGCAGGGCGCCATCGAGCGGATGTTTGTTCCGGTGAAGACGGGCTGGCGCGGTTTGGGGAAGATTGAGAACAGCGGATTGGATTTGCGGCCCGAGTTTGCGGAGTGGAATGCGGCTCGGATTCCAGTGCATGTACCGCGCTCTCACGAGCCTCGAGGTTGTCGTTGCGGCGAGATATTGCGCGGGCAGCTTCATCCCGAGGAGTGTCCCTTGATGGGCAAGCGCTGCACGCCGGAGACGCCGGTCGGCGCGTGCATGGTTTCATCTGAAGGGGCTTGCGCGGCAGCATATCAGTACGGGTCTTATTATGCAGATTACGAATAATCATCATATATTGTTGGCGCACGGGGCGGGCGGCACGGCGATGCGAAAGATGATCGAAGAGGTGATCGTCGCTCCGCTGGGCAATGACACGCTGAACAAATTAGGCGACGGTGCGCGGTTGACGCTTCCGGGTCAGTCGCTGGTATTTACAACGGATTCATTTGTGGTGCAGCCTCCGATTTTTCCGGGGGGAGATTTGGGAAAGCTCTCGGTTTGCGGCACGATCAATGATCTTGCGGTGATGGGCGCCCAGCCGAAATTTCTCTCGCTCTCCTTGATATTGGAGGAGGGGCTGCCTCTGGAGTTGTTGCGACGTCTGGTTCATTCGGTTGCGGAGACCGCGCAGGCGGCGGGCGTGCAGATCGTGACGGGGGACACGAAGGTGGTTCCGCACGGGCAATGCGATCAGATTTACGTGAACACGTCGGGGATTGGGGCGTATCCGATGGGTCACGGTTTGTGCGCGGACGCGATTGTTCCGGGGGACGCATTGCTTGTGAGCGGGCCGATCGGCGATCATGCGATTGCGGTACTAATCAGCCGTAGCGACATGCCTTTTGAGACTCAGGTGCAGAGCGATTGCGCACCGCTCGGCGAGATGATCGGTTCGGTATTGAAGCAGCACGCGACGGTGAAGTGGATGCGCGATCCGACGCGCGGGGGATTGGCGGCGGCATTGAGTGAACTTGCGTCGGGTCTTTCGTTCGGGCTCTTAGTTGAGGAACCGATGATACCGGTTCATGCGTCGGTCAAAACGGTTTGCGAGTTACTGGGTTATGATCCGGTGCATCTTGCATGTGAAGGTCGTGTGCTGATGGTGGTAGAGGAGAGTGGCGCGGAGGAGACGCTGGACACGCTTCGCGCGCATCCGTTGGGTCGCGGCGCAGAGTGCATAGGTCGCGTGACGGAGGAGGGGGCAGGAATTGTCCGCGTGTTGACGGAATCGGGCGGAGTGCGGCGACTGCACCGTCCGGCGGGAGAATTGCTTCCGCGCATCTGCTGAGGCGACCATGCACGAACTCTATGTTGCACAGTGTATTCTTGATTCGGCGGAGAAGGCTCTGCCTGACGACGTTGCGGGAAGCTCCGTGCGCGAGATTGTCGTATTGGTGGGCCGGCTTGACGCGATTGTGAATGATTCGTTGACGTTTCTTTTCGACGTAATCAAGGCGGAGCGGGGGTTTCCTTCCGCGGCTTTGCGAATTGACGTGGAACCTGTTTCATGCCGCTGTCTTCGGTGTACGGAGCAGTTTGCGGTTCCCGACGTGGATTGTTTTTTTTGTCCCGAATGCAACTCGCGCGACGTGAAGGTCTTGACGGGTCGCGGGATTCGGATTATGGAAATGACCGTAGAAGACGGAGTGGAGGTGTGAAATGAGAATACCGATTGTACGAGACGTGCTTGAGGAATCGAATGCGCGGGCGCAGGAGAATCACGCACTCTTGAACAAGTTTGGAATTTGCACGGTGAATCTGATGAGTTCACCGGGTTCGGGTAAGACGACGCTTCTTGCGCGGACAATTTCCGAGTTGAACAAGTCGGCTTTGCGCTGCGCGGTGATCGAGGGCGACATCACCTCGACATTGGACAGCGAGCGCTTGCAGCCTTTGGGCGTGCCGGTCGTTCAGGTGAACACGGATCCCTTCGGTGGAGATTGCCACGTGGGATCGCACTTTGTGCAAGGCGCATTGAAGTATTTGGAACTTGACAAGCTGGATTATTTGTTTATCGAGAATATCGGAAATCTGGTTTGTCCGGCGGAGTTTTACTTGGGTGAGCATGAGCGCGTGGTTGTGCTGTCGCTTCCTGAGGGCGAGGACAAGCCATTGAAGTATCCGCTCATGTTTCGAGAGTGCAATCTCTGTTTGTTGAACAAGGTTGATTTGGCTCCTCATCTCGAGGTTTCTGCGGAGCGTTTCACGGAAAATATTCACAAGATCAACGGAGCGCTTCGAGTGATTTCGATTTCGGGGAAGACCGGGGAGGGATTTGAGGAGTGGATGACGTGGCTTCAGACTCGTCGCGCGGATCATCTTTCGCGTCACGGACTGAAGGCGGCTGAAGAAGCTTAGTTCTGTTGGGCCGCAAGAAAACGGAAGCGGGTTGGTCACGTTGGCCAACCCGCTTCATTTTCGAGCGCCTGTTTCGAGCTATTTTTTCGCGGCGTGTGCTTCGGCCTCTTGAATGGTGGGGCGGATGTGCTTGATCACCATCAGGAGCAGAAGAGCTGCGCCGAGCGATGCGAAGACGAGTATCATGAAAAAGGTGCTGTGCGGCATGTCGTCCCACCAGCCTCCGACGAGACCGCAGAGGTAGTTTCCGGTGGCCGTTGCGGCAAACCATCCGCCCATGAGGAGGCCGCGCATTCTCGCGGGGGCGACTTTGTTCACCAATGAAAGTCCCATCGGGGAGAGGCAGAGTTCGCCGAGTGTGATCACCGCATAAGTTGAGACAAGCCATCCCTCGCCGACGCGGCCCGTGTCTCCGCCGGACAGTCCGGCGAAGGTCATAATGGTGTAGGCGGCTGCGGTCAGCAACATACCGATACCGATTTTAGCGGCGGTGGAAGGCTCCGCATTTCGTCTGCGCAGCAGCGTCCAACCCCAGACGACGAGCGGTGTGAAGAGCAAGACGAAAGCGGGATTGATGACCTGAAAAAGTTCGGGCGCCCAAGTGGTATCGGTGCAATCACGCGCCCAGAAGGTGAGCGTGAAACCATTTTGGTGGAAGGCCATCCAGAAGACGATCACCACGCCGAAGACGAGCAAAAGGGCGTTGATGCGTGCGCGTTCCTGCTGCGGAGTGAGGGGAGGCTCTTTACTTTGGTCACCGGCCGCTGCCTTCATGGCATCCACGTCACCTGCAAGCACGTGTTTGCGGAAGAGCGTGAAGATCAAAAGCGAGAACATCATTCCGACTCCGGCCGCGCCGAACGCGTAGTGCCAGCCGAAGTTATTGCGCAGATAGGCTGCGACAATCGGAGCGAAGAAGGCGCCGACATTGATGCCCATGTAGAAGATGTTGTAGGCGTCGTCGCGCTTTTCGGGCATGTCTCTGTAGAGATTGCCGAGCAGGACTGAAATATTCGGCTTGAAAAGGCCGTTGCCGATGATCAGACAGGCGAGTCCGGCAAAGAACGTCGGAAGCGGGGGCACGGCAAGCAGCAGGTGGCCGGCTCCCATGAAGACGCCGCCGATCAGGATTGCCTTGCGGAATCCGAGCCAGCGGTCGGCCAGCAGTCCCCCAAAGAGCGGGCTGAAATAGACGAGCGCGATGTATCCGCCGTAGATTTGTCCGACCGTTTTCGTGTCGAAGCCCAAGCTCTCGTTCATGTAGAGCGCGAGGATTGCCAACATGCAGTAGAAGCTGAAACGCTCCCACATTTCCGTGAAGAAAAGAACAGGAAGACCGGCAGGATGCCTGTGCTTCACCGCCGAGATGGGTGGATTGAGTGTTGTCATTGAGAGTTTGTCGGCTCTTTTGAAGTAGCTGATCCGCTTGCCTACAGTATAGCACCTTTTGAGACAGTCGGCAAGCGCAGGCGTCATCATGCGCAGCATTTCTTGCCACGAGTGCCCACATGATCGGTTGGCCGGATAGGAGTCCGCCAGAAATGCGTAAGTGTTTGATTGGAAATATGTTTAACGCTTGCCTGTGGAGTGTCCGTCTTCGAGGCGTGCGAGGCAACATTCGGCGGCCTGTTCTGCATCGCAAATTAGACATCATGAGTTAGTATGCCACTTGTGAGCAGGGCGCCGAAGGCAATAACTTGACAAGTCTGTGTGTGGTCATTGCTTCCTCTCTTGACATTGGGCGCTGTAGAGTGTTAAATTGTCGGAATCATACTTGGTGGACACACGCGAACAGAAGCCGCGGACGCGAGGCGGCGGGATTGGCAAACCTCAGAGATCAAACCTGTAGCGGCGGCGATCCTCTTCCTGAAAGCGCTTTGGTCGCCGCTCACTCTGTAAACCCCGCAGGAGTGGCGTTGAGAATTATCAATCCCCGATCGTGGAAATCATTGACGGTCTAATTCTCGCGGCTGGGCTTTCCTCTCGCATGGGTATGTTTAAGCCGTTGCTTCCGCTGGGCGGTGAGACGTTTGTGGCAGCCATTGCGCGCAAGCTGCGTCCATTTTGCCGCCGGATTGTTGTCGTGACCGGACACCGTGCTGAGGACGTTCGGAACTCGCTGCGAGACTGCGCTGAGGCAGACAAGTTAGAGTTTGTTCACAATTCGAATTTCGCGGCAGGGATGTTCACGTCTCTGCAACTTGGAATGCGCGCCGTGGAGGACGCAGACTGGCGTCTTTGCCACTGGGTGGATCAGCCGAATCTGCCCGAAGAATTTTATTGCCGGTTTGTCGAAGAGTGCGATCCTCTGTTTGACGTGATTCAACCGGAGCACGCGAACCGTCTCGGACATCCCCTGTTGGTCGGTCGCACTTTGGCGCGGCGGATCGTGGAGGCGGATTCATCTGCTTCACTCAGGGACCTGTTTCAACAACCGGTTGTGACGCGCAAAATATGGTCGTGTGACTATCCACAAGTGCTTCAGGATTTCGATACTCCTTCCGATCTTACACATCTGTAGAATCATCTGACTCTTTCCAGTTCGATTTTCATTTTTCGATTTCCCCCATGTCCGCAATCAACATCTCCAATCTCTCGAAATGCTTCGGCGAAGTGCACGCGCTGAATGGCGTTTCTTTTGAAGTCGCGCAAGGAGACTTCTTCGGTCTGCTCGGCCCCAACGGCGCGGGCAAAACCACTCTCATGCGCGTGCTCTGCGGACTGTTATCTGCGGACACGGGTGAGGTCGCGGTCTTCAACCGCAAACTCGAACGCTGGAAAACTCCCCCCGAAATCGGCGTCGTCCCGCAGGACATCGCGCTCTACGATATGTTAAGCGCAAAAGGAAATCTCGAACTCTTCGGCAAACTGCGCGGACTTTCAGGTCGCGAACTCGAATCAAGGATTTCACGCGCGCTGGAACTAACGGGACTCTCCGAGCGCGCATCCTCCAAAGTCAAGACCTTTTCAGGCGGCATGAAGCGCAGATTGAATCTCGCCGTCGCGCTTCTCCATGAACCCAAAATTCTACTCCTCGATGAGCCCACCGTCGGTGTGGACCCGCAATCGCGTGCAAGTATCTTCACACTTCTGGAAGAGCTGCACTCGCGCGGCACGACGATTCTCTACACCACGCACTACATGGAAGAGGCCGAGCGTCTCTGCCGCAACATCGCAATCCTCGATCACGGCAAGCTGCTCGGGCTTGGTTCGCTTGAACAACTCCTGAAGCTCGTCCGCACGCCGCGCTTCGTTCGCGCACTTCTCCGTTCCGACAGCGACGAAGCGCTCAAACTCGACGGCCTCGAAATGCGCAAGCAGGGCCTGCAAGTGGACTACATTCCGCGCGGCGAATCCGATCTGATGACCGCGCTCGGCAAACTTGCCGGTGAACCGCGCGTGCAAAGAGTAGAAATTGTCTCGCCCAATCTTGAGCAACTCTTCTTAGAACTCACCGGAAGGGAGCTGCGCGATCAATGAAACGTGTATGGCATCTTGTCCGCAAGGACTTCGCGATCTTTATGACCGACCCCATCGCCATCGGTTTGAGCTTTGTTGTGCCGCTGGTGATGATCGTCGTCTTTGGTTTCGTCTGCTCAGGTTCGGGAAGCGAGAGCTTGAACGAGCTACAGATTCTCTGCGTCAATGAGGACTCCGGCCCCGACGGAGCGAAACTGCTCTCCGATCTTGATAAGACTTCTGAACTCTCGATCAAATATCACGGCAAACGGGATACTACAAACGTGGATTCCGCTCGTGCCCGAGAGTTGGTCGCAAAAGGCGCTTTCTCCGTCGCGTTGATTTTGCCGAAGGACTTCTCGGATGGAATTCGCAACGGAGAGCTGCGCGCCTATCAACTCGAAGATCCGCGCGATCCTGTTTCAGCCGGTGTGTTGAATGGACTGCTGCAGAAGGCTGCGTTCGAGTCCTTCCCCTACCTCATGCCTTCCGCGATGATGGGCGGCATGATGTCCGACTCGAATGCAATGAACGATGACATTCGCGGAGTGGTCGAGAAGCACGTCGGCTTCAGCTTTCCTAAAGATCGCCCGATGTTCTCGATGATGTCCGATGAGGTGCTTTTCGGAACGGACACGTCGAAATCATCCGGCGGCATCAATGCGGGTGCGGCCTTTGAAAAAGTGAATCAGATCAAACGGGAAGAGGTGGTGGGACAGAAGGTGGTGAATCCGGGGGTCGCGCAGTCCACTGCGGGAACTGCGGTGATGTTCATGCTCTTCGGAGTCGGCGCGATTACCGCGTCGCTGCTGCGAGAGATGCGCTCGGGAACCGCGACAAGGCTCCTGCTTTCAGGCGCGAGCGCGGGCGAACTGCTTCTGGCAAAATCTTTCTATTCCGTTGCCTTCGGAACCTTTCAGCTTTGCGTGATGATGGTGTATGGCTGGCTGATCTTCGACTTGCAAATTTTCGATCATGTGCCCGCGCTGCTCCTGATGATTGTGATCACGTCGCTTGCGATGAGCGGCGTCGGCTTGATTCTCTCCGCACTCGCGCAAACCGAAGAACAGGCCGGCGGCTATCAAGTAGTCTTGATTCTCAGCATGTCCGCAATCGGCGGCGCGATGTTCCCGAGCTTCATGCTCCCCTCCTTCATCAAGACCATTGCAGGTGTGACTCCGGTGCATTGGGCGATGCAGGGCTTCACGGACATCTTCTGGAGAAGTGAAGGCATCACGGGAATCATGCTTGAGTGCGGAATTCTGCTTGCGATGTCCGCTCTCATGATCGGTATTTCAATCTTGATCTTCCGCCGCCGCCTCGCCACCGAACTTGGATGATTCCTCCCCCCATTCCTATGGAGGGACACAGGGGGGTAGACTGATGCTGACAGTTCTACTCAGTCCGGTACTGTCATCTCCCCGTTCGATTTTGAGATTTCGATTTTCTCCTCACACGTCCTTCGCTTCTCTGAAATCCTCGCTAATCGCCGCCATCGCATTAAGTCGAGCGATACGGTCTTTGGTGGGCGGATGCGTGGAGAAGAGCGCGGTGCCCTCCATTTCATCATTGCGCAACGGATTCACGATGAAGAGATGCGCCGTGCCGCGATTAATCCACGGCAAGGGATTGACGAATAGAGACTCCTGCAATTTCTGAAGCGCGGAAGCCAACCCCACGGGATTGCGTGTCAACCTCGCAGATGTCGCATCGGCGAGGTATTCTCTTTTTCGGGAGATGCTCATCTGAATGATCATCGCGGAGAGCGGAGCCAGTATCGCGAGCATAATTGCGAGAATCATGAACGGCCCTTTCATTCCGCCTTTCGCCGCGCGTCCGGTGCGTCCGCTTCCGAACCACAGTGATTTGCGGAAGCCGTCCGAGATTAATGCAATCGCGCCGACCAAAGTGGTGACCAGAAGCATGTAGCGAATATCGAGATTCGCGATGTGCGCCATCTCGTGTCCGACCACGCCCTGCAACTCGTCGCGATTGAGTTTCTCAAGCATTCCGCGCGTGACACCGAGCGCCGCATTCTCGTGATCCCAACCCGTCGCGAACGCGTTCATCGCGAAGGAATCAATCACATAGACGCGCGGCATCGGAAGTCCGGCGGCGATGCGCATCTCATCCACCACGTTGATCAGCATCTGATCCTTCTCGTAGTCTGCCTCGCGCGCGCCGGTGAATCCCAGGATGATGTCGTCGCCGAGAAAATAGGTGATCACCATCACCGCGACTGCCACCAGCGCACCAATCGGCAGGCCGATGTGATCATAGCCGTAGTATTGCCCGATCGCCCAGCACAGCGCAATCAACAGAATCGGCAACGAGAAAAACAGCAGCGCCGACTTGCGCTTGTTCGAGCGAATCTCAGCGGCAAAGTCAAGCCTGAAGCTCAACGAAGATCAACCTTGACGTTCTCACGCTCTTCAGTCGGCACTTCGAAGTATTGCTCTTCCTTGAAGCCCAAGTTGCGCGCGACCAGATTTGCGGGGAACATCTGAATCTTGGTATTGAAGCTCATCACGGAATCGTTGTAGTATTGCCGCGCGAACGCGATCTTGTTTTCGGTTCCGGTGAGTTCCTCCTGCAAGCGCATCACGTTCTGATTGGCCTTCAGGTCGGGATAGTTTTCGAACACGGCGAAGAGTTGACGCAACGCTCCGGTGAGCTGATTTTCGGCGTGCGAGACTCCTTCCACGCCGCCTGTAGCTGAAACGGCGGCGCTGCGCGCTTGAATCACCTTCTGCAAGGTCTCCTGTTCATAGGACATGTAGTCCTTGACCACCTCGACCAAGTTCGGAATCAGATCGTGTCGGCGTTTGAGCTGCACGTCAATTTGCGCCCACGCGTTCTTCACTTGGTTTTTCAACTGGACCAGCCCGTTGTATAGGCCGATTGCCCAGAAGACGATGACGGCGGCGATCCCTAAGAAAATCCAGAATCCCATTTCGCTCTCCTGCGATGGTGAATTTGGTATCGCTGAAATTTACGGCGCACCGGATACAGATGCAACTTCATACATAGATTGCAAACTCTCTTCCGCATGTTGCGTGCGATGAGCGAATTCTTGCCCCCACGGATTTCCAACCTTAGTCTCTGATTTTCAAACCTTTCCGCATCTCGGGAGGCATCCCTCCTTTCTCAAAAACTGCACTTACGCACAACTTCAGTATTATTAAAGCAACCGTCATCTTGACTTTTCGTATCTTTTTTTGTATATTGATATTCCTTCCTTCCCCTTCCTCACACCATTGCTCCCTCATGACCAACACAGAATCCCCCGGCTCATCCGCCAATTCTTTCAAACACGGACTCTTCGCTTCAGACCAACTGCTGATCTCAAGACTCAACCCCGATGAGAGGCCCGTCTTCGAGCAGCTTCGCTCCGCTGTCCGTGAATTCTACAATCCTCAAACCATCTTTGAGAACCTACTCGCGGACATGATCGCCACGCAGTACTTCCGCGTCTTCAAGCTCGATCAACTCGAAATAACCGCCTCTGAAAAAAGTGCAAACTCTCCGCTTGCAAAAAACTCCATTCTCCATCACCTCGATCGCTTTTCCCGCTACGACTACCGCGTCTCCCAACAACTCAAAACTCTGCACAACCGCCTTCGCAGCCTGATCTCCTGCCGAGAAATCTTCGGAATCAAACCTCCACACTTCCCGGAATAGCGATTTTCGTTTTGTCAATTGTTAGCAAAACAAATCCTATCCCCTTGTAATCACACTCTCATTAAGCTCCTCGCGCTCCCCCAACGGAGGCATCTTGCCGCCGACAGGACAGCTCTTTCCAAGAACGACAAACCCGGCGCCTCTCGTGCGCCGGGCCTCGGGTCCCGCCACTCTTCTATAGCGGGGAAAAACTATGCGGCGAGTTTGCGCGAGCGCTTCGACAAACCCAACCGCTTCTGATGCCACTGCCGGAATTCAGCGGCGCCGTCATTTCCCATGTAACGCTGGAGCACGCGCTCCGGCGTGTCGAGCAAGTTCACCAGAATCAGCCCGTCCACCACATGGTTGAAATCGCGATCCACATTGAAGCCCAAAATCTTCCCGCCGAGCCTGAGATATTCGCGAATCAAAACCGGAACCCCTTTGCCGTCGCTTTCAAGATCGGCGACGAGAGTCGAAAGCGACATCAGATCATGCGGCGTCTCGAGCGGTCTGCGCCCCGTTAGCGGCCATAGCTTGATGCGCTGATAGGGACTGCGCGGCCTGACGAACTCTGCGAGCTTTTCGTCGCAGCAGTTTTCCGCAAGAAAATCAATCATCATCTGCGTTGAAGCCTGATTGTAATCGGCGCTGATGCTGACCGGCCCGAAAAGTAAATTGTACTGCGGATTCAGCATGACGAATTTTGCAAGTCCCTTCCAGAGCATGAAGAGCGCGGAAGGAGACTTCTGATATTCGGGACGGACAAAGCTGCGGCCCAACTCCAGCGCGGGAGTCAGATGCTGAAGCAGGCTCTGCTGAATCTTGAACAGCGAGGAGACGTAGAGTTCCTTGCTCATCGCCATGATGCGATCTGTCGGCCCGAGACGATAAGCCCCGATCAACCGCTTGTCTTTGCGATGCCAACTAAAGAGATGGAGATAGTGCGGATCGAAGCGGTCGAGATCAAAATCGCGTCCTGATCCTTCGCCGCAAAGGCGGAAGGTCGCTTCACGCAAGCGCCCGATCTCAAGCAGCGTCTCGGGAATGCGCTTAGCCTCGACGCAATAGACCGTCACGTCGTTGGATTCGGTCATCACGCACTCCGCCGGAAGCGCTTCCACTTCAATCGTAACGGCATCCGGTCTGGGATGCGCGGCAACTTCCACCGAGTGCAGCAGAGCAGGCTTAACGCCGGTGTACTTCCAGCGATTGCGCAGATTGAAGGTGCGGCGACGCAAGTGCGCGGCCGCTTCTTCTTCGCCCGGAAGCTCACGGAGTTCGGCGCCGGAAATCGGATGACCGATGGCCATTCTGATTTCCATATTGCGCTTGTTCAGAAGTTCGTGCGGCAGCAGCGCGGTGCGCAAGCGCGGATGCACAAGCCCTGCAAGATGAAACATCGGCGCATTGGTGCCGTGAAAGTAAACAGGCAGCGTTTGCGCTTCGGTCAATCTTGCCAGGCGCGCGCAGGCGGAATTCCAATTCGGTTCGGTGACCTGCCAGTTACGACTGGTGAGCGCGGCGACTTCTCCCGCAGGGAAGATGACGACCATGCCGCCATTTCGCAACCACTCGAGCGTCGAACGCATGGCCGCGAGGTTCATTCTTTCGGCGCCGGGTCCGCCGAAGGGATCCACGAAGGTGCAGAAGCTCTGCAATTCGGGCACACGCGAGAGCATGTGATTGGCGAGCACCCGAATGTCCGGGCGCAACTCGCGCAGCGTCGCGTAGAGAATGATTGGATCGAGCAACCCAAAAGGGTGGTTGGCCACCACCACGACCGGCCCGCCCGAAGGAACACGCTGCAAGTCGTTCTCGCTGACCTTGATTTTCAGATCGAGACTCTCAATGATGCCGCGGCAGAATCCGTGATCGCTCTCACACTCAGGCAACTCCTGATAGAACCTATCTGCCTTGGGGAAGGAGAGCACATGATCGGCGACCGACGCAGCCAGCGCAACGGCCTTCTGTTTCAGGTTGTCCTTCTGTCCGGGGACCAGTGAGAAGAGTCGGGTCTGCGCAGTTTGCATGTGATGCTCCTGATTGGATTGCAGGGGAAATATACAAGGAGCATGTCTGGATTGAGTGTGCGGAAAGTTAGGATTGTGCAAAAGAAAAAAGCCCCACCTTGCGGCAGGGCTTTCAGAATCGTAGGGACACGATACATCGTGTCCGCGGGATCGAGACTACTTCAGCAGCACCATCTTCTTCTGCGCAGTGAAGGAGCCGGCGGTCAGGCGATAGAGATAGACGCCGGAGGTCAGATTCGCCGCATCAAAGGAAACGGTGTGCGCGCCGGATGAAAGGTGGCTATTCACAAGCGTGGCCACTTCCTGACCGGAAATATTGAAGATGGTCAGAGTGACATCCGAAGCTTCTGCGAGATCGAAGCGAATCTGGGTCTCGGGATTGAAGGGGTTCGGATAGTTCTGATGCAGAGCGAACTCAGTGACGACGGCGTTGTTGGCGGTGGGCGTAGCAGACTGCGTGGCAATCAGCGAGCGCGAGCCGTCAAACTCGATCACGAAGAGTTCGTAGGTGTAGGTGGTGCCGTTGGTGAGGTTCTCGTCCACGAAGCTGTAGTTGGAACCGGTGGCGGAATTAGTGGCAGCGATGTTGGCGACCATTGCTCCGTTACGGATCACTTCGTAATGTTCAAGATTGCTTTCGGATTGAGTGGTCCACGCGACGCGGACTTCAGCATCACCGGCGATGGCATCAAAGTTGTTCAACTCGACGGGCAAAGGACCGTCAACTTGCCCGCTGTTCCCGCCGGCTGCCCAGTTGACATAGTCATGGCAAGTGGGATGATACAGTTCAAACAAGCCGTAAGGTCCGCCGACATAGTAGGGCTGGATGCCCCAGAAGATGATCGAGTCACCGTCATTGCCGTCGCCGTTGGGCAGGACGTACCAGCCCTGGATGTTTGTGGAGCCTGTTGTGCCTGCGCAGAAGTTCGTGAAGATCACAGTGTCCACACAACCGGAAGTTACGGTCAGTCCGTAGCCCCAGTTCGGTGGACCGCTAACGAAGACACCGACGGTTGCGGCTTCGGGATCGTTGCAGCAGACGCCTGCGAAGCCCGGGGTGCAATGATAGTAGCGATTGAAGGTGTAAAAAGTGGTGCTTTCATCCCAGTCGGCGGCATTGCCGGACCACATGGAATTCGGATCGCACTTCTCGATGGAATTTCCGCGGTTGGAAACCGCGAGGTCGGGATAGTTGACCGTCTGCGAGCCATCCACCAGGACGCCGTTGTTGGTGGCTGTATAGAGCACAAGGTTGTCGCCGGTGTTGCCGAGAATCCAATTCCCTACAACTTCCGTGCAGATGATTTCGCCGGTGATATCCGGCAGGTCAACTTCGCAGAGAATGGCATATCCGCCGGCCAGGATTTCGTAGCCGTCGGGCACTTCGAGTGCGCCGTCGCTCGATGTTCCCACGATGGGATTGTAGGTCGAAGCGTCGGAAAGGCACCAGCCGGAGATATCAACCGTGTTTGCGGTCGTGTTGTGGATTTCGACCCATTCGAGATCGGGATTCAGATTTGAGTTTGTGTCGTCGTACATGACTTCGGTGATGACGACGTCGCCGGGATTTGCGGTCACGTTGACCGTGAACTGCGCACTGCCGCCGCCGGGGTTGGTTCCGCAGATATCCTTGACGTCGGACACGTTGAGCGTATAGACGTTGTTGGCGAGCGGGTTGAAGGTCAGGTGCACTTTGGCGAGATTCAAGCCGTCACGAACAGCGGACAGAGGATTGCCGACGGTCGGCACGTCATAGTTGATTTCGGTCTCTGAGGAGACGAGATCAACTATTTCGCTGAAGAGAACGTCCACCTGAGTGGCCGAAAGCGCTGTGGCGGAAACCACGGAAGGCGCGACGGCGTCACAGCAGCCCGTATTGGCGAAGCCGGGGGTGCAGAAGTGATACGAGGCGCTGACATACGCATTTGACGATGCGTGCCACGCGCTGGCAGAATTGCCTGGCCAAGCCGCATCCTGGTCACACTTTTCAACGGAAGTTCCCGAGCTATTGGGGTTTCCCAAATCCGGAAAGTAGTCGGTAGTCACCGCCGAAGAGATACCGTCAATAAGAGTGGCTCCCACATCGTTTGACGTGTAGAGCGCAAGGTTGTCACCGCCATTAGCCATCACAAAGCCGTTGCTGGGCAAAGTGCCGCCGGAATGCGCGCACATGATTGCAAAGGGAAGATCGGCTGTGATGTCAACTCTGGAAACAACGATATAGCCGTTTGCAGGAATGGTTGTGCCTGAAGGCATCGTCAGCATTCCTTCCGCACTCGTCCACGGAAAGGTCGGACAATCCATGAGCACCCAACCGGAAACGTCAATCGCTGCGCCCGTCGTGTTGTAGAGTTCGACCCAATCTCTCTCGGGCGAATTGGCGTCGTCGTACATGATTTCGTTGATGCGGACGGTACCGGCTTGGCCAAAGGCAAGTGTGGTACTGAAGGCAAGGATAAGCACAGCAGTCAGGAAACGGGACATGTTGATCCTCCGCTTGAACATGGTGTCGAATGAAGTATAGGTAATCATCTAAATATAGTGAAAGTGTGATAGGACTTCAACGGGGGTCGGGCAAGTAGTTGAAGTGACCCGGTAGGGTAAAATGATTGATTCTCAGGGATTTCCAGAGGTGCTGACACAAGACTCTAATATTGTGAGGAGAGCCGGGAGGTGGGCAGGCAGTTAATGAATGCGGATTGATGATTGATGACTCGGAATCTGACGCAATTCTTTCGTTTCGAGATAGGATCATTGAGCCTGTCCCAGAGTAACCGAGGGTATCTGATTCGGGCGGGGAACCCAGAACACCCCGATCCTCCGGCCTCTTTCCCCGTGAACGGAGAAAGGGGAGAAGAGAGAAAGCCCCGCCAGGGTGGCGGGGCTTTCGGAAGAAGCACAGATCGGCAGCCACCCTCACACAGGGCAGGCATGGACAGCCGCTACAAGCATTACTTCATCAGGACCATCTTCTTCTGGGCGGTGAAGGAACCTGCGGTCAGGCGATAGAGATAGACGCCGGAAGATAGTGCGTTTCCGTCAAAGACAATTTCATGACGACCGGCATTGAGTGAGGAGTTGAGCAGATCGGAAACTTTCTGGCCGGTGATGTTGAAGACTTCAAGACGCACGTTTGAAGCTTCAGCAAGCTCGAAAGCAATGGTCGTCGAGGGGTTGAACGGGTTCGGGTAGTTCTGACGGAGTTCGTAGGATCCGACGATGGCTTGCGATCCACCTGCGTGGAATCTTCCGACGGGATCATATCCGTCTGTAAGCGTCATCATGAAGGCGACGATGGCATCCACTTCATCGTCATCGAGCCCGAGATCTCCCAGTTCGTCGTGATTGACGTTGTCTTCGACTTCGGGCGGAGCCCATTCGCCGACATCGCGAGTATTGTAGAAGTCAACAACCTTTGTCAGATCATCGAAGATGCCATTGTGCATGTACGGCGGCGTGACGGCTATATTGCGCAGCGTGGGAACCTTGAATTTGCCAATTTCCATGGGATCATCGAGAACTCCGCCGAGTCCGTAGTCAATGAACTCCTTACCTGCCCGATTGAATGCAGGCGGCATATAAAGGAAGGGGTTTTCCCAGTTTTTTGGCACGCCCAGATTGTCATAGGAATAGTCTGTGAACAGCGGATGATCGCTGTAAGGGCCCGCGGTAGAGGGGTGGCAAGCCGCGCAGTTTCCGGCATTTTCGTCGTTGTAAAGTTGCAGTCCGAGCATCTCTTGTTCCGTCAATTCGGCCATGCCCATCAAGTAGTAATCGTATTTTGAGGTGAACTGATTTAGCTCGTCAGTTTCCTCGAATGCGCCAATTGCTTCGGCCATGCGATCATAGGCGTAGCTGACGTTGCTGAGAGAATTCTCGCCGAAGACATCGAGGAACAGGTGCGCGTAGGTAGCTTGACGGATTTTGACGATGACGACGTTCTTGTTGGGATTGTGCATTTCGAGCGGATTCAGGAACGGGCCCTTAGCCTGTTCGACCAAATTGGCGGCGCGGCCATCCCAGAATTGTCCGCCGATGTACATCTCTTCTTCCTCGTCATAGTAAAAGTCGGGGCTGAAGGCCATGTAGGCGGACGAGGGCGAGTTGCGATTTCCGAAGCGACCGGGCAGCGCGCCGGCAGAGACGGGAAGATCGAAGTCTGGGTCGGCGAACCCGGCTTCAGGAGCATGACAGCTTGCGCAGGATTGGCCGGGTGGAGTTGAGAGATTCGTGTCGAAATAGAGGAAGCGGCCCAACTCCTCGATGGGAGTCAGAGCGAAAGCACTTCCGATGCCGAACAGGCCGGCAGCGAGCACGAACATGAGGACAAAAAAAGTTGGGGAACGACGCATTGGAGTCTCCTTGCAGTAAACATGAAACCCGATAGAATGTGGGCTTGGGTACAGTTATGACTCTCGGGGGCAAAGACAGGTGTAGATTCGAGGCGGGGATTGCCGAGGAGCCAATACAAGGATACAATGCAGAGACGGAGGATTGCAATGACTTTGGTCAACTGCGGAGTTGATTTAGGTCAAGGCTACTTGCCTTGCTTGCTGGGTAACAAGGTGTGTTCCTTAGTTTTAGTGAGTATTATGGCAGTTTTGTTGACGGAGAGGAGTCCCTTCTCCGCGAGTTTTTTTAGGGCACGCGAGAAGGTCTCGCTTGAGATGCCGACGAGTTCGGCGATTTCGGAGCGGCGGAGGAATCTGCTTTGGCGCGCACCTCCGGTTTGAATTCGACCGGAGTCTCCTGCGAGTTGCTGCAGGACACGCAGGGTGTGCTTTGTAGCGGACTCTTGGGATTGCTGCAGCCAGAGTTCTTCGGAGGCGCGTAACTCCTGGCAGAGCTTGTTCAAGAAGCTGACGGCAAGATCCGGCTGGCTGCGGATACTCTGCATGAAGAGACCGCGGGGAACGGAGCAGATGACGGTTTCTTGGACGGCCTCTGCCGTGGCGGCGAGGTCTTCGTCGCTGATCACTGCGCGATAACCAAAGACTTCACCCGGCAGCAGCATTCGAATGACGATGGGCTTGCGTGCCTCGCCACTCTTGTAGAGTTTGACGGCACCTGAGTGGATATAGTGAACGTAGGCGGGCGGATCGCCCTCGTGAAAGATGATTTGCCCTGCGGAATAGACACGATGGATTCGCGGGCGATTGCTGTTGGCCTGGGCACTCTTCGCTTCGGCATGACAGAGCGGATTACCTTCTGTCCACTTGCAGATCAGGCAACGGGCATCGAGTTCGGAGCTTTGGTTCATACGAAATTTGAGGAGCTTGTGAGCAGAGAAAGAGCGAGGGCGCACGATTTGTACGCCCTCTGCTCTTGTCTGAATTTCATTTCAGCAATCGGCAGCCACAGGGGCAGCCGCTACAAGCATTACTTCATCAGGACCATTTTCTTCTGAGCGGTGAAGGAACCTGCGGTCAGGCGATAGAGATAGACGCCGGACGTGAGATTCGCCGCATCGAAGTTGACGGTATGCGGACCGGAAGAGAAATTACCATTGGCCAGTTCAGCGACCACCTGACCCGCGATGTTGAAGACGGAGAGATTCACTTCGGAAGCTTCAGCGAGATTAAAGCGAATCGCGGTCTCGGGGTTGAACGGGTTCGGGTAGTTCTGATAGAGCGCGAACTCAGTGACGACGGCATTTCCACCGGTGGCGGAAGCGGTGCGGGACGCAAGCACTTCGCGCGTTCCGTCGAAGTTCACACTGACAAGGTTGTAGGTGTACTCGACGCCGGTATTGACGGTGCGATCGAGGTAGTTGTATTCGCCGCCGGTAGCGGAATTGCGAGCGGCCACTTCAGCAATGGTCGCGCCGTTACGCACGAGTTCAAAGTTGGCGACATTGGACTCGGAAGCCGTTCTCCACATAAGGGCGACGGCATCCGCGGTTCCCTGCGCCGTGAAGGAAGCGAGTTCGACGGGCAACCAATTGTCACCGGGGACCATGAGTTCTTCACATATCTGGCAGAATTCGCCTTCGACCACGACTTGCGACTGGCTTTGCGCGCCGGGGCAGGGGAAGAGGAGAATGGGCCAGTCACCTTCAGAGCAGACCTGCAAGCGGACATCGCCGTAGGACTGGGCATTGATGGGCTGCGAGATGCAGACGTTAATCTGACCGTTGACATCGGTGAAGCCACCGGCCGGAGTGACCGTGCCGTTGTTGTTGAGATCGGAGAGATCCACCCACACGCCTTGCACGGCGGTATTGTTGAGGTCGTTGAGTGCATGCGCGCCGCGCACGAGCGTGATGGTCGCGCAGATGATGGCATTACCACCCTCGAAGTAGACGGGATCAGCCGCGATCAGGAATTCGTCGCCGCAGTTGACGATATTCTTGGGGAAGGTGGGATCGAGATTCAAGTCGTAGCCCAGAGCATCAAGCACCCAAGCGTTGGCAGCGTCGTTGTCGGTTACGTCGGTATTGAAGATCGTATTGACGAACGGGAAGACGGCGGGATCGGTGACGAGCGGATAGCCGCGGTTGTCGTTGATGTGATAGAAGGGCACACCAAACGTCGGTCCACCAGCTTGATTGTCGGAGAGCTTCCAGATGGCAAGCTGCTTCTGACGATCTTCGGCATTGGTTCCGCTGGGCGCATTGGTGAGCACCCAAGCCATGGCGGGATACTGTTGCGGATAGAGAGCTTCAACTACCGCAGGAACGACTTCCACGCAATAGGGATCAAGATTCAAGAGGTGGTTGATGTCGGTGCAGTAGGTATAGAAAGTAGCCGGAAGTGAACCGCACGCGCCCACTGTGTTAAAACAGAAGCCGGTTTCGCGGAAATTCTGTTGGCCGCCGGGGTATTGGGTTGTTCCTCCAAAGGTCCCGGTGGTAAATTGCACAAAGTCAATGGTACACTGCTCGTCAAGCGTGGGTGCAGGGCCGCGATCGTTTCCGCCGGGGGCTTGGAGGTCCATCCCGCCAGATGATGCGAAGGCAACGGTTGCTCCCACGAATGCGATAGTGACAAAGAGGTTTTTCAGTTTGTTCATCGCCATTCCTTCCGTTATTTTTGCATGGTTGATAATAACACGTATTCCCAAGGAGCCTATGCTCGTGGCTTAGTCACGTTGCAATTTACAAACGTCTCATGGATATGTCAAGGCTAACAGTCTTACTAACTATAGTTAGAAGTTGATGTTGAAATCCGTTATACAACTTGTAAACATCATAAACATTGAAGTTAGAGGGT
>JADLDM010000116.1 GCA_020846695.1 bacterium | reverse complement strand
TGGGATTATGGACACAAAGCGGGAGAGAAGTGTGGGTCAGGTGGATGAATTTGATGAGAAGCTTGAAAAGCGCTTGAAAGACGGGGGGGCGCGATGTAAGTTAGGAAGCAGGTGATTCGGTGAGTGTGTGCGTGACCGGGAGGTCACGCCTAGAAGATTAGGATGCGTGGCGGCTGTGGACAGCCACAACGGCGAAGCGGTAAGAAGAGATTTTCTCGAAATGAAAATAGAAGCGCAATTCAAATTGATAGGGGAATGAAATGAAACTCGTGATTGCTTTGGTGATCGTGTGCGGGAGTGTGTGGGCGCAGTGCCCCGGCGGAAACGCCCTCAGGTTCACTGGTGAGTGCTGGACAGGCAACTATGTCACCATACCAAATTCACCTGAGCTGAGCGAATTCAGTCAGATCACTGTTGAGTGCTGGTTCAAACAACTTGCCCCAGTGCCTTGCTATGAAGAGAACATCTTTAATAAGAGCAACAGCGTGTATGATGCAGGCACGATTCAACTATTTGTGTCGAATTCGTGCTGTGATTGGAATGGAGCACACCTTACCTTCGGGTTCCATCAGAGCGATATCGAGGGTTATTGGGCTGATTGGCCACACGATCTTACATTGAATGAATGGCATCACATCGCAGGCGTCTGGGATGGCTCATTTGTCACACTGTTTATTGACGGTGAACTTGCTGCATCTACACCCATGTCGATTAGTGGCACAGTTGGCAATGTCGTCAGTGGCGCCTATTTGAACCATCACGCATGGACCGGAGGGGAGAGCGAACGACTTTCGGCAATTATCGACGAATTTCGAATCTCGGCTGTCGCACGATACTTAACTAACTTCAATCCTCCAAACGAAAAATTCATTCCAGACGAGAATACTGTGCTTCTCTATCATTTCGATGAATCGAACGGCTCAACGGTGCATGACGCTTCCTCAAATGCGATTCATGGCTCAACGATCAACAATCCACAATGGATATGCTCCGACGCGTCTTTGCCCGTTGAGCTACTCTCCTTCTCTGCGATTGCACGAGATGAGAGCGTTGTTTTGTCGTGGGTGACGGGGGCGGAGAGTGAGATGAGCCACTTTGAGATTGAGCGGGATGGCGCGGTGGTGGCGAATGTTCAGGCGACGAACCGGGCGACGGGGAATAGATATCAGTGGCGAGATGAGGCTCTTGAAAACGGGCGCGAGTATGTTTACACGCTGACATCGGTGGACTTGGACGGATCGCGCGAGCAGGTTGGGCAGGTTTCCGCCACGCCGCGCGCGAATGAAGTGCCTTCGGAGTTTATGCTCTTGCAGAACTATCCGAATCCGTTTAATGCGTCCACGACGATTGAGTTTCTGCTGCCGGAAGTTTCCGACGTCACGCTCACGCTGCACAATCTGTTGGGTGAAGAGGTGGCGACGCTTTCAAGTGGTGTGATGAGCGCGGGAGTGCATCGCGTGAATTTTGATGCGGGAGAGCTTTCTTCGGGGATTTATTTCTACAGATTGCAGGCGGGAGAGAAGATGATGCAGAAGAAGATGGCGGTGGTGAGATAGCGATGAGCGATGAATGATGAACGATGAGTGGGGGAGAGGGATGAAATATGATATATGAAATATGAACCCAGAACGAGAGAGTTGAAGGGGGTCGGGTTTGTGAAATAGGCCCTTACCCTTACGAGGGCAGGCTACGGGTGACAGAACCCCCCTTGATTCCCCGCGACCGGGAGGGGGAGAAGATACAAATAGCGCGACCAATGTGGTTGCGCTATTTTGTTTTGTATAGATACGCGGACACGACCCTTACAAGGGCAAGCGAATCGTGTTCCTACGAAAGGTATGTAAGCGGATCGCCATCCGCCTCTACAGCCAGAAGACTAAGACGGCCGGAGGCCGCCGGCAGTGATGAGAGCGGACACGATGCAATGTGTCCTTACGAAGACATGGTCGCGCTTTTCTTGTGTCTTTATATTTGCAAAGGAAAGAGATGTTTGCTCGCGCGGACACTCAGTCCATGACGTACATGATGTCCAGAAGGAAACCCTCTACATCCGCAGTGAGTTGATTCATTGTTCCCGTGCAAGTGATGCCGCGGTTCATCCAATAATAAGCGAAGGAGCCATAGACGCCCGGATGACCAACAAATTCACCGAGACTTGTAACGCGCTTCTCTATCCCCAATCCGTAGAACTCTCCCGTTCCGATATCCATCCAGTCGAACATGATATCATGCGAGCCGGGATTTGTGAAGATCGAACCCTCTGCAACCGCTCGAATGAAACGTGTGATATCCTCCGCCGAACTGACGACACCACCGCCCGCCCAATCAAATGACGTGTTGTAACTCATCGCGTCCAGTTGATCAAAATAGGCGTGCGACAGCGCCCCGCCCGCGACCGGCGATTCGTGGAATTCGAGATAGGATACATCCATTCCCAAGGGATCAAAAATGTATTGCCGGTACAAATCGGGAAGCTCTTGACCCGTTACTTGTTCGGCCACCATCCCCAGCAGGACATAGCCCGTATCACTGTAGTGATAACGCTGGCCGGGTACTCCAACTGCGGCAAGATGACGATAGGACCATTGTACCATTTCATAGGGCTCCCATTGCTTGTCGGGATGACTCAGCGCATAGGAAAGGAAGTCCGTCAAACCGTAGATGTTGGTCGGCCCGTCGAAGACGTAATCGGGCAATCCGCTCGTATGGCGCAGCAAACGCTTCAGCGTAATCGCTCGCCCGTACGAGGTTCCCTGGTAGATCATAAGGCTATCGAAATTCACACCGCTTGAGTCTCCCAAGTATGCCCATGCGGTATGATCAAGATCGAGTACACCTTCCTCCGTGAGACGAAGGATCAGTACTGCAGTCATCGGCTTCGTGACGCTGGCAATTCTGAAACGATGGTTGATTGTCATTCGCTCCGAAGTTTGCGGATTCGCGAAGCCTGCCGCTCCGCGCCAAGAGAAGTCTCGCGCGGGATCCTCAACTTCGACCACAGCGCTGTGCACGTCCGCGGACGGAGAGATTGACGATGAGACAATCTGCTGCAACTCTTGTTCAAGAGACTGAGGCGACGTGGTGCCACCGTCATCGTGATCGTTGGCACAGCCTGCAAATAGCGCTGCAAGCAGAAGTACGAAGAGAATCAAGATTGGTCTGATGAATTCTCGCATGATGTACGCTCGGAGTTGAAACAACCGACTGATTGTCGGGCCTGACGCGTTGCGCGCGGACGATGGATGCAATGGACTCGGCAAATACGTTCGAGCCCTGCTCGGCGACGAGAGAGAACCCCTAACCCCGGCCCTTTCCCCTCGCGACGAGTGGGAAGGGAGGAGAAGAAACCGGACGGACACGATTTATCGTGTCCCTACGAATGGTAGGCGGGCGGATCGCCATCCGCCTCTACAGCCAGAAGACTAAGACGGCCGGAGGCCGCCGCCAGTGTAGCGAGCTGACACGACCCTTACGAGGGCAAGCGTATCGTGTCCCTACGAAAGGTATGTGAGCGGACACCCCCCTGTAGTCCCCCCGCAGAGCAGGGGGACAGAGAAAGCGGGCGGGTCTGGGACCCGCCCCTACATCCGAAGTAAAGATCTCAGCCTATTGGCCGCCGAGGATGACGGGCAAGCCGTCTTTGCCGGAGCCGATGATGACGGTCTTTGCGTTGGCCGATGCTGCGAGTTTTTCGGTCGCTTCGATTCCCTTCCAGCGAAGATAGGAATCACTCAGACCTTGTGCAACGATTTTTTGAAAGTCGGCGATGCCCTGCGCCTCGATGCGTTTGCGCTCGGCTTCCTGAGACTCCTTCGTCAAGATAAACTCCATGCGCTGCGATTCCTGCTCGGATTGAAGCTTCTGCTCAATCGAAGCAGTTAAATTCGGCGGAAGTCCGACTTGACGCAAAGGAGTTGCTTCAATCGTGATGCCGCGCGGGGCGACGGTTTTTTCAAGCGCTTCCTTAATTTGCGCGGCGAGCAACTCGCGTTCAGAGGTGTAGAGAGCGCGTGCTTCGTAACCCGCAGTCACGCCACGCGTAATCGAGCGGAAATTCGGTTCAAGAATAATCGTCTCGTAGTTAGGGCCGATGGTCTTGTACACATCGGCAGCTGTTTCGGGATTCAAGTGATAGAGCACCGAGACTTCCAAGGTCACAGAGAGTCCCTCTTTGGACGGAACCACCATGACCTCTTTCTTCTCCTGAGTCTTCACCGAAAATTTGTGAATCTGCGCGAGCGGATTTCGGAAATTGACGCCGGGCTTCAAAGTGGAATCCGAAACCTTACCGAAGAAATCCACCACTCCGACATGACCGGCAGGAATCACCACGAAACAGCGAAAGATGAGTACGACGATGATCAGCGCACCGATGATGCGTAGAACAAGGCCGGCGCTGGGGGGAGCTGCGCGATAGGTTTCCATAGTCTGGAACTCCTTATGAAGAACGTTGAGAAACGATGGTGCTGTCTCTCAAGATGGCGAAATTGAAGGGGAAAGGCAAATGGGGGGAAGAAAGACTCAAATTTACAAATTCAAATTTACAGTCAGAGTCAGATCCCGGCAGGGAACCGGACTTCGTCCTTAATCCCCGCTCGGCGACGGAAGAAACCCCTATCCCCTGCCCCTTCCCCCTCGCATCGAGGGGGAAGGGAAGAGACTAGATTTCGTAGTCAATCACGCAAGAAACCCCTATCCCCCGCCCTTTCCCCTCGCATCGAGGGGAAAGGGAGAAGAGAGTCAGATTTCGTAGTCTACCACGATGCGGTGGGAGCGGACTTTGTTCAGAAGTTCGATGACGGATTGGTGAAGCGGGTGCACGCGATAGGATTCAAGAGCAGTCCAATCGGTGAACTCGCAGAGAAGGGAAATGTCGTAAGCCTGATCACCGGGAAGCTGGTTGATTCCGAATTCAAGCGAGAGCAAGCCTTCAACTTTTCCGCGCATGTTTTCCAACGCCCGCTTCACACGGAGCGCGTTTTCTTTTTTGTCATGACCGTCTGCGTGGTCGTGAAGTTTCCAGAGGACGATGTGCTTGATCATCGGATGAAATTCCAAATCAGAATTTGAAAACAGAAAGAGATATTTCAGAGAGAGACCCCTATCCCCTGCCCCTTTCCCCTCGCATCGAGGGGAAAGGGAGAAGAAATGGAAAGGCGCTATTTCAGGACTTTGATAGTGACCATGGGGTTTTGAAATTGGCCGAACATTCGGATCCAGAGATGGAGATAGCTCTCCGTCGCGCGCGCGTTGGTGATGTCGCCGAAGTCTATCACGTCACGCCAGCCGAATTGCGATTTCAGGAAGTCAATCACGGCTTCTTTCGCCTGCGCATCATTGCCCGATACAAAAATCGTGTGATCGCCGCCTCCGAGCATGTTAGGATTCGTCATCAGCATCGCGTTCACGGTGTTGAGGGTCTTCACGACCTTCACACTTGGATACTCACGCTGAATTTGCTCGCCCAAAGAATCCGTGTTGCCGACGAAGAGTGAGGGTGGAAATCCGTTTGAGAAATCGAGCGGGTTTGAGATGTCCACCAGAATTTTGCCGTTCAGATTGTTCGCGCCCGCCGCTTTCAAAGCGGGAAGCGACCCGTGTCCGGAACAGGCATTCATCACGAGTTCGCCGTGCACCGCCGCATCCGCAAAGGTTCCGACCTTGATGTGCGAATTTTGCTTGTGCCAGTCGCCAAACTCGGGATGACCCCAACCATTGGTTCCCGTGCGCGCGAGCGATTCCTTCACATCGCGCGTGCCGAGCAGCACATCATGTCCGAGTTCGACGAGTTTGGGCGCGAGAGACTGCGCGACCATTCCGGTTCCGAGTATTCCGATTTTCATGGGTTCTCCTTGATTTGATAGTGAGAATGTTAGTTGTATATACAATTATGCTTCGGCCGTTTTGCGCAAAGTCTTAACCCGGCTCGGCGGCCCGTTACGAGTGGTTCAAGGTTCCAGCGCGAGCGCCGCTTCAAAGACGTCCGCAGTGAGGCGAGCGCTTGCCTCTTTGCCCAGAAGTTTCACGTAGCGGTCGTGAAGCGCGCGCCAGCAAGACTTGATTTTCGGGTCGAGCCGCCTGCTTTTCGCGGTCGGGAAGATGTGGATTTCCTTGCCTTCACGTTTCCGGCGAAGATAACCCGCGTCCTCCATCTTTTCCACGAGGCGAGTAACCGTAGAAGGCGCGAGCATCATGTGATGCGAGACTTCCGTGGGCGTACTGCCGGGATGCGCGTTGACGTTCATCAAGAGGAAGGCATAAGACGGCGGCAACCCTACGGGCGCAAACTCCTCCTCTCCCATCCGCGTGAGGATACGGGCCAGCGCATTTGCGGAATAGTACAGACAGCGGCAGTAAGTGGATTGATCACAGCCCATGGGGGAAGATACGCAATTATATTTGTATATGCAAGTGTCTAACCATAAGAAGGGCGGCCACGGTGTTTGAAAAGCACGGGCCGCCCCTACAACAACACAAGGAAATACTTATTCGGTTTCGGCGGATTCTTCGGGGACCTTTTCCTTGAACTCGCGGAAGGAGAGTTCTTCGTTCTTCAAAGTGACTTGAATCGAGGAGCCTTCATGGAAGCGGTCGCGGAGAATTTCTTCCGCGAGCGGATCCTCGACGTATTTTTCGACCGTGCGACGCATCAAACGCGCGCCGACTTCAGGTTTGAAGCCCTTATCCACAAGATAATCACGGGCCTTCGCAGTCAACTGAACGGTCAAGCCGCGATCCACAAGACGCTTGTTGATTTCATCAACATACTTGTTGAGAATTTCTTCAATCGCTTCACGCGTGAGCATGTTGAAGACGACGATCTCATCCAAGCGATTCAGAAACTCAGGTCGGAACGCGCGCTTAACCTCTTCCATCATCTTTCCGGAAATCTTGTCATGCGTTTCAGCTTTCGCTCCGCCGAAACCGAAATCCAAAGACTTTGCAGCTTCGCGAGTTCCGAGGTTTGACGTCAGGATCAAGATTGTGTTCTTGAAATCAACTTTCTGTCCCGTTCCGTCAGTGAGTTCTCCGTGATCAAGAACCTGAAGCAGCACGTTGAAGACGTCGGGGTGAGCTTTTTCGACTTCGTCAAGCAGCACAACGCTGTAGGGTTTGCGTCGCACTTTTTCCGTGAGCTGTCCGCCTTCATCATAGCCGACATAGCCGGGAGGCGCGCCGATCAGACGTGAGACGTTGAACTTCTCGCTATACTCGCTCATGTCAATGCGGATGAGCGCTTCAGGATCATTAAAAAGATATTCCGCGAGCACGTGCGCGAGTTCGGTCTTACCGACACCGGGAGTTCCGAGGAACATGAAGCTTCCAATCGGACGCGTGGGGCTCTTCAACCCTGAACGCGCGCGACGAAGCGCTTTCGCAATCGTCTCGATCGCTTCCTTTTGTCCGAGAATTTTTTTGCCGAGCGATTCGCCGATCTTCAGGAGACGTTCGCCTTCGCCTGACGCAACGCGCTGCACGGGAATGCCGGTCATACGCGAAACCGTGTTGGCGATTTCTTCAGGGGTCACGACGAGAGTGGGACGCGCTTCGGAGCGCTCCCAGCGCTCTTTCTCTTCGCGGAGCATGGTTTCGAGCTTGACCTTTTTGTCGCGCAGCATGGCGGCCTTTTCATATTCCTGCCGCTTGACCAGGTCTTCCTTTTCGTGGCGCACATTTTCGATCTGCTTTTCGATTTCGATGATGCGCTCGGGAATGACGATGTGCGAAATGCGGACGCTTGATCCGGTTTCGTCAATCACGTCAATAGCCTTATCTGGGAGAAAACGATCCGTGATGTAGCGATCTGCGAAGCGCACGGCGGCCTCAATCGCTTCGTCACTGAATTTCACGCCGTGATGCTCTTCATATTTTTCGCGAAGGCCCATGAGAATCTGAATGGAATCCTCGACGGACGGCGGATCCACCATAACTTTTTGGAATCGGCGTTCCAGCGCTCCATCCTTTTCGATGGACTGACGATATTCATTCAGCGTGGTCGCGCCGATGCATTGGAGTTCACCGCGAGCCAATGCGGGCTTAAACATGTTTGAGGCATCGAGCGAGCCGGACGCGCTTCCGGCTCCGACGATGGTGTGCAATTCGTCAATGAAAAGAATAATGTCGGGATTCTTTTCAATCTCGGTCATGATAGACTTGATGCGCTCTTCGAACTGTCCGCGATATTTCGTGCCTGCTACAATCGAGCCCAAGTCGAGAGCGACGACACGCTTGCCGAAAAGAATCGGCGAGACGCGCTGCTGCACGATGCGCAGAGCGAGACCTTCGGCGATGGCGGTCTTACCGACGCCCGGCTCGCCAATCAAAACGGGGTTATTCTTCTTGCGGCGCGAGAGAATCTGAGCGACGCGCTCGATTTCCTTGTCGCGTCCGATAATCGGATCGAGTTTGTTTTCACGCCCAAGCTTGGTGAGATCGCGAGAGAAGTGATCGAGATTGGGAGTCTTGGTCTTTTCCGCAGGCGCGGCAGGCGCTTGCTGGCCCGAGCCGCGAAGCAGATTGTCCAGCTCCGTCTTGACGTTTTCGTAGGTGACATTGAAGCCGTGCAGCACCTGCGCGGCCATCGAATCTTCTTCCTTGAGCAGCGCGAGCAGCAGATGCTCGGTTCCGATGATGTCCGACGAGTAACTCTTACCTTCAATATATGAGAGCTTGAGGACTTTTTCGGCGCGCTTGGTGAAAGGGATATTCCCGATCTTCATCGTGCCGCGCGAGGTATCCACCATCTCTTCCACGGATTCGCGCAACTCATCCAGTTCACATCCGAGGTTGTGAAGTATCTGCACTGCAAGACCATCTCCCAAGCGAATGATTCCCAAGAGCAGGTGTTCTGTGCCGATGAAGTCGTGCCCAAGCCGGAGCGCCTCCTCCCGGGAGTACTGAATCACTTGTTGAACGCGAAGGGAGAATTTGTTTTGCATAAGGTCCTCAATTCAACTGTCGCCATTTGGCGAAAGACATGCTACTGCTCAATTTAGGTAACCGGTTCATGAGACGCAAGGCATCTTTCTCGCGGTTTTGGGTTGTTTGGCAGCCGCAACATGAGCGTCGCGTGTAAGCCTAATTAATATTCAGCAAATTCTTTGCCGCAAGCGCCATCCAGTACTACGCATCCTCTTGCATTTTGGGAGCCTACGGGGGGAGGCGAGAGGCCAGCCTTCGCGCGGACGCTGTAAGATTCTGTTAAATGATGAGTTATGATTTAGGATTGATGAATTGGGCTGAGACGCTGCGTTTCAAAAAGCAGAAGGCCCGCAGAAACGCAACGCGCGATTCCCGGGCCAATGAGGAGGAAGAAATGCGCGTCGCTGTGGCTACATGGTCTGCGAACGTGTCGAGCTATTCAACAATGCCCGCAAAGGGCAATGCAATCGGCAGAATGCGAACCCCGAGACGCTTTCACTCTTCCTATCTACTTGGTATAACCTGAATGCTCGCGGGAAAGTTCCCGGCGCGTATCTTTGCCTGCTCGGAGTTCTTCCTCCGTATAGAGGTAGTCCCAAAGATCGGGACTCAGCGGATAGCCGTGCTCGTCTTCCTTGCCTGCGGTGACGGGGGTGCAATGCCAGCCGCGCTTGATGCCATCCGCCATGTACCAAACTTTGACTGAGCGACCTTCATCGAGGTCTTTCCTGCTGAGATAAAATGTGCCTGCGTGAACGGGAGAGAACATGGAAAGGTATGAGGTTAGAGGTATGAGGTATGAATTCAGAAAACTAGAAATCTGAGACAGTCGGATTTCGGCCGGGTTACGCGCGGAAGATTGGCGCCGTTTAATGAGTGATCGAGCGCGAACCCGGCTCGGCGACGGAGCACTTATCGTGCTGCGCCGGGGCGATTCCAAGAGAAGCGCGTGAGGCCGGAAGCCGTGCCGATCAAGAGATCGCCGCCGTCTTCTTCGATGCAATAGACGCGGTTATCCACGAGACCATCGGAGCGTGAATAGGAAATCCACTCGTTTGTTGCGACATTGTGCCGCCAGAGTCCGTTGTCTGTGCCGACCCAAATATAGGGATCGGACGCGAGAATACACTGTGGCTCGGATTCCTTGAGCCAGACATCGGAAAGCCAACTCTCGGTATCGCCATTCGATGAGCGATGCATCACGCCCTGCTCCGTTGCAAGCCACAACTCTGAACCAAAGAGCGAAACAGAGACAACGGGAAGATTAATCAAACCGGGATCGAGAGCCTGCACGGACACTTCGTGTGTAGTGACAGAAACTGAAGCGAGCCCGCCTTGCGTGCCGACCCAGATTTGTGTTCCATCGGCGGCGAGATCGCGAATGCCGGAGAGCAGAAAACCTTGCTGCGGAATGCGCGTGATGATGTTGGTCTGCAAATCCATCACCGCAAGTCCATCACTTGTTCCGATCCAGAGCTTGCCATGCGTTACGACAAGCGCATTGACCTGCTGTGAATGCAGTCCGTCCTGCACGTCGTAGCGCTTCCAACTCTTGCTCTTCGGCGTATACGCAAGCAAACCGTCCGAAGTTGCGACGAAAATTCTTGTCGAGGTTTCGGCGAAGTCATTCACGGAAGTGGAACGAATCTGCTGATCATCACGACGACTGAAATAGCTCCACTCCAGCATGTCGCGATCGGCAACGCTGATTCCCTCGAAGTCGCCGTCGTTCTCGCCGCCCATCCACGTCGAGTCCTTCGTCAAGAGCATCGCGCGAATGTCGTTTCCTGCAGGGCCTGTCATTTGCAGCTCGCCGCGACCGCTGCGCAAATCCGTGCGCATAACCCCTGCGCCCCAATGCGTCGTCCAGAAATAGCTCCAGCGATCGGTGAGCCAATCGGTAATCGGATAGGCGCGATTGCGCTGATCGTAGAGCGTGCCTTCGGGCATCCACTCAAAGGGCAATGGAGGAAAGATAATCGGAAAACCCGCAGGAGGACGCGCATGATCCAGCGGAATCTTTGTCACCAATCCTCGCCAGCGCGTATCTGTCGGAACGGGATCGGTCGGTGACGCGAGCATCAAATTGCCCAGATAGCGGTCGCCGCTGTAACGCGTCACGTATTGCGTCCACAGCGGATCGGGAATCGGGTTTCCGGGGGCAAAGATCTCCTCGAAAACCTGAATAGGAATCGTCTCAACAAACAGACTGCGTCCACCGGCACCGATATTCACAGGACGATGTCCGGCAGGCCACGGAAACGCGCGCACGATGTCCCACTTCTCCATACCGCGTTGATAGCGAAGCAGATTTTCATACGTCGCGACCCAAAGGTAATCGGTCTCTTCATCGTAGAGGACAAGGAGCGGATCATCTATCGGGACGGCCTGACCCGAGCCATAGCCCATGACTTGCGGATCCAACCAACGCCGGCGATCCAAATCGTAACTCAAGATTCCGCCGGCGGTTGCAACGAATAGATCGTGCCCACCTGCGTCCATCGAGCGCGCTCCGCGGAAATCGCGCCATGATGTCCAATCGCCGGGCGCAAACGAAGTTTGCGCCAACATAGACTGAGCAAGAAGAAGTCCGGCAACGATAGATACAACTTTGGCTAAGAATCTCACTGTTCAGTGCTCATGTTTGTCAGTATTCCGCGAATCAGCATTGAGAAATGTTCGGCCGCGGAGTTCGCAACGTCCTGCACGTCCTCGTGTGATAACTTAACATCGGAGATGCCCGAGCCGGAATTAGTTACGCAGGAGATGCCCAGGACTTTCATGCCAAGAGCCGCGGCGGTGATAACTTCGGGAACGGTGGACATGCAGCCCGCATCGGCTCCGAGACGCGACAACATGCGAACTTCTGCGGGAGTCTCATACGAGGGTCCGAGCACGGCGCCCAACACGCCGCGCTTCAAGGGGATTATCAATTCGAGCGCAACTTTCTCCGCAAGTGTCTTCAAGTCAGGATCGTAGCAGTTGCACATGTCCGGCCAGCGCGATTCACCGCTTGCTACGGGGCCACGCAGAGGATTCCTGAATTGCAAATTGATGTGATCTTCAATCAATAGCAGATCGCCTGCGTGAAATCTCTTCGTGAACGCGCCCGATGCATTTGTTACGATCAATTTTGTTGCGCCTTTGGCATGTGCAAGACGAACGGGAACCACAACCTGCTCGGGCGAGTAGCCTTCGTATTGATGCACGCGACCCTGAAAGGCCATGACGCGGGTCTTGCCGACGGCGCCCATCACAATCTTGCCTGAGTGACCTTGCACGGTGGAAACCGGATAGCCGGGCAAATTCGACGTGTTCACACTCTTCGCATTTTCGAGCGAATCCGCGAAGGGACCCAGTCCGCTTCCCAAGATAATCGCGACGTCCGCTTCGCCGGGAATCAGTTTGGCGATGGCTTCAATATTCACTTCTTGCTCATTCACTCGAATGCGAGCGTGCTGCGGAGTCATGTTCATTCTTTGCGGTTGCGTTTGCGGAAGTCGGAGGGATTTTCAAACTGTGGTTTGGGAGCGTTGCGCGCCGCTTTCAGAACTTCCTCGGCGTATTTGTCGAGCTTCTGCTTCCCGTACTTAGAAATTGTTTCGTAGGCCAGGCCTTGACCGATGATTTTCGCGTTGACGTTCTCGCCGTCGGCCAGCAGATAGCCCAACCAGCGGCCGTAGCGATCAGGTTTGTCCGTGCGGATAATCGAAAGCGACTTCGCGGCGGCGACTTGCGCTTCAAGGTATTCACGCGCACGTCCGCCCCAAGGTTCCTGATCGCCGGAATGATGAGGTGATTTTGTTTCGGGACAGTCAATTCCCAACATGCGCACGGGCTGATTGCGCCAGTTAAAGGTATCGCCGTCCTCGACTTCGATGTCCGACTTCTCGACTTGCGTTTCCCGATAGGGGAGAATGGTCGTGGTCGCGCTGTGACGACACGACAGCAGCAGCGCCAACAAAAAACTCAGCGCAAGCGCGCGAAGCGCTTGATTATTTTGAGAAGTCAGACTATATTTGTTCATGCTCAAGCCCAAACTATTCACCGCACTCAAGACCTATAATCGCAAGTTGTTCGCGCGGGATGCCGTCGCGGGCATCATTGTCGGCATCGTCGCATTGCCTCTCTGCATTGCTTTCGCGATTGCGTCGGGTGTGTCGCCCGAAAAGGGATTGGTTGCCGGAGTTGTGGGGGGATTTCTTGTTTCGCTCCTCGGCGGAAGCCGCGTTCAGATCGGAGGTCCGGCGGGAGCGTTCGTCGTCATTGTCTTCGGTATTATCGCTGAATACGGACTCGACGGATTGATTGTCTCGACGTTTCTCGCGGGTATTCTTTTGATCGTATTCGGCAGGCTGAAACTCGGATCGGTCATCAAGTTCATTCCGCAGCCGGTGATCGCAGGATTCACGAGCGGTATCGCACTCATTATCTTCGTTTCGCAGGTGCAGGATTTCCTCGGATTGAAAATGGAATCCGCGAGCGCGAATTTTATGGAGAAGATCGGTGCGCTTACCGTTTCGCTCGGAACCGTAAATCCTTCCGCTTTGATTATCGCGGGTGCATCGGTCTTCGTTTTGATCACGTGGCGGAAGGTGTCGCGCGTGATTCCCGGGCCGTTTGTCGTGCTGGTCGGAGCTACGGTTGCAGCGGCGCTATTGAAATTGCCTGTCGAAACCATCGGCTCTCGATTTGGAGAAATTCCTTCCTTCCTCCCCACTCCGCAGATTCCTGATTTGACGTTTGATCAGATTCGCAGACTCGTGCAGCCCTCGATTACGATCGCGCTACTGGTTGCGATCGAGTCGCTTCTGTCGGCAGTCGTCGCAGACGGTATGGTGGGAGGACGACATCGCTCAAACATGGAATTGATCGGCCAAGGCGTCGCCAACATCGGCAGTTCGATCTTTGGCGGATTGCCTGTGACCGGTGCGATAGCCAGAACGGCAACCAATGCGCGAAGCGGCGGAAGAACTCCGGTTGCGGGAATCGTCCACGCGCTAACGTTGCTCGTGATGATGCTTGCGTTTGCTCGTTTTGCCGCGATGATTCCGCTTGCCGCGCTCTCCGCGATTCTCGTGGTTGTCGCCTACAACATGTTTGAGTGGCGCTCGTTCACCGCCATGTTGAAGAGCCCAAAGAGCGACGTGGCAATCTTGCTGACCACGCTGTTTCTCACCGTCGTCGTGGACCTCACCGTGGCGATTGAAGTGGGCATGGTGATGGCCGCGTTTCTGTTCATGAAGCGCATGGCCGCCGCGACCGACGTTGAAGAGATCACTTCGGAGTTTCGCGAGCCTTCGGAAGATGAAGAGGGCGACGTGCTCGACAGAACTCAGATTCCCAACGGTGTGCAGGTCTATGAGATCAACGGGCCGTTCTTCTTTGGAGCCGTGTATAAATTCCGCGAGGCGATGAACGTGGTTTCAAAGCAACCGAAGGTGCGCATCATTCGCATGAGAAAGGTGCCGGTGATTGACAGCTCGGGCATGCACGCGTTGCAGGAAGTTTTCACTGCGGCGAGGAAGAAGCATTCGGTGATGCTTCTGTCCGGAGTCAACAAGCAGCCCATGGATGCTTTGGAGAAAGCCGGGCTGCTTGATGAATTCGGTCGTGAAAATGTCTTGTTGACATTTGACGACGCGCTTGCGCGAGCAAATCAAATTCTTGCAGAGAAGGCGCGGAAGACTTCCTAAATCAAATGTCAGAAGTTAGAATTGAGAAGCCCTGAATCGTCGGGGCTTTTCTATTCTGTGGCAAGCAGTCCCGCGATGGCGGAAGTTTGCAATGAGACCATTGCTCCGGCAATCATCGCCTTCAAGCCAAGCTGCGCAAGTTCGGATCGCCGCTCGGGAGCAAGACTGCCGATCCCGCCGATCTGAATTCCAATCGAAGAGAAATTCGCAAAGCCGCAAAGCGCGTAGCTTGCGATCATGATGGTGCGCGGTGAAATCAAGTTGTTCTTGATCATGTCGGAGAGTTCGACGTAGGCGACGAACTCGTTGATCGAGATTTTTGTTCCAACGAGATAGGCAAACTCCTTACACTCCGCAATCGGCACGCCGAGAATGAATCCTATCGGCCATAGCACGTAGGAAAATATCTCTCGAAGACTCTCGGGGAACCACGCAATTCCTCCGTTTGCAAGCCAACCCGCGATCAACGCAAGCCCTGCATTGACAACCGCGATTAATGCGATGAACGTTAAGAGCATTGCGCCGACATTCACGGCAAGACCCAAACCGTCGCGCGTTCCGGCGGCAGCGGCGTCAATCACGTTGGCCTGTTTCGGCATCTCCGGCATGTGCAGTGAGCCTGCCGTGTCAGCCTTCTCGCGTTCCGGCAGAAATATTTTTGCAAACAACAAACTTCCCGGCGCGGCCATGACGGAAGCTGCGAGCAGATGTTTCGCAGGGACACCAAGCAGAATATATCCCGCCATCACGCCGCCGGCAACGGTTCCAAATCCTCCCACCATCACCGCGTTCAATTCGCTGCGCGTCATCGTCTTCAAGAAGGGACGCACTAAGAGCGGCGCTTCGGTCTGACCGAGAAAAATATTTCCCGCGCAGGAGAGAGACTCCGCACCGGACGTGCGCATGGTTTTCGTCATCACCCATGCGAGACCCTTCACCACTCGTTGCACAATTCCGAAGTGATACATCACGCCCATGAACGCACCGAAGAAGATAATCGTCGGCAGGATTGCGAAGGCGAATTGAAATCCGAAGGTGTTCTGATATTCCGGGTTGACGATATTGCCGAAGAGGAATTGCGAGCCTTCGGTTGCGAAACCTAAGAAGCGCGTGACGAGATCACCTGCTTTGGAAAAGAGTTCGCGGCCCCACGGCGTCCAGAGAATCAGAATTGCAAAGGTGATTTGCAGACCGACGCCCCAAATCACGGCGCGCCACGGGAAGTTTTTTCGGTCGGACGAAAGCAGGAAGGCAATTCCAATTAAGATTGGAATCGCAAGTAAGGATTGTAGTCTTTCCAAGTCTCAGCCTTTCGAAGAAGTGAGTGGAAGCTGTTCCTGTGATGGAGTGTCGGGAAGGGGTTCGGGAGGCACGAAGCAATTGCGGCAGCGCGGTTCGTACGCATCATACGCGCCGACTAAAACAAGATCGCGCGACGCGACGACGCGCTGCGTGTGTTTTGCTGGATTCCCGCAGCGCACGCAAATTGCCAAAGTCTTATCAATATATTCCGCAACGGCGAGAAGCTGCGGAATCGGATCGAAGGGGATGCCGCGATAGTCCGTATCGAGTCCCGCGCAAATCACGCGCTTGCCAGAATCCGCGAGCTTCTGCACAACGTCCACAATCTCGGGTCCGAGAAACTGCGCTTCATCCACGCCGATAACCTGCGCGTCCTGCGCATGCTCATAGATTTCCCATGCGGAATCCACAAGCTGCGAAGGAATAGTCAGGCGCGAGTGGCTGACGATTTCATCTTTGGCATAGCGCGCATCAATTCGCGGCTTGAAAATTTCGACTTTCAATTTCGCAATTTGCGCGCGCACCAATCTGCGGATCAATTCCTCGGTCTTCCCCGAGAACATCGGCCCGCAAATCACTTCTATCCAACCCGTATTATGAGGAAAGTGGTGCATGGGGGGGGGCTAATTGAGACCAACAAGCTTCTGCAACCAACCTTCAGCAACTGCTCCGCCAGCGAACTTAAGGAGTTGCTTGATGCCCTGAAGGAGCTTCTCTACTTTGCCACTGTCAACGGAAGATTTGCCAAGTTCCGACATTGTCTCATCTATACGTCTAAGCAATAGGGTTTGAGTCTCAACTTCTTCAGCAATGACCGCGATGTCTGACCGCATTTCCGTCAGCAATTTGGGTAGCTCGTCCTTTGTTGCAGCAGATATTTCTGATGTAGCCGATACTACGTTGTTGTCGCCCCGAACGCTTTGATTGATTATAGTGCCTGTGTTGACAATGAGCGAGAAGGGCGGAAAGTGCTCTGTCTTCTCATTCGGATGCGTGAGTGCTTCCTCTATTTCGACAACACCAGCATGTGTAATCATAAAACCGCCACCGCCAAACTTGGGCTCAACTAGGTACTCGCCTTTCAAATACTCGAAAACATCTCGAGTCTCCTCACGTGGTAAACCTAACGAAGCCCCTATCTCCCATATGTTGAAGAAGCGCGGTGAGCGTCCTTCTGTTGCTTCATAGGCAGCTCTGAGACAAAGAAACCTATCGGCCTTCTTCTGTTCGATCGATTTTGACATTAGGAATTCACAAGTGGTTTGCCCAGCAAGTTGGGCGCTACAGCTTGTCCGATGGGACGAGCTTACTCAGTTGACTTATTAGTTCAGGTATGGAGACTGTTGCCGCAGTCCATACCTGCTCAAGTTTGATCAGGTCATAGCCGTGAACCATTCTATGGCGCATGTTGATAATAGCGGCCCACTGAATCTGCGGGTATGACTCACGAAAGTGTTTGGACACGCGATTTGCTGATTCGCCAATATTCCCAATTTGAAGGATCACCGAATCGTACTTCTCTCGATCCGAAATGAACTGATCGTATGAAAATCCTGTTACTGACTCCTGCACTCTTCGCGCAGAGATCAGCATCGAGAGCAGAAATCCCATGTCACGCTGCATAGAATGTCCTGCTTGAACCGAGTATGCTCTTTCGCATGATGTAATTTTCGCTTCGTTCGACGGAAGGCCGTGTGACCACATCTACATCGCGACCGATGATTATTTTCAGTTCGTCCTCCAAATCCACCATGTCGAAGAGGCTCCAATGGGATTCGGGCGCAAATTTCACCATCACGTCCACGTCACTGTCAGAACGGAACTCATCGGTCAGGACGGAACCGAAGAGAGAAAATTCGACAATCTTCCACTTGTCGCAAAATTCCTTGATCTTCTCCATGTCCAGTGGAATGCGCGGCTCGCCGATGTCGTGTGATGTTGAAGTCATGTTGCTGTAGAAAGGGTCTACCCTATTGCTTGTCAGGCGGAATCAGCGGCTCAATGTATTCGACGAGGCCCGGCAAGATATTCTTGATGATGTGCCAGGATTCGCCGTAGTCCGCGCGGAAATACTCGTGCGCAAGTTCGTTGCGATGCACTACGAGATCCGACCACGGTACCAGCGGATGCTGCGCTTTGAACTTGTCGGACAGTTTCTTGCTCGCTTCACCGACTTCGTGAAGACAGTTGAGCACGGCGCGGAGCGCCATTCTGTCATTCAGGAATTCATGAAAGGTCATGTCGCCGACGAATTCGAGCGCTTCGCTCGCGGGAATCTTGATGTCAAGCAGGTATGCTTCGTCACGCCGCATAGAAGACGCGGGAACCGTTTAGAATGGATTTGCGGCGAATGTAATTGGGCATGTATTCGACACTGAGCTTGGTAGAGAGATCAACGCGTCTTCCAATAATCGCGGTCAACTCTTCTTCCATCTTATCCAAGTTCTTGAGAGACCACATCACGGGGTTCTCAAATTTCACCATCACGTCCACGTCGCTGTCGGGACGGAAGTC
>JADLDM010000115.1 GCA_020846695.1 bacterium | reverse complement strand
GACAGTCGTCGCTCATTACCCTATGACATTCACTACCGAATCAAGGAGAGAGAATTCCATGGCATTGGTTCCCATGGTCGTCGAGCAGACGGGACGCGGAGAACGCGCGTTCGACATCTATTCCCGATTGCTCAAAGAGCGTATCGTCATCATCAGCACGCCGATTGATGATCACATTGCTTCGCTGATCGTCGCGCAGCTGATTTTTCTTGCGGCGGAAGACCCCGATAAAGACATCAGTCTCTATATCAACTCGCCCGGCGGAGTCGTGACGGCGGGCATGGCGATCTACGATACCATGCAGCACGTGAAGCCGGATATTGCGACGATTTGCATCGGTCAGGCGGCATCCATGGGCTCCTTCCTGCTCGCGGCCGGCGCGAAGGGAAAGCGCAGTATTCTGCCCAACGCGCGCGTCATGATTCATCAGCCGTCCGGCGGTGTGCAGGGGCAAGCCACGATGATTGATATTATGGCAAGGGAAATTCTCAAGATGCGCGCCCGGCTCAACGACCTGCTCGCGTTTCACACCGGGCAGCCAATTGAGAGAATCGAGCAAGACACCGATCGTGATCACTTCATGTCTGCCGAAGAGGCGCGCGATTACGGCATCGTGGACGAAATCATCTATCCGCGCAAGGCCGCAAAGAAATGAGCGACAGAGTCGGCACTGAGCTGCCGAACGGGCAATCCTGCTCCTTCTGCGGAAGAATTGAAAGTCAGGTCGCGACGCTGATCAAACATCAGGACGGCATCGCGATCTGCGACGTGTGCGTCGAACATGCGCATCAGATCGTCGCGATGTCGCGCGCGGGAAGAAGAACCGTGCCGCTTGCGGATTTTCCGACGCCGCTGGATATGAAGCAGAAGCTCGATGATTACGTCATCGGGCAGGAAGACGCGAAGCGAAAAATCTCCGTCGCGGTTTACAATCACTACAAGCGTATTGCAAACGGCGATTCGGCGGGCGACGTCGAGATTGAGAAGTCGAACATCCTGCTTGTCGGACCGACGGGCACGGGCAAGACCCTGCTTGCGCAGACGATGGCGCGCTTTCTTCATGTGCCGTTCGCAATTGCTGACGCCACAACTTTGACGGAGGCGGGATATGTCGGCGAAGACGTGGAAAATGTGCTCGTGCGACTCTTGCAAAACGCGGACTACGACGTCGCGCGCGCGGAAATGGGCATCATCTACATTGATGAAATAGACAAGATCGCGCGCAAGGATCCGAACATGTCCATCACGCGCGACGTGTCCGGCGAGGGAGTGCAGCAAGCGCTCCTGAAAATTCTTGAAGGCACCAATGCCAATCTGCCTCCGCAGGGCGGACGTAAGCATCCCGAACAGAAATTCATTCAGATTAACACGAAGAACATTCTGTTCATTCTGGGCGGCGCGTTTGAAGGTCTCGAGAAGATTGTGCGCTCGCGCGTGGCGAAATATCCGATGGGATTCGGAGCGGATCAGAACAGCATTGACGAAACCGAATACGTCGTCAAGAAAGTGAGCTTTGAAGACCTCAATGCGTTCGGCTTGATTCCGGAATTGATCGGAAGACTTCCGGTTGTCTCCGTGCTCGAACCGCTCTCCGATGAGGCGATGCTGAGAATCCTGACCGAACCGCGCAATGCGCTCGTCAAGCAATACTCGCGCTTGTTTGAAATGGAAGGCGTCAAACTCACCTTCGAACCGGACTCATTGCACGCCGTGATTCACGAAGCGCGCCGCCGCAAGACCGGAGCGCGTGCCTTGCGCGCAATTGTCGAAGAATCACTGATGGATGCGCTGTTTGAAGTTCCGAGCCGCAAAGACGTCAGTGAAGTCGTGATTTCTGCTGAAACCATAACTGAACACAAGCCCGCCCGTTTCGTCGCTCTGAAGAAGAAGAGCGCCTGAGACATTCCGCCCTTCGATCCTTCCGGCGTGACGAATCTTTTCGAGTCGTCACGCCGTTTTATTCTCATGCGATCACACCCAATCACTCTCACGCTCTTCGTCGCGGCGCTCTGTGCATCCTTCTTGCATGCCGCCGTGCCGCAGCCTCCGCGCATCGAGTTTTCTGACTCGCTGAGTTCGCGTCTCGAAGAGGGAGTGGATTTGCGCAGGCTGTATCAGTATCTGTCGCTGGAACCGAGAAAGAGCGGTGCGATTCGTCTTCAGACTGTCGCACAGTGGAAGACCGAAATGGTTCAATCGTCATTGCGGAGAACGCGCCACGACGTAAGGTGGCAAAACGTGCTCGCGAGACGCGTATCGCGCAAAGTGAATCTCTGGACATCCGCAACCGGCGAACACTACGCAGACTTACCGGATCATTCGACAACGAGTGCGGGCAGGTATCAGTCGTCGCTGATTCGAATGGGCGCGGGCCCTGAGTTTCGCTGGAACAACTATCTGAAATCGAGTCATGCGCTTGGCGTGGTCAATGACCGGCGTGATGAACTGAATCAATGGGGAGCGGCCACGTGGAATACTGCGCTGCTCGATTACGCGCCTCAGAGTGAGACCTTGCATCATGCGGCCCTGGCCGGCAATTGGGAATCCCCTGATGACCGCGTGAATGCAGATGCGGATTTCGACTACGGTTGGGATCAGGGACTTGAGAGTTCGACTAATCAAGCGAAGTTCGGAGTTAACTACTATCGCCGGGAAATTCCAATCGGGTTGAGTTCTAAATCGCAACTTCGTGAGGAGTATCGGCTGAGAGTGTCGGACGCAGTCCACTATGGATTGGCGACGAATACACATTTGAACGCCGAAGGAAGTCTCAATCGAAATGACACGCGCATTGAAGAGCCGGGAGGTGAAGCGTCGAGTCTCGAAGAAGACCTCGCGGGGCTGTCGCTTTCGTTGGACTCCAAGTGGAAGCGGCACTCAGGCGAGATAGCGGCGGCAGCGCGCTCCGTTTCGCAGACGATTCGCGGCGAAATTCTGCAAGGGAGAAAGACCGAACTGCGCGCACGCAGTGAGTCCGTACTTGGGGAGAGAACCACGCTGAGTGTTAACGCGGCATTCGCGAAATACACGCTTGACACGCGGAGCGAAGAGAATGACGACGATCGCGACGAGATTTCATGGCGCGGCGACGCGGGCTTCTCACATCAGTTTTCGCCCGCGCTAAGCGGACAGTTCACCGTGCTGACCGATTTGCATCACCTTGTCTACCTTGATTCATCGAAGAGCGCGAACAATCGTTGGACAAGACTGTTTCAGATCACATCGCGATTTGTTCATCGCGCGAGCAATTGTTTCGCGCACTATCCGCGCATGATGCTCTCCGCGAATTATCAAGCCTACGATTTTGATACGAATCCTCGGCTTGTGCGCTCGACGTCGTTCCGTAGATTGGGAATCGCGGATAGCGCCTCGGTGACGATTCGCGACTACTGGAGTGTTTCTGGCGGCGCGGAGGGGGCGCGTGAAAATTTGGGAAGACTCTATTGGGATGAGTTTGAAGAGGAACGCTCGGATGAGATTAACGTATTCACGGCCTCGCTACTTGTCGGACGCAGATTGCGCGATGCAGGACTCGTGTCGGCGGGTGTGACCGGCTATCTGCGCGAGGGAAACCGCTTCGACCAATCTTCAAGCGGCGCAACGAGGTTTCACAGTTTGAGATCATTCGGACCTCTGGCGCGCATTCAAGCTGCGGCGAAGAAGTGGTTTGCAACAGGGCACGCGCACTACATCAAACAGTGGGAAATGGGGCGCAGCGAGCGATGGATTCTAAGCGGAAGTCTGACGGTGGGTCGAACATGGTAACCAGAGATCACGGCGATTTTGTATTTGCGGGTGACGCGCAAGTTAACGGTGATCTTCTCACGCTCTCCCAAGATGAGTGGACTCATCTTGCGCGCGTGCGCAGGCGCCGTGAAGGAGAGGAGGTCTTCGCGAGTGACGGAAAGGGAATGGTTTATCGCTGCCGTATCAAGAGCGATCGAGAACTTCAAGTGTGTGAAGAGCTACCAGAATTCGGAGAGCTTCCCTTCAGACTTACGCTAATATGCGGGATGCTGCAGGGCGATTCCGCGCGGGACGTCGTCACGGCTGCGATACCCTTGGGTGTGCGCGAGATTATCTGGTGTCGAATGGAGAGAAGTCAGGAGAGCTACTCTGATGCGAAGATCGAGAAGCTGAAAAGGATTGCTGTTCAATCGCTGAAGCAGTGCGGCAGAGCGATTCTACCGGAGCAGACATGTGCAAAGAGCATTGCTGAAGCTGCGGAGAAGATCGGTTCGTCACGGCTTTGGATTGCGCAAATGACAGATCATGCGAGTTCCCCAAATAACATCGTGAGTGGGTCAGACCAAGCACTCGTGATTGGACCAGAAGGCGGGTTCAGCGATCACGAATTGGAGGAATTGATAGCGCGCGGAGGAAGATACCTGCATCTCGGTGGCCGTAGACTGCGCAGCGAGCTTGCCGTGGCTGCGGGACTCTCGGCAATTCTCGCGAACATGAACGAGTTCCGTGCGTAACAAGCGCATTTGATGAGAGCAGAAGAGGCCGCGTGTGCGGCCTCTTCCGTTTGAATCGTATCAGATCACTTGCCCATCATGCGATCTGCAATAGTTTCGAGAATCGCTCGCGACCCATAGAATCCGGACTTGAGTTTCATCCGAATCTGCCGCAGCAACTCGCGCTCACGCGGACGATTCTCCGGCACAAGGGACTTCTCATCGCTCGCATCGGTGTCGCGACTGCTGAAACGGTCGTCGGGGTTGCGTTGGTCGGTTGGATTCACGTGCAGGTTCGCCTCCATAAGCAATATCGGCGAATGCTGCGCGGACTTTATCAATCATGCGGACCGCTACTTCTTGTCACGAGGCCCGAGAATCTTGATCATCTCTTTCAAGAGACCCATGTCAAGTTCCGCGTACATCTTGTCGCGCATCAGAGTTAGAGCATCAATGCCCCGCATAGCAGGTTTGTAGACGCGATTAGAAGTGAGCGCGTCATAGATGTCCACGAGTGAGCAAATGCGGGTCTCAATAGATAATCTTTCAGGAGGCAGCCTCCTCGGGTAGCCGCGACCGTCGAGTTTCTCGTGATGCGTGTGAATAATCTCAAGCGCGAGCGGACCCACCTCGATGTGGGGCTTCATCAATGAAACACCATATTCCGGATGTCGCTCAACTTCCTTCATCTCACCCTGAGTCAGGATAGTTGTCTTGCGTAAGATCTGCATCGGCACGCGGCTCTTGCCGATGTCGTGCAGCAGGAAGCCCATCGCGGCCTCCTTCACGCGCGCCTCGGTTCCCATGATCTCCATCAGGATCGCAGCGCCCAAAGTAGAGACATGCACCGCGTGTGAATAAAGCGAATAGTCCAGCGCAAACGTCGCTGCAAGGGTGCGGAGCAGCATCGGATCCGCTTCGAGCGCCTGAATCGTGTGCTCCACCATCGTGCGATTGGTCTTGATCAGCCCGGGTGAATCGGGTCGCGTGAACGTTGCCTGCACCAGCGCGGCCGTCGTCTTGTAGAGCATCGCGGAACGCTCTTCGCGCGTCGCTGATTCGTTGCGCAGGACTTCTCCGACCGTCCGATCCACGAACGAAAAGTACGACGCCGCGTCCGCATCCGCGACATAGAGGAATTTCACGCCGCGATCAATTAATTCGACCCGCTTCGTCTCGCTGAAATCCAAGTCCGCGGACTTGTAGAGCACATACTTCTGTCCGGCGCGCGTGGGAACGGCAATGAACAGATCAAAATGCGCGCCGCGACCCGGCTGAAGCGTAATCAGCGGAGCAGGATGATAGATTGTTTCTTCGCGTTCAGTCGCGATTTGCAGGGATGTAGGCGGCATTAAACCACTTTGGAGAATACGGCCAATAGCGGGCAAAGCGCGTGCCTCACAAAAACAAACCCGAGGAGTCCTCGGGTTTTGTGTGAGAGCGCCGGGATTCGAACCCGGGACCATCGCCTTAAAAGGGCGGTGCTCTACCTGCTGAGCTACGCTCTCGACCTTGTGCTCAGGGATGTCTTAGCTGCGCAACACCATCGTCTGATTTCGCGCGGCGCCGACGGAAACTATAGAGACCGGAACCTCCGTGAAACTCTCTATATACTTCAAGTAGTCCTTTGCCTGCTTCGGCAAATCTTCATAGTGCGTCACGCCGTCAAGCGATTCCTTCCAACCGGGAAGCTCTTCGTACACGGGCCGCACGGTGGAGAGAATTCGGCTGTCGGAGGGGAAGTGCTTGTACGAGCGATGCCCATCTTCATATTCGACACAGAACTTGATGGAGTCCATTCCGCTCAAGATGTCGAGTTTCGTGACGGCCCACGAGTCCACGCTGTTTACGCGAGCGGCAAATCGAACCGCAACACCGTCAAACCAACCGCAACGCCGCGGGCGGCCCGTGGTCGCGCCGAATTCGTCGCCTTTCTCGCGGAGCTTGGTCTGCTCTTCGCCATCGAGGATCTCCGTCGGGAACGGACCTTCTCCGACGCGTGTGGTGTAAGCCTTCACGATGCCGATCACGTGATCAATCGCGCGCGGGCCGATGCCCAATCCCGTGCAGGCTCCGCCTGCCGTGGGGTTGGAGGACGTGACGAAGGGATAGGTTCCCATGTCCACGTCAAGCAGAGTGCCTTGAGCGCCCTCCAGAATGATGCTCTTCCCCGAGCGCATCGCTTCATCGAGCACCACGGAGACATCCTTGACATAGGGATCAATCCGCTGATCGAAGGCTACGTATTCATCCACAATCGCGTCCACGTCAAGCTCGGCTGCCTCGTAAATTTTCGAGAGCAGGCGGTTCTTGTCTTCGACATTGGCGCGAATCTTCTGCCGTAAGCTGTCGCGGTCAAGCAAATCCACGATGCGGATTCCCACGCGCGCAACCTTGTCCACGTAAGCAGGGCCGATGCCTCTTCCCGTCGTGCCGATCTTCACGCGATCCGCCTGACTTTCATGCAGACTATCGAGCAGCTTGTGATAAGGCATGATCAGATGCGCCTGATGGCTGACGAAAAGTCTGCCGTCAAGTGATATTCCGGCCGCTTCAAGCTGTGTGATCTCATCTAAGAGGGCCGCCGGGTCCACGACCACGCCGCCGCCGATAATGCACATCGTATTCGGACGAAGAATTCCGGCGGGTAGCAGATGGAGCACGAACTTGCGGCCACCCTCGATAATCGTGTGACCGGCATTCGCGCCACCCTGATAGCGGCAGACGATGTCCGCTCGCTCGCTCAGGTAGTCAACAATTTTGCCTTTGCCTTCATCGCCCCACTGGGCGCCCAATACCACTGTGACCAATGCACTCTCCTTGAAAAACAAAGCCCCGCTCTCGCGGGGCTGCGAGAGAATCAAGTTCTGCTACTTTTTCTTGCCTTTCAACACCGCTTTTTCCGCCCACTCCACAACGACAGGAGCCGACACGAACACGGTGGCATAGGCCGATGTGATAACGCCGACCATCATCACGAAACTGAAACCACGCAAGACCTCACCGCCCCAAATGTAAAGCACCAAGGTCGTGATGAACACCGTGACCGAGGTGATCACCGAACGCGACAAAGTCTCATTGATCGAAAGGTCCATGATGTCGCGCAACGTGCTGCCGCGCAGCTTCTTCATGTTCTCACGGATTCGGTCGAACACGACCACCGTATCGTTGATCGAGTATCCGACCAGAGTCAGGAACGCGGCCAGAACAGATAGGGACAGCTCGTAGTCGAAGAACACAAGAAAGGCCAGCGTCACACCGACATTGTGAACGAGTGCGATAATGCCGCCGACTGCAAACTCAAAGCGAAAGCGCCACGAGATGTAGATCAGAAGCAAGACCACTGCGACGAGTCCCGAGATGATCGCAGAATTGCGCAGATCGCGCCCGACGCGCGGACCGACCATGGCCACATTTCTGATCTCAATTTCATTTCCGGGGAACGCCGCGCGCAGCTTCTGGCCGACCTGCTCCTGCGGATTCGGGCCGCCTTCATCCACCTTCATGCGAATGAGAATATCAGAATGTGCGCCAAGACCGCCGGCGGTCTTCACTTCGCCTACCTGAAGATCGGAAAGCGCAGCGCGCACCGCGCCGTCGGATACCGTCTGCGAGAAGCGCACGGTCAGGTCCATTCCACCACGGAAATCCACCGACCAGTTGATTCCGCGCGCGATCATCATAATGATGCCCGCGAGGATGATGATCCCCGATATGGTCAGCGTCCGCCAGCGGTGGACGACAAACTTGTAATGGGCGTTCTTAAAAAACTGCGGCATTATACTCTCTCAATGTTGTCGCTCTTCATGATCTGCTAAATCAGACACTCAGAGTCTTGAGTTGGCGACCCGTGGTGAAAAGATCGTACACCAGACGGGTCAAGAAAATCGCCGTAAACATGTTGATCAAAATACCGACCGTCAGCGTCAACGCAAAGCCCTTGATTGCGCCGGTACCGTAAACCAACAGCACCACACCCGCGATCGCGGTGGTGGTGTTCGAGTCAATAATCGTCAGAAGCGCGCGCGAGAAGCCCGTGTCAATCGCCGCCCGAACCGTCTTGCCCGCGCGAAGCTCTTCGCGAATACGCTCGAAGATTAGCACGTTCGCGTCCACGGCCATACCGATCGTCAAGATGATTCCGGCGATACCGGGCATGGTCAGCGTGAACTGGAACATAGCCAAGGCGCCCATCAGCAGGAAGACGTTGAAGATCATCGCAAAGTCCGCGATGAAACCGGAGCCTCTGTAATACCAAATCATGAAAAGAATCACCGCGAGGAACGAAATCGTCAGACACATCTTGCCGGCGTCAATCGAATCACGCCCGAGTGAAGGCCCGACCGTCCTCTCCTCGGCCACTGTCACCGAAGCAGGAAGCGCGCCTGCGCGAAGCACGATCGCAATGTCGCGAGCTTCTTCCACTGTTCCTAAACCGGTAATAATCGCGGAGCCGCCCGAAATCTTCTCTTGAAGATTCGGAGCCATGTAAACCTTGTTGTCGAGGATAATCGCGAGACGATTCCCCACGTTCGCGCCCGTCACACGGGAGAAGACGCGGCCGCCTTCGCGCGTGAACTCAAGTTGAACAATCGGCTTGCCAGCGGATTGCGGATCATAGCCGCTGCCCATGGTCGAGCGCGCGTCCGCAAGTTTATCGCCGGTCAATTCGGCGCGACTCTTGATAACGTAAAGCCGCCAATACTCTTTCAGGTCTTCGCCCATTTGCTCGGACTTCGCGGACCAGAGAAACTGAATATCGCGCGGAATGTAGCGCTGATTCTCAATCGAAGAAATATAGCGCGTGACTTGCGCGCGATTCTCGGCGGCCACCAGAATATCCGTCCGTCCGTCCGTCAGTAGTCTGAGGAACGGATTCGTCGTCGCCGAAGTATCGCCCGTATCGGCCTAGGCCGCGGCGCGAAGACTATCCGTGGAAAGCGAATCACTCAAGACGGTATCGCCCTTCATGCGGCGCTCAATGCCTTCGTCCAGAGCAAGCAGAACTTCCTGACTGCGCTCGGGAGCCGCCAGCAGCTTGAACTCAAGCAGAGCCGTGCGGCCCACCAAATCACGCGCGCGCTGCGGATCCTTCACGCCCGGAAGCTCAACCGCGATTCGCTGTGAACCCTCCTTGTTGATGGAAGGCTCCGAAACGCCGAATTGGTCCACGCGGTTGCTCAAAATTTCACGCGAACGATCCACTGCGTCATCGGCCATCTCGCGCAAATCCCCAACAATATCCCCGTCGCTTTGACCGGGCTCGCCCCAATAGCGGCTCAGGGAAATGCTGCGCGACTTCGCAACGCCTTCCAGAATGGCGAACACGTCCTTGTTCGCGACAGCATTGGCCGCCACTTCCTTCATCAAAGCGTCGAACTGCTCATCCTTCGCCTTCGCGCTGTTGTTGAGCAATTCGACCAAATTGACTTCCAGAACAAGTCTCATGCCGCCCTGCAAGTCCAAGCCGCGCTTGATTGCCAGCTTGCGATTCGCCTGCAGAGATTGGGAGAACTCGCCCCTGAGGTACTCGATCTTCTGCACGGCCTCGAATTTCTGAGATTCGGACAGTGAAGACATCTGCACCTCGCCGGCAAGGTCAATGTCGTCGCGATAGATGTCGCTCGCCAATCGAGACAGAGGGATGCCCGATGTGTTCGAGAGTTCCGTCAAAAGCTCGGTCTCCTTTTGCGAGAGCTGCTCGAACCGAAGGGTCGGATAGAGCAGGTAGCCGCCCAGGAGAATTAGGCCGATGACGACAATGATGCGGAAGCGTAACGATTTCATTTCAAAGTCCGCGTGACTTGCGGGTTGAGTTATAACAAAGACCTTTAATATACAGGTCTATCACCTAAATGTCAAGTTCGCGCAACGCGTCTTCTCTCAGTGTTTTCAACACTTTATCGAACCCAGCCGGGGGTTCTACAGCAAAACGCATCGTCTCACCTGAAGCAGGGTGAACAAACCCAAGCGTCCGCGCATGTAATAGAAAATATTCAACTTGCTCAAGCGCGTCGGTGTAGAATTTCTTGCGCATCCCGCCAAAGTTCGAAACCCGCCGGAGCCTGCCTCCATAGGACGAGTCCCCAAAAACCGGATGACCGATATGTTCGAGGTGGACTCGAATCTGGTGCGTCCTGCCCGTCCCCAACTTCAGCGCCAGATAGCTGGTGTCGGCAAAGGTCTCCTCAATCCGATAGGTCGTGATCGCCTGCTTGCCTCCGCGCCGTACGACCGCATAGCGTTTCCGGTCGCCGGGGTGCCGGTCAAGCAGTGTATCAATCACTCCTTCGTTCTCGCGGAAGCGCCCCCAGACAATCGAGCGGTATTCGCGCTCCACGGTGCGGCTGGAAAACTGCTCCGTCAACTTGCGATGCGTCACTTCGTCCTTCGCAACAACCAGTAGGCCCGAAGTCCCCTTGTCCAGACGATGCACAATTCCGGGACGAATGGAATCGCCCGCGTGTTCGGCTCCCCAACGATGAAGCAATGCGTTGACCAGCGTGCCGCTGAAATTCCCGTGCGCTGGATGCGTGACCATGCCCGCAGGTTTGTTTACGACAAGAAGCCACTCATCATCATACAGGACTTCGAGCGGAATCGCCTCAGGCTTCACGTCGTAAGGCTCCTGCGCCTCGAACTGCACCTCGACCACGTCCCCGCTCGTCACAGCATGAGACT
>JADLDM010000114.1 GCA_020846695.1 bacterium | reverse complement strand
GCGTGCAGTTCAACGACGGGGTGACACCATTTGACGGTCAGTTTGGAAAACAGATACCGCGCACGCTTCTGGCCGGGCTGGCACTGACAGAGCTACGGCTGGGCGGGGCGACAATCGAACTTCAAGCTCTTGCAAGACAAGAATTTGCGGCTGATCTTGGGTGGCAATTGACGGGAGTTTGGTTCTGGCCGTTGGCGCGGTCTAAATTCGAGTTTCTCGGGTATCTGGACTGGAATAGCAATAACTACGGAGATCAGCCGACCTCGATTCAGGCGGAGCCGCAGCTTCAGTACCGCTGGAAGCAGGTTGCGCTGGGGACGGAATGGGAGGTTTCTCGGAATTTTGCGGGCGCATGGACCCCGGAAGGTGGATTTGAGTACAGGAAATGGTACGTGCTTCCGACGGTTTATGTGCGCTACGATCTGCCTTGACGGTCTGAACCGATACGTTAGAGTGCAACTTTTGCGCGTGACTGAGGCTCGTTTTGTTTAGAAATATCAGGAATTTGAGCCTCCCTCTCGGCGGGACAGAGAGTCTTGATTTAAGTGCATAATAAACAAGGCAGGAGGTCATTATTCGGGGGTTTGGGGGGCTTGACAAGTCACATTAGGTTTGTATATTATAAATCTACCCTTTGCGGAGTCGCCGAGGGATTATACACAAATACGGCGGATAGGGCTCATAGCTCAACGGTTAGAGCAGCGGACTCATAATCCGTCGGTTCCAGGTTCGAATCCTGGTGGGCCCACAAGGCACCAGGTAGAGGGATGAAAATTAAGTTCCTTGTTTTACGCACTACGAGTGAGAACCGGTTGAATTTCAGCCGGATTGTGATGCTCGTGGGCAGGGAATAGTTGTTCGATTTGGGTGTGCGGACCGGAATTCGCGCACCTTTTTTTGTTTTAAGGAATCAGGAGTAATTGGAAGAGTGATTTATCGCGACGTAAGCCCAGAGGAGATTCGGGCGGCGCTTCATGCGCTGACCGAAGTACAGGAGATTGACGAGGAGTTGGCGGAGATAGCTCAGGAGCGCGAGCATCTACCGGAGTTGGTTGAGCAGTTGTCGGCGCGAATCCAGGAATTCGAGGCGTTCATTGCCGAGAAGGAGCAGGAGCGCAAGGATGCGGAGCGGACATCGGGCGAGAGCGGTCATCATTTGGAGACGGCGCACGAGAAGCTGGTCAAGTATCAGCAGCAGCTTTACTCCGTGACGACGACTCGCGAATATGATGCCGTGACGCACGAGCAGGAGCACGCCAAGCGTGAGATCAGCGATTTGGAGCTTCTGATTGCGACGAATGACGAGCGCGCGATCGAGATAGCGAAGCTGATTGAGGATCGTTCGGCGGAGCTTGTGAAGCTGCGTGAGGAGAAGGCGGCGCGCGAAGAGGAGTATGTTAGGAAGCTCAAAGAGACCGAGGGTGAGGAGCGCGACTTGATGGAACGGCGTTCGAAGGCCACGGTGGGGTTGAATGCTCGGCTCTTGGCTCACTATGAGCGAATTCGCGACGCGAAGGATGGTCGCGGCATCGTGACGATGGTGGGTGGCGCTTGCGGCGGCTGCTACGCGAATATTCCTCCGCAGACTCAGGTGGTGATTCGGCAGGCGAAGGATATATTTGCCTGTGAAGCCTGCGGCCGATTCGTCGCTCCCGACGCCGAGTTTTAGTGGAGTTGTTCGCCAACATTGACGGCGGCGCACGGGGGAATCCCGGCCCGGCGGCGATTGGAGTTGTGATCCGCGATGACCAGGGCAATCTTCTCTATGAAGAGGGAAGCTGCATCGGTCACGCGACGAACAATGAGGCCGAGTATCGCGCGCTGATTCGGTTGTTGGAAATTTGTGAGACAAATCCGGTTATCAAGGATAGTGGCGCGACGGTTCTCAGGGTTGCGTGTGATAGTCTGTTGATTGTGAAGCAGGTGTTGGGGGAATGGAAGATTAAGGAGGCCAGGCTTCGCGCTCTGAATCTTGAGGTTCAGAAGAGGAAGTCGCTCCTGAATGGAATCACGCCGCGCATTCGCCACGTTCCAAGAGAAGAGAACAAGGCTGCGGATGCGCTGGTGAATCGGGCGTTGGATGAGGAAGAGAATTCAAAGTAGCAATGATTAGTCTGGAATCCATAAGGGAACTCTCTGACCGAATTGCTCAGGAGTATCACCCTGATCGCATTGTGCTGTTCGGCTCGTATGCATACGGGCATCCGACCGATTTGTCGGATGTGGATATGCTGGTAGTCATGCCGTTTGAGGGGGGTGGGTTTCGCAAGTCCATGGAGATTCTCAGGAGATTCGATCCTCCCTTTGACGTGGACATTATCGCGCGAAAGCCTGACGACACGGCGCGGCGTTATGCTGAAGGCGATCCGCTAATTCGTGAAGCTCTCGACCGGGGCACGGTGCTCTATGAACGAAACGGTTAGAGAGTGGATTGAAAAGGCGGATGCGGACTTCGCTACGGCCGAACGCGAACTTGCCGTGCTGATGCGGCCGAATTACGACGCAGTCTGCTACCATGCTCAACAGTCCATCGAGAAACTCATGAAGGGACTGATCATTCATTTCGTGGGCATTCCTTCGAGAACTCATCGTTTGTTGAAGTTACATGAGGAACTTGCGGTTTTGTGCCCGAGCTGGGATGCAGATAGAGAAGGGCTTCGCCTCTTGAGCAGGGCGGCTGTTGACTTCAGATATCCTGGTGAGAAGGCAGATTTCGACGAAGCGAATGAAGCGATTGAAACTTGCAAAGAGCTTCGCGCGAAACTCATGCCTTTCTTTGACAATTGATTTTGCAGGTTCGCCGGGCGGTCGCGCTTGGTCATTGCGGGTCTGGAGACCCACAACGGCGAGTGAGGAAAGTCCGAACTTCATAGGGTAGAGCGCCGGCTAACGGCCGGGTGCGGTAACGCAACGGAAAGTGCCACAGAAAACAAACCGCCCATGTTTCACATGGGTAAGGGTGAAATGGTGCGGTAAGAGCGCACCGCGTTTTCAGTAATGGAAACGGCAGGGCAAACCCCGCTCGAAGCAAGGCCAAGTAAGCCGGGAGTCCTCGCGGCCCGTGAGGCAGAAGTCCCGGCGGGTAGGCTGCACGAGGCGGTCAGCAATGGCCGTCCCAGATAGATGATCGCCCCTTCCTTCGGGAGGGACAGAATTCGGCTTATAGGCGAACCTCAAAATAATATATGACATATGAAATAGGATATATGAAATCAGAGTTCGAGTTCCATTTCATACCTCATATATCAGATTTCATAAATTCCCCCAAACATGTTTTTTGTTTTAATGAAATATAGGTACACCCATGCAACCGAGATGGGAAATGGCGGAGAGTCGGCCACATGAGGAGATTGATCGCCTAAGCCGACACGCCCGCGTTCCTTACATGGTCGCCCGGATTCTTTTGAATCGCGGGATTGACACACCGGAGGCTGTGGAGAAGTTCTTCGCTCCATCGCCTGCACAGCTTTATGATCCGTTCCTGATGTCGGGAATGGAGAGCGCCGTTGATCGCATCGTAGAGGCGTTGGAGCGCCGCGAACGCATTGCAATCTACGGAGACTACGACGTGGACGGCATTACTTCGGTGTCGCTGCTTTATCTCTTCTTGCGAGATTTGGGCGGCGACGTGCTGGCCTATATTCCTGATCGGCAGAATGAGGGTTACGGGATTTCGCAGGCCGGTCTGGACGAGGTGAAAAAGCAGGGCGCCGAGTTGGTCATCTCGGTGGACTGCGGGATTACTTCGATTTCGGAAGCCCAATACGCGAAGTCACTCGGGTTGGAGCTGATCATATCGGATCATCACGAGCCTGCGGACGGACTTCCGGATGCGCTCGCGGTGCTTGATCCGAAATGCAAGGGGAGCGGCTATCCGTTTACCGAGCTTGCCGGAGTCGGTGTGACGTTCAAAGTTGCGCAAGGCATCACGCAGAGGCTCGGGCTCGACGCGGATTTCGCTTTCCGCTACATTGATTTGGTCTCTTTGGGCACGGCTGCTGATATTGTTCCGCTGGTGGATGAGAACCGCGTGCTGGTGAAGGAGGGGCTTGAGAAGCTTAATGCATCACCGGAAGTCGGGCTTGCCTCGTTGATCGAATCGGCGGGGATTCGCGGCGGGAAGATTGACGTCGGGCAGATCGTGTTTAACATCGCCCCGCGTATCAATGCGGTTGGGAGAATGGGGAGTGCGATGCGCGCGGTTCAGTTGTTGACGACACGCGACAAGTCGCAGGCTCGGGAGATTGCTCAGGTTCTGGAACAGGAGAATCGCCGTCGCAAAGAGATTGACAATGACACGCTGACTCAGGCTCTGGAAGAGATTCGCTATACGATGAATCCTTCGGACGCACATTCGATCGTGCTGGCGCGTGAGGGCTGGCATTCTGGTGTGATAGGAATCGTTGCATCGCGATTGATCGAGCGCTACTACAGACCGACGGTGATGATTTCGGTCGAAAACGGTATGGGCAAAGGCTCGGCGCGTTCAATCTCAAATTTCGACGTCTATCAGGCTCTGAAAGCCTGCTCGGATTTGCTCGAGCAATTCGGCGGACATAAGTATGCTGCGGGACTGACGATTCCTGCGGAGAATGTGCCTGCATTCAAACAGCGTTTCGAAGAAGCCTGTCGGGATCTGATGACCGAAGATGATCTGGTGAGGAAGGTTCGCATCGAGTGTGAGATTTCCTTAGACGAGATCACGACGGACGTCGTGCAGAGCTTGAAGCGGTTTGAGCCGTTCGGGCCTCACAATACAAGGCCGACCTTCGTTTCACGGGGGATTGAGTCCGCCTATGCACCGAAGATTGTCGGGCAGAACCACCTAAAATTGGTGGCGATGCAGGGCGGCGTGCAGTTTGAAGCGATTGGCTTCAACATGGGTGACAAGATTGACCGGTTCATGAACGGGCGGCGCCATTTTGAAATGGTCTACGTGATTGAAGAGAACGAATACATGAATCGCAAGACGACTCAACTCAGAATCAAGGATATTCGATGAAGCGAGTCATTTCCTCTCTTATTCTTACATTGATTGCAAGCTCTCTCATGTTTGCGATGGGCGGACGCGAATCGAAGGATCAGACTCCCTCAACTCCTGCTGCGCCCGCGAGTGGAGTGACAGGCAAGATTGAGATTTGGGAGGGAAACTTCATGCCGATGATAGACAAGGATCGGCGCGAGCAGCAGATCAAACCCGGCGCGAATATGAAGGTTCGGATTCATGAGCCGGCGAAAGGATTGCTGGGGACCGTGGTTGCGGAAGTGCCGACATCGGTTGTTGCGGAAACGGTGAGTGATGAAAGCGGTCGCTTCACAATCCCGGTGCGGAAGGAACATACAGTCTCTTCATTGAAGATAAGAACGGCTGGTATGCCAATGGCTGGAACGGCGACGGCGTGCAAGGCGCGGTGGTGGTTGAGCCGATGAAGATGACCGAAGTGCTGATCAAGAACACCACAAAAGCGACATTCTAATTAACTTCTCCTCCCGCTCACCCATCATGGCACGGTATGCTTTGAGTTTGCTCTTCCTCTGCGTGACATCGTTGCTCGCGCAATATCCGTTTAACACACCAAGCGAAGAGGACACGCTTCAGGCTCCCGCAGATTCACCGCGAGTGGAGAAGCCGGCGACGCCTCCCTCTCCGCCGACCGATCCGATTCCGCAGTTGAAAGCGGACGCTTTGAAATGGGTGCGCAGACTGATCTATCGCGGATTCCTGGACGAGGCTTCGACCCGAGTCTCCGCGACCTATGCCTTGACGGATTGGACGGAGACAAGCGGCCCCAATGGTCCGGTGAAAGCACATCTCTCGATTGCGTACTTAGGTTCCGTGTCCTGGTTGGGTCAACCCGCCGCGTGGCTTCAGGCATCGTTCAGGAGTTTTGACGAAGATCGCCCGACGGTTGATTTCGATATTGTAATTGAATCCGGTGACAAATTCGGCGAAGCGTATCGCGTTCTTACGCGTGTGAACCGCGAGGAATTCACCGCTGCTTCCTTCACGCTTGCGCAGGGCCAGTTTGACTACGAACGAGAGGATGCTCCGCGTTCCGGCGAAGCAACACAGTTGAAGCTGTTTTCGGGAAGCTATCCCGTAACGCCGTATCGCGGTTCCGGCGCGGACGGTGCGAAAGTGATTGCCTATCGCACGGATGATATTCCGCCGCTGAATATTGTGCGACTTGCCTATGGCAATGAATGTCTGAGTCTGCGCGATCGAGGTGTTGACGTAGAACCGAAGTTTGAGGTCCCGCTCCCAACGGTTAGATAACCAACAGAAGGAGCACGAAATGAAGAAGTATCTTTTGCTTGCAGGGCTGGTCGCGCTTGTCGCGTCGTTGTTTGCCTCGGATTTTGTCAAAAAGGGCGATGAATATGTCTATGAGGATACGTTGACGTTTGATCGGGACGCAGCGGATTTCACGAGGCTCGAAATTGAAACCGTCAATGGCGGAATCATCGTGCAGAGCTGGGACGTAAACTCGATTCACATCGTGGCCTACCGGAGCGTTCGCTGTGAGAAGAGCGAGACGGGACGGAAATTCGTGGATAAATTTGAACCGGTTGTCAAAGAACGCGGGTCTTCCTTGGTCATCGAGACGAAGTATCCGAAGCGAGGATGGGGTGACGAGGGGAATGAAGCTTACGGCATTATCAGCTACTTGATCAGCGCTCCGCGCGGATTGTCCGTGGAAGCAGAGACAGTGAACGGCGGAGTCGAAATCTTCGGCATGAACGGAGAGATGGAGCTTGCCAGCGTCAATGGAGCGATAGACGTGGAAGCTGAAGAGGGCTTGACTGGTCGAGCCAACCTCTCGACGGTGAATGGCAGTGTTGAGTTACTTGCGAGCGTGATTTCGGGCAAGAGCAAATTGGAATCGGTCAATGGCGGAATTGATCTGAAGATCACCTCTGCCTTGAACGGCGACGTTAGTCTCTCGACGGTAAATGGCGGCATCGAGATCACGCTCCCGCAAACCTCGGATGTCCGACTGACCGCAGAAGTGGCGATGTCGGGCGGAATTGAGTCCGACTGGGGCAGCGTGAACGAAGGTTCGATGTTCGGCGAGTCGCTCGATTTCACAAGCGGCACGGGCGAACACCGTGTGTCGCTGGAATCGGTAAACGGTTCGATTGAAATTAGAGCGGTGAAAGCAAACTGATCACGTCTATTGAAGCGGCTTCAATCCAATATTCGCACCTCTGATCCGGGCTTTGCCGAGAACGCCGCAGAGATGCGTCGTCTCGTCGAGAAATTGCGTGGTGAGCTATCGGCATTGCATCCTGCGGCGGGGCCGCGGCAACATATTGATCGCCACATCGCGCGTGGAAAACTTCCGGTTCGAGAGAGATTGGCGCGATTGTTTGATCGTGATACTCCATTCCTCGAATTGAGTCCTCTTGCAGCTCACGGTATGTATGACGGCGACGCCCGCAGCGCCGGAGTTGTGACGGGAATCGGCGTGGTGCACGGGCGCGAAGTGTTGGTAGTTGCGAACGATGCAACTGTCAAAGGGGGGACCTATTTCCCGATGACGATCAAGAAGCACCTTCGCGCACAGGAAGTAGCTCTGCAGAATCACTTGCCGTGCGTATATCTCGTTGACTCGGGCGGAATTTTTCTTCCCGAGCAGGCAGGAACGTTTGCCGATCGCGATCACTTTGGCCGCATTTTTTACAATCAGGCAAATCTCAGCGCGGCACGGATTCCGCAGATTTCCGTGGTGATGGGCTCGTGTACGGCGGGTGGCGCGTATGTCCCCGCGATGTCGGATGAAACGATCATTGTGAAAGGAACGGGAACGATTTTCATCGGCGGACCTCCGCTTGTGAAGGCTGCAACGGGGGCGGAGGTCAGCGCGGAGGATTTGGGCGGAGCGGATGTTCACACAAGGATCTCCGGCGTTGCCGATCACTTCGCGGAGAATGATGAGCATGCGCTGGATATCGCACGTTCGGTGATAGAGTCTTTGGGGCCGAAACATCCGTTTGAATTTGATCGCGCGGCGCCCGAGGATCCGCACTATGATCCGCAGGAGCTGTTCGGTCTTGTTCCGGTTGACGTGCGCAAGCCCTTCGATATGCGCGAAGTAATTGCGAGGATCGTGGACGGTTCGCGCTTTCAGGAATTCAAGCTGCGTTACGGCACAACTCTGGTCTGCGGCTTCGCAAGAATACACGGCTATCTTGTGGGAATTGTCGCGAATAACGGGGTGCTGTTCGGCGAGTCGGCGAAGAAGGGCGCGCACTTCGTCGAGCTTTGCTGTCTAAGAAAGATTCCGTTGGTGTTCTTGCAGAATATCACGGGATTCATAGTGGGCAAGGAGTATGAGCACGGTGCGATTGCATCGGACGGCGCGAAGATGGTTCACGCGGTTGCCGTGGCGAATGTCCCGAAGTTCACCGTGGTAATTGGCTCGTCGGCGGGCGCGGGAAATTACGCGATGTGCGGCAGAGGTTACAGTCCGCGCTTGTTGTGGATGTGGCCTCATTCGCGAATCACGGTAATGGGGCCGCAGCAAGCGGCTGACGTGTTAGTGCAGGTGAAGCAGGAGCAGTTTGAGGCGAAAGGGCAAGCGCTCACGCAGGAAGAAGCCGATGCGATTCGCAAGCCTGTGCTGGAGCAGTATGACCGCGAGGGCAATCCGTTCTATTCGACGGCGCGCTTGTGGGACGACGGGATATTGGATCCGCTCTCGACGCGTGACGCGCTCGGTTTGGGCATCGCGATGTCCGCCAACGCGCCGGTACCCGATTATCGGCCCGGAATCTATCGCATGTAGCGATGGATGTCGCGCTGTTTGAGGAAGATCAGGAGGTCTACATGCGTCGCCCTTTGACGGCGCTCTCGGCGGCGGCGTTTTTCGTGATTCCGCTATTCACCAAGATGCCTCTTATGTTGATTCTCGTGATGTTTCTCGCGGGAATCGGGATCAGCACACTGATGAGTTCCTTCATGAAGATGCGTACTCGGGTGACGCAGTCCGAGTTGAGTTTCGGTCCTCCGATCTGGACGAAGCGGTTTCCTGCGGGAGAATTGGAAGTCGTAGGGATAAGGGATATACCGTTCATGGCGGGATTTGGAATGCACATGTATCGAGGCAAGATGTATTTCAATGCTCGCTACGGGAAAGCGCTCGAGGTGAAGCGCGGTAAGCGAACGTACGTCATCGGCAGCGCCAAAGCTGAGGAGTTTCAGGCAGCAATGAATGAAATGAAGCGGAACGCAATCACATGAGCTTTGTGCGAGTCGAAAGGAGTGGCGCGATTGCGAAGCTGGTTCTCTCGCGGCCCGACGCGCGTAACGCATTCAACGCGGAGATGATTGCGGAGACGACGACGGCGCTTAAGCAGCTTGGCAACGATTCGGGGCTTCGCATCCTGAAGATTGAGGCGGAGGGACCGACCTTCTGTGCCGGCGCCGACGTGAATTGGATGAAGGCGCAGAAGGATGTGAGTGAGACCGCGAATTTCGCCGATGCTCAGAAGGTGTTCGATATGTTTCGCGCGGCATACGAGTTTCCGCGTCCGGTGATTGCGCGCGTGCAGGGCGGGGCCTTCGGCGGAGGAGCGGGCTTGATGTGCTGCTCAGATATTGTGGTGATGGCGGACGACGCAGTGACGGCCTTTAGTGAAGTGAGACTTGGAATTATTCCGGCGACGATTTCAGCTTTTGTGATTCGCAAGATTGGCGCGGGCCGCGCGCGCGAACTATTTCTGACCGGGAGAAGAATTTCGGCAGAGCAATGCCTCGACCTTGGTCTTGCGACGGAAGTGGTTCCTGCGCTTCAGTTGGACAGCGCGGTTGAGCGTTGGGTTTCAGAACTCTTGGCGGCCAGTCCGTCGGCCCAAGCGCTCGCAAAGGAGCTGTTGCGCGAAGTGCCGTTCATGGCATTAGATTACGCTCGAGATTTTACGGCGGCAAGATTGGCGCGCCAGCGCGTGACGCGGGAAGGGCAAGAGGGACTCACGTCGTTGCTTGAGAAGCGTAAGCCGTTCTGGGCGGAGGGCGAGTGATACGTTCGCTCTTGGTTGCCAATCGCGGGGAGATAGCGGTTCGAATCATGCGCACGGCTCGGGCAATGGGAATTCGTACGCTCGCGGTTTACAGCGAAGCGGATCGCGACGCACTGCATGTTGAGATTGCCGATGAAGCAATTTTTGTCGGCGGCGCGTTGGCCTCGGAGAGTTATTTGAACGCGGAGAAATTGATTTTGGCGGCGCGTTCTCGTGGGGCGGAAGCGATACATCCGGGCTACGGCTTTCTTTCGGAAAATGCCGAGTTTGCCGACGCAGTTCGAAAAGCTGGACTGATCTTTGTCGGCCCTTCGGCGAATGCGATGCGACTGCTCGGGGACAAAATAGCGTCACGTAAGCTTGCGGTTGAGCACGGAGTTCCCGTGACGCCCGGCGCGCTCTTGGAGCGCGGCACGCTTCAGGAAGCAGAAGATGCTGCGAAGAAGATCGGCTATCCCGTTTTGATCAAGGCAGCGGCGGGCGGCGGCGGCAAGGGAATGCGCGTCGTTGAGGCCGCGAAGGATTTGGAACCTTCACTTGAGGCGGCGCGGCGCGAAGCGAAAGCGGCATTTAGCGATGACACAGTCTATCTTGAGAAGTATATCTCGTCGCCACGTCACATTGAGTTTCAGGTGTTCTGTGACCGCCACGGAAGCTGTGTTCATTTGGGTGAGCGCGAGTGTTCGATTCAAAGACGGCATCAGAAGATCATAGAAGAGTCACCATCTCCGGCTTTGACTCCAGAGCTTCGCGAGAAGATGGGCGAGGCCGCGCTTAGGATCGTTCGCGCGGCGAATTATGAGAATGCGGGGACGGTCGAGTTTCTGCTCGACGGCAAGGAGTTCTACTTCCTTGAAGTGAATGCGCGCTTGCAGGTCGAACATCCCGTAACTGAAATGGTGACGGGCGAAGACCTGGTGGCATGGCAGATTGAAGTAGCTGCGGGAAGGAAACTTCCGAAGACTCAGGACGAGATCATTTTTCGCGGACACGCAATAGAGTGCCGCATCTATGCCGAGGATCCGGCGAGCGGATTTCTTCCGTCTGGCGGACGCGTGCTGATGCTTGAAGAGCCGCATTCACCGGGGTTGCGCGTGGATTCAGGAATCCGCGAGGGCTTCACGGTTCCGGTCTACTACGATCCGATTTTGTCAAAAGTGATCTGCTGGGCGGACACTCGCAGTCACGCGATTTCAAGAATGCGCGACGCGCTGAAGCACTATATTCTGCTCGGCGTGCGGACGCCGATGGGCTATCTCGACGATGTGCTCGCGCACCCAAAGTTTCGTGAAGGGGATATCACGACGCATTTTCTCGCGCAGTATTTTGAGGACTGGCGGCCCTGCGCTCCTCCGGGCGAGATTCTTCACGCAGTTCTTGCGGGAGCGTCGCTTGCTTCAAATCTTCAGATGTCTCCTGCGGCCGATAGGTCGGTGCGTGCGTCCACGCCGTGGAGCAACTTGGGCTCTTGGCGCAACGGAGGTTCCACATGAAGCACCGCTTTCGCCTCTGCGGCACGACGGTAGATTGCGACATCGCACGGCCTATGTCGAGCGCGGTCGTCGTGGCCTGCGAAGATCGCACGGAGTCTTTTGACGCGGTGAATCTTGGCCCTCTGTGGACTTTGCAGAGCGGCGATAAGCGTTTTCGAATTCGCACGGTTCGAGACAAGGATCGCTACTTCGTTTGGTTGAACGGCACGACTTACGAGCTTGAAGAAGTTGCCGAGCACGCGGGCGGCGGTCCGCTTGAACCTTTCGCCGGAAATGAAGTTCGCGCACCGATGCCGGGTGCGGTCATCAAGCTGCTCGTTTCTGCGGGCGATGACGTGCAGGCGAATCAGGTGGTGGCGGTAATCGAGGCGATGAAGATGGAGCACAATCTTCGAGTGCCGCGCGCTGGAAAGATCGCGAGAGTGGACGTGAAAATCGGTACCGCGGTCGCCGCAGGATCTACGGTAGTTGTGATGGAGGAGTCGTGAGTGATCCGTTTACTCCGCGCTGTGTGTATGTCGGCATAGACGACGTGGCGCTTGTGATTCCACAGTTGCAGGAGCTTGGGCTTGGCGCGGAGGTGATCTTCAACAATGCGCGTCCGCTCTGGCCGCAGATCAAGTGGGAGATTCTCCTCGGGCTCGCGGACGATTTTCACGAGGCAGGTCTTTCAGCGTCCGTGCACGCTCCGTTCTACAATCTCGGGCTTGCCTCGCGGGACGATCACATTGCGGAGTACACCTATCAGACTCACGCCGCCTCGATTGAAGTGGCGCGCGCACTCGGCTCGCCTCTGGTAGTTTTTCACACCGGGTTCCTGCCGCAATATCCGCACACCATGCGCGGGAAATGGCTGGATAAGTTCACGGCGAAACTGAGTTCACTTCTCGAAGTCGCCTCGGAGAACGGCGTACTGCTGGCGATGGAAAACACCTACGAGCCGGACACATCGCTGTTTCAGGAGATATTTGAGCGCGTGCAGCATCCCTATCTTGGGGTGTGTCTTGATACCGGTCACGCGACCTGTTTTTCCAAGACACCTGCGACGGAATGGGTAAACGCATTCGCCGAGCAAATTGTGCATGTTCACTTGAGCGACAACGACGGCAAAGAGGACCTGCATTGGTCTCTTGGCAAAGGTATCGTTGACTTTCGCGGAATTCTGTCGCCGCTTCTGGATCGAGGCGCTCGGCAATCCGTGACGTTTGAGGTGGCGCTTGCGGATGCCGGCGCATCTCGCGATCATTTGAACAAGCTCTTGGACACATTCAAACCCCATGAAACCCCCTGACAAGAAGCCAGCTTCATCGGGCAAGCCTAAGCCGCACGGGGAAAGCGTGGATCGCGCCTTGCGCGACGCGAACATCCCGCCGGAGGACTTACATGAGTTTCAGGAAGATATGAAGAAGAACCGCAAGCGCATCGAAGGCGCAGGCGAGAATCCCTACGAAAATCTTATAGACGACGAAGGTTAAGGAGCCTTGATCGCATCATGAGTCTTGGAGATACATTGCATCTGACCGAAGAGCAGAAAATGCTCCGGGAGATGGTCCGCGATTTTGCGCTGAGCAAGATCAAACCGATTGCGGCAGAGATAGACGAGCACGAGAGATTCCCCGAGGAAATATTCGCGGAAATGGGTGAATTGGGTCTGCTTGGAATCCCCTATCCTGAGGAATACGGCGGCGCCGGAATGGACACGGTGTCGTACACGCTCGCGGTTGAAGAGGTTGCAAAAGTCTGCGGCTCCACGGCGCTCGGTCTTGCCGCGCACATCTCTTTGGGCTGCGGGCCGATCTATCTCTTCGGTACAGAAGAGCAGAAGAAGAAATACCTTCCCGATTTGTGCGCAGGGAAACACATGGGCGGTTTTGGATTGACGGAACCGCAGGCGGGCAGCGACGCAGGCGCGACGCAGACGACTTGCGTTGACCAGGGCGATCACTATCTACTGAACGGCACAAAAATCTACTGCACGAACGGCTCCTATTCTAAGACCTATATCGTGAGCGCGATTTCAGAGAAGGGGAAGGGCACAAAGGGTATTAGCTGCTTCATCGTTGAGCGCGATTGGGATGGATTTGAACTTGGCAAGAAGGAGCGCAAGCTTGGAGTTCGCGGTTCGGATACGGTGATGCTCCACTTCAACGATGTGAAGGTTCCGAAGGAGAATTTGTTGGGCAAGCCGGGCGACGGCTTCAAGCAGATGCTGATCACATTGGATGGCGGCCGCATCTCGATAGGCGCGATGTCCTTGGGTCTGGCCGAAGGCGCCTATGAAGAGACTCTGAAATACACGACGGGACGCAAGGCGTTCAATCAGACGATTGCCGATTTTCAGGCGACGCAGTTCAAGATCGCGGACATGCTCGTAAATATCGAGGCCGCGCGTCACCTGATCATGGACGCGGCTCGCAGGAAAGATGCGAAACAGCCTTTCAGCCGGGAGGCCGCGATGGCAAAGTTGTTTGCGAGCGAGATGGCAGCGCGGGTGACGTCGCAGGCGATTCAGCTTCACGGCGGCTACGGTTACGTGCGCGAGTATCCCGTCGAGCGCATGTTCCGCGACAACAAGCTCTGTGAAATTGGCGAAGGCACGAGCGAAATTCAAAGGCTTGTGATCGCGCGTTCCGCATTGAAGGAGTGGAAAACCGCGTAGCGATGCGTTTTGATCTGGGGCCTCTAAGGCTCGACGTGATAGACGACGGACTCTTCGAATTACGGCCCGAGACCTTTGTAAAGGTGAACCAAGGCCGCCACGCGAGCCTGCTCGACAAGACTCGTTTCCGCCCGCGCATAAAGGTCGGATTCAATTCACTTCTCATTCGAGGTGAAGGCAAAACCATCTTGATTGATCCGGGAACGGGGGACAAGGAGCGAACCGCACAAGTTCGCGAATACAAGATGGAGTGGCCGCGCAAGGTCCTGCCTGCGCTGCGTGAGTTGGGAGTGCAGCGTGAACAGGTTGACTTGGTGATCCTGACTCATTTGCACTGGGATCACTGCGGAGCGTGCACGACGATTGGCGCGGGCGGTCAAATTGAACCGACCTTTCCACGAGCAAGATACATCGTGCAGAAGCGTGAACTGGACGGCGCGCGGCGGGCGATTCAAACGGACGATGACGGATACCTTTCGGACGATTACGAGCCGCTCTTTGATGCGCGCAAGATTGATTTGATTGAAGCGGATGATGCACACGTGCTCCCGTGGCTTTCCGTGCATTGGACGGGCGGGCATAGTGCTGGTCATCAAGTGGTTCGCATTGGGACGGGCGCAACCGGGCATGTGATGTACTTTTCGGATCTTATTCCGACTACCGCGCAATTACAGGTCGGAAGCGGCATGTCCTACGATGAGACACCAAACGAGTTGAGCGAATCAAAGCGCAAGTTCATGCGACTTTGCGCGCGCGAAGGTGACCTCGCGGTACTGGTTCATGCGCCGCGCAATCGCTTGGGCCACCTGATTGAAATGGCGCCGGATGACTACAGGTTTAAGGCGATCTAAGCAGACCACAGCAGTTCGTGCGCAAGCATGGGCGTGGAAATAAACCCTCAACCCACGACAGAACATGAATCCCAGCACTCCAGTCATCACCTCTGCGGCACGCACCGCAATCGGCTCATTCATGGGAGCGTTCGCAACGCTGCCTGCTCCGGCCCTCGCTGCTCACGTCTTGAAAGCGAATCTTGAACGTTCGCAAGTGGACGCGAAAGAAGTTGACGAAGTTATTCTTGGCCAGGTCTTACAGGCTGGAGTCGGACAGGCGCCGACTCGTCAGGCTGCCTTGATGGCGGGAATTCCGGCGTCGGTTTCTGCATGGACGGTCAACAAAGTTTGCTCGTCAGGTTTGCGCGCGGTGATGTCGGCTGCGCAGGCAATTTCTCTGGGCGAAGCAAAGATCATGATTGCCGGCGGCATGGAAAATATGTCACTCTCGCCATATATTCTCGACCGCGCTCGCTCAGGCTATCGTTTGGGGAACGGAAATCTAATAGACTTGATGGTTGCCGACGGGCTTTGGGATCCGCACAAGAATATTCACATGGGTTCCTGCGCGGAGATATGCGCGCGCGAGCACAAGATTTCGCGCGAGCGGCAGGATGAATTTGCCAAGAATTCTTACGACAAGGCAATCGCAGCGATAAAGGACGGCAAGTTCAAAGCCGAAATTGTTCCCGTTGTCATGAAGGGTCGCAAGGGCGAAGTTTCCGTGGACACGGATGAAGAGCCCGCAAACGTGAATTTTGAAAAAATGGCGAGTCTGAAACCCGCCTTTGACAAGGAAGGCACGATCACTGCCGCCAATGCCTCAAAGATTAATGATGGCGCGTCGGCAGTGATGGTCATGTCGCACGAAGAGTCGCAGCGTCGCGGAATGAAGCCATTGGCGAGGATTGTTGGTTACACGACTTACAGTCAGGAGCCTGAGTGGTTCACGACCGCACCCGCATCGGCGGTGCAGAAGCTGTTGCGTCGCATTGATTGGAAGGTCTCCGACGTTGACCTTTGGGAATTGAACGAGGCTTTTGCAGTGGTTGGCCTGGTCAACATGGATTTGCTTAGCCTTGATCCCAAGAAAGTGAACGTCTTCGGCGGCGCGGTCGCGCTCGGGCATCCGATCGGATCGTCGGGCTGTCGTATTGTTGTGACGCTGCTCTCCGCTCTTCGTGATCGCGGCGCGAAACGCGGCGTTGTCGGCATCTGCAACGGCGGCGGCGAAGCGACGGCAATGGCAGTTGAACTCATCTGATTCCAACAAAGAAACTGCAATATCCAACAATCATGGCTATTCAAACAGTCGCCGTAATCGGCGCAGGCACAATGGGCAACGGTATCGCCCATGTTTGTGCGCAAAAGGGCTTCAAAGTCAATTTGATTGAATCGGCGGACGCCGCTTTGAAGAAGGGACTTTCCGCGGTTGAGAAGAATCTTGCCCGTCAGGTCACGAAGGGCTCACTGAGTGAAGAAGAAAAGGCCGCAACGCTTGCTCGCATCCACGGTTCGCTGAATCTTGAGGATACTCGCGAGGCGGACATTGTGATCGAAGCGATCATCGAGAGTGAGTCCGTGAAGAAGGAACTTTGGGGCAAGATTGACAAGATTGCGAAGTCCGGAGCGATTCTCGCCTCGAATACTTCGACGATTTCAATTACGCAGATCGCAGCGGCCACGTCTCGTCCCGCACAGTTCATTGGATTGCACTTCATGAATCCGGTGCCGATGATGCAGTTGATCGAGATTATTCGCGGTCTGCAAACCGACGACGCGACGCATAAGGCTACGGTGGAATTCGCTGCCGCTTTGGGCAAGACCCCGATCACGGTGAACGATTTCCCCGGGTTTGTATCGAATCGCATTCTGATGCCGATGATCAATGAAGCGGTTTACTGCCTGATGGAGGGAGTGGGCGAGGCTGAAGCCATAGACGGTGTGATGAAGCTTGGCATGAATCATCCGATGGGACCTCTTGCTCTCGGCGATCTGATCGGCCTGGACGTATGCTTGGCGATCATGGAGGTACTGCATCGCGACCTTGGGGACACAAAATATCGCCCCTGTCCGCTGTTGAAGAAATATGTTGCGGCAGGCTATCTTGGGCGCAAGTCCGGTCGCGGATTCTATAACTATGCAAGCTGAAATCCACATGATCACTACCACCACGCCTTCAATTGAAGGCCGCAAGATCGAAGCCTATCTTGGCATCGTTGCAGGCGAAGCGATTCTCGGCGCGAACATTTTCCGCGATCTTTTCGCCGGGATTCGCGACATCGTCGGCGGCCGCAGCGCCGCTTACGAAGAGGAATTGCGCAAGGCCCGCGATCTCGCCGTTACTGAAATGGCGGATCAGGCGAAACTGCTCGGCGCAAACGCCGTTGTGGGCGTGGACCTTGACTATGAAGTCATCGGCTCCGGCGGATCTATGCTGATGGTTTCCGCATCGGGCACCGCAGTCAAATTAAGCTGAACAACCCAGACACGTATTCTTTTCCGAACCTTATTATCATGGACCACCTGCTGACGGAACAACAACTCGATATCAAGAGCGCGATTCGAGAATTTGCGGAGAAGGAGATCGCTCCGAGTGTTGTGGAACGCGACGAGAAGAGCCAGTTTCCTGCGGAGATCGTCCGCAAGCTGGGCGAATTAGGTTTCATGGGAGTCAACACTCCCGAACAATATGGCGGCGCAGGTTTGGATTGCGTCTCCTATGCGATTGTCATTGAGGAGCTTTCGCGCATTGATCCGTCCGTGGGCGTGATCTGTTCCGTGAATAATTCGCTGATTTGTTATCCGCTGCAAAAATTTGGAAGCGATTTTCAGCACAAGAAATATCTGAGACCGCTTGCCGAAGGGAAGTTGCTTGGAGCATTTTGTTTGACCGAGCCGGGTGCGGGTTCAGATGCCTCCGCACTGACGACGACGGCGATCAAGGACGGCGGTGAGTATGTTCTGACCGGTGAGAAGGCATTCATTACCAATGGGCTGATGTCGGATACCTATATCATCATGGCGCGCACGGACAAGACGAGCAAGACAAAAGGAATCTCTGCATTTATCGTTGATGCGGACAGCAAGGGGTTTCGTCGCGGCGTGAACGAGAAGAAGATGGGAATTCGCAGCTCGGATTGCTGCATGATCATCCTTGAAGAGTGCCGTGTTCCCGCCGAGAACCTGCTTGGCAACGAGGGCGACGGCTTCAAGGTCGCCATGACGGCGTTGGACAGCGGACGCATCGGGATCGCTGCGCAGGCGATCGGGCTTTCGCAAGGCGCGCTCGAGGCTGCGGTGAAGTACTCGAAGCAGAGGGAGCAGTTTGGGCAGCAGATTGCGGAGTTTCAAGCGATTCAGTTCAAGCTCGCGGACATGCAGGTAATGACGGAGGCCGCGCGTCTCTTGAATTACAGCGCAGCGCGCAAGAAGGACGCAGGTCAGCGCTTCACCGTTGAAGCCTCGATGGCCAAGCTCCTTGCCTCGGACATCGTGATGAAAGTTGCGATGGAAGCGGTGCAGATTCACGGCGGGAACGGTTTCCTGAAGGATTTCCCGGTCGAGCGGATGTTGCGCGATGCGAAGGTGACGGAAATTTACGAAGGCACTTCTGAGATTCAACGGACGATTATTGCACGGCAGTTGTTGACGGAATAGGCGGGCAAAGACACGCGGCGAGTCTTGGGGACGGCGCAGCGCATATTGTTGCAGGAAAAAGAACTAACTGACGAGGAGACGTCGTGGGCAAATCTCGCTTCGACGAAAGTCTCAAGATATGGATGAATGGCGAATTGGTGGACTGGCACAAGGCCACCATTCACGTCGCCTCTCATGCATTACATTACGGATCCGCCGCGTTTGAGGGCATTCGGGCTTACAAGACCCCGCGCGGCACGACGATTTGGGCTCTGAAAGCTCATATCCGCAGATTGTTTGACTCAGCAAAGATCTATCGCATGCCGATCAAGTGGACTCCCGAGCAGATTGAACAAGCCTGCGCGGAAGTATGTAAGGTCAATGGAATGGACGAGGCGTATGTGCGCCCGATGATATATCGCGGTTATAGTTCGCTTGGTGTTCACCCGCGTGAATGTCCAGTGGACGCGTGTGTGATTCCGCTGCGCTGGGGCAAATACCTCGGCCCCGAAGCTCTCGAATACGGAGTGGACGTGCTGGTTTCAAGTTGGACGCGGATTGCGCCGAACACGCTTCCCGCGCTTGCCAAGTCAATCGCCAACTATGCGAATTCGCAATTGACCGTCATTGACGCGCAGAACTTCGGGTTCACGGAGGGCATTGCTCTGGATGCCAACGGATACGTCTCGGAAGGTTCGGGGGAAAACGTATTCCTGGTGCGTGACGGCAAAGTAGTGACGCCGCCTTTGGGCGCCTCTGTCTTGCCGGGAATCACGCGCGGCTGTGTTCTTCAGCTGTGCAAGGAGTTGAACATTCCGATTTACGAGCAGCTTGTTCCCCGCGAGATGCTCTATATCGCGGACGAGGTGTTCTTTTCGGGCACGGCGGCAGAAATTACGCCGATTCGCTCCGTGGACAAGGTCGTCATCGGCGCCGGCAAGGCCGGCCCGATTACGAAGCAGATACAGGAAGCGTATTTTGATTTGATCAATGCTCGCAGAAACGACAGTCTGGGGCATCACTACTGGATTTGAGGTATTGAGAGATGAGATCCCGTCGCGCCGCGCGTGAGTGGGCCTTGCGCGTGCTTTACGCAAGCAGGTTGTCCGGCAATTCAACTTCGGAGTGTTTTGGAGACATCTTGCGGGATGCCAAGGAAGATTCCAATCTTGCCTTCTGTCGTTCCTTGGTCGAGAAAGTCGCGCACGAAGACCAAGCGCTGGACAGCTGGATCAAGACGGCCGTTGAGAAGTGGGAACTCTCTCGCCTCGCGGTCATGGACTTGATCATTCTGCGTATGGCAATTGCCGAATTCCTCTTCTTTGAGGACATCCCGTTCAAGGTGACAATTAACGAAGCCATTGAATTAGCCAAGCAGTATTCGACCGCACAGAGCGGACGCTTCGTCAACGGCATCTTGGACGCTGTATGCGCTGAACTAAGAAAGAAGGAGCCGCGTTCGAAGAAGACTCGAGCGACGGCGCACGACTGATGACCATCGGCATCCTTTCAGATGTGCACGGGAATCTTCCAGCGCTCGAAGCAGTTCTTCGGGACTGCGAAGCTCGCAAGTATGACACGCTGATTTGTCTCGGCGACACAGTGGGTTATGGCGCGAGTCCCAATGAGTGCTGTGAACTCATCAGGCAGAACTGCGCGAATTGCGTACTTGGCAATCACGACGCTGCTCTAACCGGCTCGACGGCGTTGCAGCTATTCAACGCCTATGCTCGCGCGGCGGTAGAGTGGTCGCAGGGCATCATTGAAGAAACACATTTGGCCTGGCTGCGTGATCTGCCTTACACTCACATGCTCGACGGATTGTTGTTTGTTCACGCGACGCCCAAGGACCCTGCGGCTTGGAACTACATTCATAATCCCGACGAGGCCGTGCCGCACTTTGAAGTTATGTCGGCGGGCCGCACCGCGTTTATCGGTCATTCGCACATTCCCGCGCTGTTCAACGGCCCGGAGAAGCGCCGTATCATAAATGTCGGCGCGATTGGTCAGCCGCGCGATCGCAATCCTCATGCTTGCTATGGATCATTCTGCACGGAGTCCGGCGATTTTGACTGGATTCGCGTGCCCTATGACGTGCAGAGCGCGGCCAAGGCGATTCGTGACGCGGGATTGCCCGAGTTTCTCGCCTCTCGGCTCTTTATTGGAATGTAACTAATTCGGAATCACGATATGTTTGACGCGCTTCTTGCCAAGTTTTTCGGAACCAAACATGACCGGGCCGCTAAGAAATTGCGGCCCATTGTAGATGAGATAAATCGTGTCGAGCAGGAGTATCAGAGCCTGTCCGATGAGCAATTGCGCGCGAAAACGGACGAATTCCGGAATCGCATCGCGCAGGGCGAGAGCCTTGAATCTATTCTTCCTGAAGCGTATGCCGCAGTGAAGAATGCCTGCCGCCGCCTGGTCGGTCACGAGTATGAAGTACGCGGTCAGAAGGCGACGTGGAACATGATTCCCTACGACGTGCAATTGATCGGCGGTATCGCTCTGCATCAGGGCAAGATCGCAGAAATGGCAACGGGCGAAGGCAAGACGCTCGTCGCGACGTTTCCGCTCTATCTGAATGCGTTGGAAGGCAAGGGCTGCCATCTCGTGACGGTGAACGACTATCTTGCGCAGCGCGACTCGGAGTGGATGGGTCCGGTCTACAGCTTTCTCGGACTCACCGTCGGGGTGATCACGTCCGAGATGTCTCCGCATCGCCGTCGCGAGGAATACGGCAAGGACATTACGTACGGTACGAACAACGAATTCGGTTTCGACTATCTGCGCGACAACATGTCGCTGCACATTGACTACGTCGTGCAGCGTGGACACAACTACGCGATTGTGGACGAAGTGGACAGCGTGCTGATTGACGAGGCGCGAACTCCGCTGATCATCTCCGGCCCGGTCGAACATTCGACGCAGCGATTCGAGGAAATGAAGCCGTCGGTCGAGCAGCTTGTGCGATTTCAGTCGCAGTTTGTGTCGAAGCTGGCGGACGAAGTCGAGGCGATGCTCGCGCAGGAGAAGTTCGATGAGTTTGAAGTCGGCAAACGGCTCCTGATGGGCCAACGCAGCTTTCCCAAGCACAAGCGCATGGCCAAGCTGTTTCAGGAACCGTCCAATGTGCAGATTCGGCAGCGTGTAGAAAATGACTACCTGCGCGACAAGAAAATGCACGAGCTGGATGAGGAGCTTTATTTCTCTGTGGATGAACGGACTCATCAGACCGACTTGACTGAAAAAGGACGCGCGCAATTAACAAAGTATTTCGGCGGCGATGCCGACCTGTTCTTGCTTCCGGACTTGCCGGACGAATTTGCCAAGCTGGACTCCGACGAATCGCTTACCGCCGAGCAGCGCGCGGAGGCGAAAGCAAAGTGGCAGGACGCGTACGGGCAGCGCGCGGAGCGCGTGCAAAACGTCGCTCAGCTTCTCAAGGCTTACACGCTCTATGAGAAGGATCAGGAATACGTCGTGCAGGACGAAAAGGTGCAGATCGTGGATGAATTCACGGGGCGCGTTCTGCACGGCAGGCGCTATTCCGACGGTTTGCATCAGGCGATCGAAGCAAAGGAAGGCGTGCACGTCGAGCGTGAAACGCAAACCATTGCGACGATCACTCTGCAAAACTACTTCCGTCTCTACACAAAACTTGCCGGTATGACGGGAACCGCAGAGACGGAAGAGGGCGAGTTCTTCTCAATTTACAAGCTCGAAGTGATGGTCATTCCCACGCATCAGGCGCTGCGTCGGAAGGATATGAATGACTTGGTTTACAAAACCAAGCGTGAGAAATACAATGCGGTGATTGACAAGATATCCGAACTGCACGCGCGCAAGCAGCCGGTGCTTGTGGGAACAACTTCCGTGGACGTCTCGGAGATTATTTCGCGCATGTTGAAGCGCAAGGGGCTTCCGCACAATGTTCTGAATGCGAAGCAGCATCAGAAAGAGGCGGAAGTCATCGCCCGCGCTGGCGAACCCGCGGCAGTGACGATTGCCACGAACATGGCGGGGCGAGGAACCGACATCAAACTTGGCGCGGGCGTAGTTGAATGGAAGGGAGAGCCCGGCGACAAATCGAAAGCGGAAGGCGGACTCTTCATTCTCGGAACCGAGCGTCACGAATCGCGCCGCATTGACCGTCAGTTGCGCGGCCGCTCGGGTCGCCAGGGTGATCCGGGCGAAACGGAGTTCTTTCTCTCGCTTGAAGACGATCTCATGCGGCTCTTTGGATCGGATCGCATGGCTCGCGTGATGGAGCGGCTCGGTGTAAAAGAAGGCGAAGTCATTTCGCATCCGTGGATCACGCGCTCGATCGGAAGAGCGCAGCAGCGGGTCGAGGCTTACAACTTCAGCATCAGAAAGCACCTTCTCGAATACGACGACGTGATGAACCAGCAGCGCACTGTTGTCTATTCACGCCGCAATATCGCGCTCAGGGGAGAGGATCCCGCGCCGCTCGTGGACGAGATGATCAGCGACTACGTGGATTACCTCCTCGAGAAACATGGCTCAGACGAGGAACACGCGGAGGTACTGCTTGCCGAAGACATCATGCGCACATTCCTGATTGATGTAACAGGTGATAGGGAGTTTGCAGGAGCAACAAGCGCCCAGCGAGAGGAACTGTTGCGGGAGAAGATTGCCTCCGCCCGGCTCACGCGCATCGAACTTCTGGGCGAAGAGCTGTTTCGTGACCTCCAAAGGCAGGCGATTCTGCGAGTCATGGATGTCAAGTGGAAGGACCATCTCTACGCGATGGACGGCCTGAAGGAGGGTGTCGGGCTTCGCGCTTATGGTCAAAAGGACCCTCTTATCGAGTACAAGAAGGAGGGATTTGCGCTTTTTCAGGCAATGCTGGACGAGGTGAATGCTGAGGCATTGCGGATAATTTTCCGCGCACAGCCGACTCCGGTTGCGGCTCCGTCCGCGCCTCCAAAGATCGTAACCAGAACTCCGGCAATGACTTACAGCCACGCTGATGCGGCCGGGACCGCGTATACTCGGGCTACTCAAGCAGCCGAGGGTGCCAACGCCCCTGCCCCCATCAATCCTCAGCAGGCTGGTAAGAAGGAGCCGGTACGGGTCGGGCCTCGCGTGGGCAGAAATGACCCATGCCCGTGCGGCAGCGGCAAGAAATACAAGCGTTGCCACGGAGCGGCGGAGGAAGTTTCGGAGTGAGGAGGCTTGCCTTTCGCGGGTTTTTTTCTTACTTTCCTCGTGACCGTAGTCTGAAACACAAAATTAGGGAGTTACACAGATTGGGGTGTATTCTCCCGCCTTGCGGAAACATTTCCCGATTCCGCGGGTAATAGCAAAGGCGACGGAATGGATCAACGTATAGTCGAGATTATTTTGTATGTGATCGGCGAGATTGAATCCCGCCGGGTAAGTTTGGATGAGATTGAGGGAATATCGGAAGATTTGATTCGTCAGGGCTTTTCGCGACGCGAAGTTGCGACCGCCTTTTCGGTATTCAATCAAAGGATCGTTGGCCAGAACAATCGCTCGCAGACGATGGAACCGCAGAGCCCGAATGCGTTCCGCGTGCTGCATGATGTCGAGGCGCAATACGTAACTCCCGAGGCGCACGGGCACATTCTGCAGATGCTGCATCTTGGAGTGATTTCACACTTTGACGTCGAAGAGCTGATTGAGCGATGCGTAATGATGGGTTCTCCCGCGACTGAGATTTCCGAGATGAAGATGCTGGTAGCCACTCACCTTTTTGAAAAGGAACTGACGCCGGGCGAGAGCATGGTGCCTGCCGCGTCGGCTCGACTGGCGCCTGACCTGATTCACTGAACTTCACATTGCGGGCATGTGCGCCGCGCAGTGATTAAACACAGATTTCAACAATTTGGCCCATGTCTCAGGGCTGTCACACTTTTCGCACTATTGGAGCTTTGAGCGGCAGCTTGAAGCTCTTGCTATCTGAAACCTATGCCCAAGAAATCCGCCTCTAAGAAAACTCCCAAGAAGACTTCAGCCAAGAAACCGGTGAAGAAGGCAGCCTCGAAGGCGACGGCCCCTAAGACGAAGGCGTCCGCCAAGAAAGCTGCAAGCGCTGCCACGAAAGCAGTGAAAAGCGCCCGCAAAGGCCCGGTCTCCTATGGTGAAGTGTCCGCGCTTGGCCGCAAGTTGGTCATTGTCGAGTCACCCGCGAAAGCGAAAACACTTGCGGGATACTTGGGGAAGGAGTATGCGGTCGCCGCATCAGTCGGTCACGTGCGGGATCTCCCTGAGAAGCGCTTGGGCGTGAATCTCAAGAAGAATTTTGAACCGGAGTACGTGATCATCACGGGCAAGGAATCCGTGATTGAAATGCTGAAGCGCAACGCCGGTGTCGCATCCGAGATATTTGTCGCGACCGACCCTGATCGTGAAGGCGAAGCAATTGCGTATCATATTGCTCACGAACTGAACTCTGCCGGTGAAAAGAAGATTCGCCGCGTTCTCTTTAACGAAATCACGCGTGACGCCGTGCGCAAAGCGATGGAGAAGCCCGGTCGTATCGATGACTCCAAAGTGGATGCGCAGCAAGCGCGCCGCGTACTCGATAGGCTGGTGGGTTATCTCGTTTCACCGCTGCTTCAGCGGATAATCGCGCGCGGATTGTCGGCGGGCAGAGTGCAATCCGTCGCGCTGCGCTTGATCTGCGAGCGTGAGGCGGATATTCGAGCCTTCGTTACGCAGGAATATTGGACGATTCTCGCGGAGCTTGCGGCCGGCAAGAAGGAGACCTTCGAAGCGAAGCTCACGAAGATTGATGGACAGAAGGCGGAAGTGCCCGATGAGAAATCCGCGCAGAAGATCGTCAAGGCGTGCACGGGCAAGGAATTCAAGTTAGGCGATCTAAAGGCGCGGCCCACAAAGTCATCGCCTTCCGCACCCTACACCACCTCCACACTTCAGCAGGATGCCTCGCGCAGACTGGGATTCAGCAATGACCGTACTATGTCGGTTGCTCAGCAGCTTTACGAAGGCGTCGAGTTGGGCAAGGAAGGCTCAGTCGGTCTGATTACCTACATGCGTACCGATTCGGTGCGAGTTTCGCCGGATGCCTTGGGCGCGGTTCGTGAGATGATCGCGAATCGCTACGGCAAGGATTACGTTCCCGCGTCGCCTCGCGCCTTCAAGACAAAAAGTTCCGCGCAGGATGCGCACGAAGCGATTCGTCCGACCGATGTGACTCGCGATCCTTCGTCCGTGAAGAAGTATCTTAAACCCGATCAGCTCAAGCTCTACGAAATGATCTGGAAGCGATTCGTCGCGTCACAGACGGAGGACGCGCGCTTTGAAGTCACCACGGCGAATTTGACCTGCGGTATCTATGAATTCCGCGCGGGCGGCAGGCGTATTCTCTTCCCCGGTCATTTACAGGTGCTTGCGGAGCTTGCGGATGAATCTCCTAAGGATGCGCGCGAGCAGCTTGAAGCGGATATGACGAACGAGTTGCCCGCTCTGAAAGTGGGTTCGAGTTACCCTGCGCAGAAGATCACTCCCGATCAGCATTTCACGGAGCCGCCGCCGCGTTTCAACCCCGGTTCATTGGTCAAGGCTCTCGATGAGTTGGGAATTGGCCGTCCGAGTACCTATGCGCAGATTATCTCCGTTCTGGTAAGACGCAAATACATCGTGACTGAGCAGCGCCGATTCCAACCCACGGAGCTTGGCGAGGCCGTGAATAAAGTGCTGGTCGAGCAATTTCCCGACATCTTTAATGTGTCTTTTACGGCGCAGATGGAAGAGGAGCTTGACTCCATCGAGAATGACAAGGTGGATTGGCGCAAGGTCGTCCAGGATTTCTACACGCCGTTCTCTGTTGATCTGGAACGCGTGAAGGTCGCCAGCCGGGAGATCAAGAAATCCGTGCAGGAGACTCTCGACCGCCCCTGTCCCGAATGCGGCAACGAGCTGGTGATCAAGTGGGGGCGTTCAGGGAAATTCATCGCCTGCACAAACTACCCGGAATGCAAGTATACGGAAGCGCTGGAAGGCGAGAAGGCTCCCGAAGTGCCGGATACCGAATGTCCGAATTGCGGCAAACCGATGGCTCCCAAGCGTAGTCGCTTCGGTTGGTTTCTGGGATGCACAGGATATCCCGATTGCAAGACAACCATGTCGCTTCCCGATCCGAATGCGATTGATTGCCCGCGTGAAGGCTGCGGTGGAAAGGTCAGCGCAAGGAAATCGCGCCGCGGCAAACTCTTCTACGGCTGTTCAAACTATCCCAATTGCGATTTCGTAAGTTGGTACCTTCCGGTTCGCGAGACGTGTCCGGAGTGCGGCAACAACTACATGGAAGAAAAGGCGCTGAAAGCCGGAACCGTGCGCCAGTGTCCGAAGTGCAAACACAAGATAGAGATCGCTCCGGCGGCAAAGTCCTGACGGACTTGCGCGATGCGGTGCGCGCCTATGTGCATGATCTCGCCGCGCGCAAACAGCGCGCGGAGAATACCGTAGAAGCCTACGAGCGCGATCTAAATCAGGCCGTTGCGCGTCTCGGAGAGTTTCTGCATCGCAATCCCGAATTGCCGGACTGGACGTATGAAAACCTGCGCGATGTCGTTTACGGTTGGGCTGCGGACAAGCTCTCACAGGCCACGCTGCAACGAAAGCGCGCGGTGCTCAGCGATTTTTCCAAGCACTTGAAGCGGCTTGGCCTGATTGAACGCAATCCTGTCGCGCTGCTCGATCCTCCGCGATTGAAAAAGCCGCTTCCCGTTGTCCTACCGGAAACTCGCTTGGGCGCAAAGCTGGACGAGATGTCCAGACTAAATTGGCCTGAAGTTCGAGATCTCGCGCTCTGCGAGTTGCTTTACGGAGCGGGCCTGCGTATCAGTGAAGCGCTTTCGCTGATCGAGACAGACATTGATATGATCAAGCGCACGGCGCGCGTAACCGGGAAGGGGAGCAAGACCCGCGTGGTTCCGCTCTCGCTTGCCGCGCTTGAGTGCCTGCTGGATTACCTGAAGGCGCGCGAGCGGGAGTTTCCCGCAGCCGCAAAGACTCCGTTGTGGCTTTCCAACCAGGGCAAGCCTCTGACGCGCTTTCGTGCCGCGCAGATTGTCAAGAAGAGCCTCGGCTACTTACATAATGATGTCTCACCGCACAAGTTGCGCCACAGCTACGCGAGTCACCTGCTCGATCGCGGCGCGGATTTGCGAGCGGTACAGGAATTGCTCGGCCATGAATCCATAGCGACGACCGAGCGCTACACACATGTCAGTTGGAGCCGACTGCGGGAAGCATACAAACAGGCGCACCCACACGCTGAGCTTGCCGCAGTGGTCTCCGAAGAAGAAGAGAACGCACTAAAACCAACAGGAAAGAAGTCATGAGAACTCAGATCACCGCTGTTCAGTTCAACGCCACCGACTCACTGAAAGAGTTTGCGGAGAACGAGGTCAAACGGTTGCTGAAGTTTGCGGATGACATTTTGAATTGCGAAGTGCAGTTTTCCTACATCAAACAGGAGAAGAAGGCGCATGTTCAGGTTTCGGTGGACGGAGTGATTCTAAACGCCTCTGCCGCCACCGAAGATTTCAAGAAGTCTACGGTGTTGGCCGTGGACAAGCTCGAAGGTCAGATTAAGAAACATAAGGACAAGCTCCAGCAGCGGCACTGAGCTGCGCGGCGCATCCATGGATCGCCTACCCGTAAGCGCATTTTATCAGGACTCGCAGGAGCGGCTGAGACTTCGCCTGCGCAATCAGCCGCGCGGCCTTTCGCGCATGATTACGCAGAAGGAACTGCACCGTCCTGGGCTTGCGCTCGCCGGATTCATCGAACTCTTCACGTTCGACCGAATTCAGATTCTCGGCAACACCGAGTTGAAATATCTCGCGTCGTTGAGCGATGAGAAACGAAGGGACTCGTTAAGCAAGGTCATGGCCTTTGAGATTCCCTGTATCATCGTCACGAACGAATCTGAACTTCCCTCCGAACTCCTGCAATGCGCCGATGCTACCGGCGTGGCTGTTTTCTCCTCTCCGTTCACAACCACGGAGTTGACGCATCTTCTCTCCGATTATCTTGACCACAAGTTTGCGCCAAGCATGGTGGTCCATGCGTCGTTGGTGGATGTCTACGGTACCGGAATGCTGTTCACGGGGCGCAGCGGAATCGGCAAATCGGAAGTCTCTCTCGATTTGGTCGAGCGAGGTCACAGGCTGGTATCCGACGACGTCGTGACGCTGACTGCCACGGCGGATAACGTGCTGATGGGACACGGACGCGATTTCCTCAAACACTACATGGAAATTCGCGGCGTGGGGATCATTGATATCGGGCGCATGTTCGGCGTGCGCGCCATTCGATTGCAGAAGCGCGTTGAAACCGAAGTCGAGCTGGTGGATTGGCGCGGGGATATGGACTATGAGCGGGTCGGGCTCGAAGAGCAGTTCAAAGAGTATCTCGGTGTGAAGATACCGCACGTGGTGCTGCCGATCTTCCCAGGGAAGAACATCACGGTAATCGCCGAAGCGATCGCACTGAATTTGCACTTGAAACTTTACGGATTCCATCCGGCAAAAGAGTTCAGTCGCGCGCTGACCGAGGCGATGCAGAACAACAAATCGAGGCTCGATTCCTATCTCGAAAAGG
>JADLDM010000113.1 GCA_020846695.1 bacterium | reverse complement strand
GCGTACAAGGGCGGCCAATCCGTGTTTTACTATCTGGACCGCAAGTACGGCAAGGAGAAGATCGGGGAGTTCGTCAACAAAGTCAAAGTGTCGCGCGAAGTCACGAACTCGATCAAGAGCGCGACCGGACTGAAGTCCGAAGATTTCAATCGAGCATGGCAGCAGTGGTTGAAGAAAATCTACTGGCCGGGAGTGGTGAACTTTCAGAGTCCCGATGAATTTGCGGAGCGAATCACCAATCACCGCGAGACTCAGAACTACGTGAACAACGGTCCCGCGCTCTCGCCTGACGGACAGAAGATCGTCTACCTCTCCGATCGCGCCGACTATTTTGACGTTTGGATTTATGACTTTGAGAGGAACAAATCGTCGCGGCTTCTGCGGGGTGAACGAAGCGGGGATTTTGAGCAGTTGAAGTGGCTTGACGCGCGGATGTCGTGGTCGCCTGACGGGAAGTTCATTACGTTTGCATCAAAGGCCGGAGCGCTGGACGCCATCAATATTCTTGACGTCGAGCGCCGGAACATCACGAAGCAGATTCGCCTTGAGTTGGACGGTATCTTCAATCCGGCGTGGTCGCCTGACGGGAAGCGAATTGCCTTTGTAGGGATGACGGCCGGGCAATCCGATCTCTATTGCTATGATCTTGAGACGGAGAAGACCGTGCAAATTACCAATGACGTCTTCTCGGATGATGATCCGGCATGGGGACCGGACTCGAAGACGCTCTACTTCGCTTCGGACCGAGGCGACTCGCTTAGAATCTCCGATTATGATGCGGGACTGCGGATGTGGGAAAGTGATTATCACACGAGCAACGTCTACAGCGTTACCGAAGGCGAGTCGCATTGCACGAGATTGACTTACGGGGAGTTCAATGAGAAGCAGCCTGTCGTCTCGCCGGACGGCGGATTTCTAATCTATACGGCCGATGAAACCGGCATCTACAATCTCTATCGGAGAGATTTGAAGAGCGGAGAGACTGCCGCGATTACGAACTGTTTGACGGGCTGTTTTCAACCCAGCTTCTCACTGCGCGCGAATCGTCTCGTCTTCACGTCGTTCTATGACGGCGGCTATGATCTCTATCTTCTGAAGAGTCCGGATACTCTTCCTGCTTTAACTCCGCCGCTCACAACGTTCCGGGTGCATGGCTCGCCGGAACCGCCGGAATCCACGGTGGAGCTGGGAGAATCTTCGCAAGAAAGCATGGAACTTCGCGATCAGACGCGCGAGTTCGCCCGCTACGTTTTCGCCGAGGATGCTGCCGGCCAGATTTCGCCAAGCGAGAAGGCGCAGCAAGATACCGCCAACACGCGCAGACCGGGCGGAGGTTTCTTCAGCAAGAAATACCGCGTGAAGTTCACGCCGGATTTCGTCTATGCGACCGCCGCATACAGCTCACTATTCGGCGCCCAGGGAACCGGACAGATTCTCTTCTCAGACGTGCTCGGAAATCAGTTGATCCTCGTCAATACCGATCTCTATTACGACTTCGAGAATCTTGAGAACTCCAACTTCTCCGCTCAGTACTTCTATCTACCCAATCGAATCAACTACGGCGCGGGACTGTTCCGCTACGTCTATTATCTTGACGGCGGCGATGTGCGCGATCAGACGCTGCAACTTCAGCTTGATCTGAGCTATCCCTTCTCGAAATATACGCGCACGGAATTGATTATCGGCGGTTACGCGATTGACCGCGGTGAGTGGCTCCCGGAACTTCAATCGGACGGATCGCTTCGCTATACCTACCTTCCAACGGGCAGGCGACGAATTCTGATGCCGGAACTCGGATATGTTCATGATACAGTGGTATGGGGAACGACCGGCCCGGTGAACGGAACGCGCTATCGGTTTTCCACCGCTTACAGCCCAAACCTGCAAACGGATCGAGACACGAAGGAGATTTGGAGTTCGGAATTCTTCACGGCCAAAGCGGATGTAAGACAATACTTTCGCTTGGGGCGTGATTATTCGTGGGCGTCGCGAGTGAATGCAGGATTATCAGGCGGGCCGAATCCGCAGAGGTTTTTCGTAGGCGGTGTTTCAAATTGGATCAATCGCAGGTTTGACAACGACCAAATCCCGACGGACGAAATCAACGATTTTTATTTCTCGTCGTTTGTCACGCCGTTTCGCGGAGGCAACTATTTTGAGAAACGCGGAACAGGAACCCGATTCGCACTGGTAAATGAGGAATTTCGGTTCCCGATGATTCGCTATTTGCAGATGGGTTGGCCGCTGCCGATCACCCTTGCCGACGTCCGCGGCGCGCTGTTCACGGACTTGGGAGCGGCCTGGTATGACGACGCGTTCCGTTTGACTTCCGAAGACGAAGAGGGAACGCGGCGGCTTCACGACTTGCAGGCCGCGTACGGATTCGGATGGCGCGCGAATCTCGGATTCCTGTTGCTGCGCTGGGACGTCGCGTGGTCAACGGATGGAGTGGACACCTCCAAACCACTCTATTACTTCTCGCTCGGCGCAGAGTACTAAGAAAGGACTCGACTTATCGTTCAGACAATTGTAGTCTCTCCCATTCGCCTACTGGGTCGCCGATTCCTCGAATTCGTCACGGAAGTCGGCGCATTTGGATTCATGATGGGCCGCGTCATCCGTGAGAGCGGCGCCGTCGTCTCGCGCAGACATCTGTTCTTCAGAGAATGTGTGCGACTGGGAATTGACAGCTTGCCGCTTGTCCTGATCGTCGGCGCATTCACGGGTGCGGTCTCCGGATGGCAAGGACACTATCAGTTGGAGGGTTATCTGCCCTTTGATTTGATCGGGCCCGCGACGTTCAAAGCAATTGTGCTTGAACTTGGCCCCGTGCTGACGGCGTTGATTATCGCGGGCCGTGTATCCGCTTCAATTGCCGCTGAGTTGGGCTCGATGAAAGTCACCGAGCAGATTGACGCGTTGGAGTCCATGGCGATTTCCTCGACGCGCTACCTTGCCGTCCCACGAATCGCCGCGATGACGTTCATGATGCCGATTTTAGTGGCACAAGCGAACTTCGTGGCGTTGATGGGCGCCGCCTTTGTGCTGACGATGATTCTGAATCTGACTTCGACGCAATTCTGGGGCTTGATTCCCAATTTCTTCTACATCTACGACGTCTTCTCAGGTCTCCTGAAGGCATTTTTCTTCGGACTGAGTTCATCCATGATCGGCTGTTACATCGGATTTCGCACGACGGGGGGAGCTGAAGGTGTGGGCGCGGCGACCATCACCGCCTTCGTCTGGAGCTGCCTTGCGATACTTATTCTCGACTTCCTCCTTGCCATGATGCTCTTCTGATGATTGAAGTAAGCAATCTGCATAAGGATTTCGGGTTGAAGCAGGTGCTTCGCGGTGTTGATCTCAAGATCAATACCGGAGAATCGCTGACAATCATCGGGCAATCGGGCTGCGGAAAGTCGGTACTGCTCAAGCATTTGGTCGGCTTGCTCGAACCCGACAAAGGAACCGTGTTTGTGGACGGCGAGGCCATCACCGGAGCGCCTCGCAAGCAAGTCTATCAGATACGCAAGAAATTCGGTGTGCTGTTCCAGAGCGCTGCGCTGTTTGATTCGATGACCGTGGAAGAAAACGTCGGACTGGGTCTCTTTGAGCACACCGCAATGACCCCGGGTGAGCGCGCCAAGCGTGTCGCAGATTGCCTGGAGATGGTCTCGCTGAACGGCACTCAGAAGCTCAAACCTGCGGAACTTTCGGGAGGAATGAAAAAGCGCGTGGGACTGGCGCGAGCCATCGCTTTGAATCCGCAATACATTCTCTACGATGAACCGACCACCGGACTTGATCCGATCACGGCGGATTCGATCAACGATCTGATTATTCATCTAAATGAAGAGCTGCATGTCACGACGATCGTCGTCACACACGACATGGTCTCCGCGTTTAAGATATCGGATCGAATCGTGATGCTGCACTTAGGTACGGTGATCTTCTCGGGCACGCCGAGTGAGACAAAGTCTACGAGTGTGGAGATGGTAAGGCGATTCATCGAAGGCGAAGCGGAAGACAAGAGCGTCGTGACGCACTACTGATACGATCAATCTCGCTGAATTGGAAACCAAAAAGCCTCGTCGCATGACGGGGCTTTTTCGTTCGCTGGATGAAGCACAGGGCCGCGAGGGACCAATGCGGATTATCGTTCGATGAGCTTCGAGATTCCTGAAGGGCCGGAGGCGAGGATCACGGAGGGCGACGTTGCACTGGCGCGCCAAAGGGAATCGGAAATCGTGAGAGTCTTCTGTCCCGCGCGCAACACCAGAGAGCCGAGCACATCGCCGTTCGCCTGATTCAAGAGAACGTCGCCGCCTATCGCGCAGATATTCGTCGCGTCACGCTGAATCACTTCGCCCGGCAGCGCGTCATTGGGGCCGATGCGGTAGATGGTTTGCGGAAGCACTTCGCTGATTTGATTCGACGCCGTTTCGTACAGCAGCTCGCCTGTCGAAGGAAGCCACGCATAGTCAGTCACGTACATGCCCCTGAGGTCGTCACCCACGTAGAGGGCCGCGCCGTTGGATGAAGCAAGTGGAGTTAGGTAGGCGATCTGTCCGTCCGGTCCGAACTTTGGTTTGGTTCCGGTCTCACGGATTCGCTCGGCTTGTATTGTTCCGAGATCAACGAGCCAAAGGCCGGCGTGGTCCGGGTCCTCTTGCGGACCGGAGCAGACAAGTTCAGAGGCATCGGGTGAAAGAGACGGCTCCGAGCCCCGATCCCAGACATGCAGCAAGGGTGACGAGATTCCTCCCACATAGATTCCTGATTCACCAACGCCGGGTTCACCGGGAATGGAGAATGTGAAGAACTCGCCATTAGCAGACCACACAGCGTCGGAGCGCGCGGAGACTCCTTCAGGAGTGAGCCGCGCACCACCTCCGTTCTCGCGATGAAGAAAGAGCCCCCCACCCTGCCCTTCCACGTAGTACAGAAACCGATCCGGCATATCTGACGAAGAAATTACGGGATGAGTCGCTCCCGCAAGAACGAAGCTCGCGTCCCACTTGCGTGGGTTGTCATCGTCCCTGTCACAGGAAGAGAGCAGAACGATGAGAAGGAGCGGTTGAAGCAGCCTACTCATGGTGAAGTGCTTGAATGGGATCCACGCGCGCCGCGCGAATAGCGGGGTAGAGACCTGAGAAGATCGTCACAAGTCCGATCATTCCGGCTGCGATGAACATCGTTTGCTCAGAGAGAATCGGCGGTGGAACTCCTTCCGGCAGCGTGATGCTGTTCATCGCCTTGATGATGCCCCAACCCAACCCCATGCCGCCAAGACCCGCGAACACTGTGATCGCCAGACACTCAAGGAAAAACTGCTTGACAATATCGAAGGACTTAGCCCCGATCGCGCGGCGGATTCCGATTTCGCGCGTACGCTCCACCACGGAAACCAACATGATGTTCATGACTCCCAATCCGCCGATCATCAGCGTAATTGCGCCGATAGCAACCATGAGAGCGTTGATGGCCTGAAAGACCTTTTCCGTTTCGAGTGCGTTCTTATGAGTGTCCCACAAACTGAGAGCCTCGGGATCGTCCGGCTCAAACTTGTGAACCTTTGAAACAATGCTCTTAAATTCGGCAACTGCAAGCTCGTGATCCTCCACGTTGCGGGGAGCGAAAATGAAATTGCCGAACCAATAGCGATCATAAAGTGAGAGCTGCGTCGTATAGGGAATCCAAGCGACATCGTTATCAGGGCCATAATAGGTCGAACTCTGTTTCTTGTCGGACTTCCATCCGATGATCAGAAACTCGCGGCCGCCGATCAGCACGCGCTCATGGAGCGGGTTGGAGTCCTCGCCAAAAAGCTTCTTGCGGACTTCATTCCCAATGACGCACACGCGCCGCGCTTCCATAATGTCGCGATGTGAAATCCAGCGACCGTTATCGGGAATCACGTTGCGCAAATCTCCGTAGGTATCGCCGACTCCGGCGAGACGCGTATTGAAAAGTCGCGGCCCTGCGCGCATCTCCGTATTCCATGTCGAGACTTCAGGCGAGAAATCGAATAGTTGCGCCTTGACTTTCAGCGCATCCACCGTCTTCTCATCGAAACGAACGGGATCCCCTTTGCGGCCTGAACCCGTGGCAATGCTCTTGCGCCCTCCCCACACAATCACAACGTCCTTACCCAGTGAGCGAATGCCCGAAAGGGATTCAACCGAAAACCCCTGCGCAAGACCCGAGAGCAGCATTACGGAGGCAATTCCCCAGGTGATGCCGAACATGGTCAGTGCGCTGCGCAGTTTGTTGGTGCGCAGGTTGGCGAAGACCTGTCTGATGAGTTCAAGAAGCCCCACGGCTACTTTTCCTCGATGACTGTTCCGGCGCTCACGACTTCTCCTCCGTTCAGACCCGAGGTAACCTCTGTGCGTATTCCGTCGGATATGCCAAGCGAAACTGCGCGTTCCTCAGTTGCATTATTGACGGTGTCCGTGACGATTTTAACGAAAGCGGAATCGCCTTTGAAGTAGAGGGCCATTTCGTCTAAGATAGGAACGTCTTTCCGGTCGTCCACCACAATGCGCGAGGTTGCGCTCATGCCGACTTTGAGCTGCTTCTCCGGATTATCCACTTTGGCGCGGACATTGAACACGATCTGCTGTTCCTTCTCGCTGTAGCGGCCCACCGGCGAAATGTGAGTTATCTCCCCCGTGAATGTCTTGCCCTGAAATGCCTGCACCGTGATATTGGCCGATAGGCCCGTCTTGAGCTTGCCGATGTCCGCTTCATCCACGTCGCCGCGGAATTCAATCTCAGAGTCGTCCCCCATCGTGAGCACGACAGTCCCACCGGAAGCTGACGTGGTCGGGGAGACGGAAGCTCCAGCATCAAGATCGCGCGTGAAGATTAGGCCGGTGATCGGAGCAACGACGGTGGTCGAGGTTGAGACAATGTCCATATCCGCACCTCGATCGCCAAGCTGTTCACGCTGAATGAGAGCCCACTGGGCCTGAGCACCCGACAGTCGGGCCTTTGCACGCTCCAAAGTGCGCTCGGCATCCCGCAGAGACTGCTCCGGTGCGAGGTTCTTCTCCGCAAGCTCCTTGGCAATCCGGAGGTCGTCTTCCGCCTGACTAACCTCGACCTCCGATGTCCGAAGCTCTTCACGCGTGGCAACGTGTTCAGCAGGCGATGCTTCAGGAGATATCTCGAACAACCGTTTACCGGCTTCTACCCAGTCCCCCTCTTCTACGAAAAAACGGCGCACAGTTCCGCCAGTCTTGGAACGTATCTCAATCTGATGAAGAGGCTTGATACTTCCGGTTGCCACGACGGTCTGCGTCATGTCGCCGCGCTCTACAGTAGAAAGCTTGAGCTTGGGAGCGGTCTGCGCATCACTCTTGCAGGCAACGATGACCCACGGAAGTGATGCCGCCAGAAGGGCCGAATAGATGGTGGTTTTCACAATTGTCGCTTAGGGCCGTAGATGTCTTTTCTTAATTGAGTGCGCACCCGCAAAATTGTTCCCAGAGCCGAAAAAAAATCCGCCAAGCGGTGAGGGCGGAGGTGGTAGAGGCGGGTCACTGCCTCTCATATGGCCAAACGAAGAAGGCGAAGCCGGAGTCTGGAGTGTAGAGAGCTAAAGAATAATTGCTTAGACGTAAGAGTGATTACCAACAATATTGAGATGACCCCTTGACTTTCGGGCAAGTCGAGACTACATTAGAGCCATTGGTGGTAAGAATTGGCAACCCAGGGTATCCCAGACCAAAAATGGACGGTCAGAGGCGAGAATATTCATTTGTAGGATGTCATCCTGACCGGGATGACCCTGCCCCCGTGGATGCCAAGGGCCGTGTTTCGGTGCCGGTGGAGTTTCGTCGTGAACTTCCGGGCAAGGATACGGAAAAGCTGCTGACTATCATGGTTGGTCCCGGAAAACGACTGCTTGCCTTTCCGGATGATGAATTCATGCGAACCTACAGGCCCGACGATCTGATGCAGAGTGATCTGAATTCCAAGGAGGAGAGCGATCGAGACCTATTGCTCTTGACTGATGCCTCCAAACGACAGATTGATGCGCAGGGCAGAATCACGATACCGCAGAGACTGCTTGAACATGCCGGGATCAAGAAGTCGGCGCTCTTCTTCGGGCGCCTCCGCTTCATCGAGATATGGGATCCCGAGGAGTTCCGCAAAAACCTCGAACAGGCGCGCCAGCGCAAAACTCTGGATCAGGCGCTCACGCAAAAATCCGTAAAGAACTGAAGCAATGGGACTCCACGCGCATATTACTCAAAGAGGTCGTGAGGCAGAAATCCGCATCATCGGCGAGATGACCTCCCATTCCATTGCTCAGGTCCAAGCTATCATAGAACACTTTAGAGCGAGAGGCTGCGACCAAATCAGCGTCAGCGCCTCTCAAAGACAGTTGTCCGCGCTCGATCAGGCCCAGAACGAGGTGCTGGCGCAGGCAAGGGAACTCACTACAGAGATCGCCATCCGTCGGCAATAGTGCGACGGATTCCCTGCGGCCTGCCGCAGCGGGCCGCAGGGAAATCAATATCGAAAACGCCCGACAACTTCACCTGTGCGGATGAGCACCCCTCTCCCCTCTCACATACCCGTCATGGGGAAGGAAGTTGTCCAGTGGCTTGTCACGGATCCAAATGGGGACTATGCGGATTTCACAGCCGGGGGCGGCGGGCACATTCGGCTGATTCTGGAGCGGCTTGCTCCGTCAGGCAGAGTTTGCGGAATTGACCGCGACCCGGAAGCCATCGCGGAAGTGCGTCGTACCTGCCCTCATTCGATTGAACTGTGGAATATACGATTCTCTGAAGCATGTCGCAATATCTCAACGTGGAGTTCTGCAGGACTTTCGGGAGTTTTGCTCGATTTCGGAGTCTCTTCGAGGCAGCTTGACTCCCCTTCGAGAGGATTCAGCTATCGCAACAGCGGCCCGCTCGACTTGCGAATGAATCCCGCCAAGGGCGAAGATGCGGCGTCATTGCTCGCCAGATTGAGCGAGCGCGAGATCATCCAACTCCTCAGGCAATACGGTGAGGAGCCGCAGGCGGCGCGTATCGGCAAAGCGATATTCCGCGAGAACTCGTTGTCGCCGATCCGCTCGACCGACCGACTGGCAGAAATCGTCCGCCAATCCGTGCCCGCAGCCGCTCACAAGGCGCTGCCGCGCGTGTTTCAGTCGTTACGCATCGCGGTAAATCAGGAGATTGAAGAGCTGAACATGGGCCTTGAAGCTGCGTGGGAGGTGTTAAGAATTGGGGGCAGAATTCTAACTTTGACCTATCATTCCCTCGAAGATCGCCCTGTCAAACAGTTCTTTCAGTCCAAGCTTCACCCTGCTTCATCTTCGGCGCTCTCGCCTTTCGCCGCGAGTCCGCCGCCCTTGGCGAAACTTCCCGTGAAAGGACCGCTTTCCCCCACCCCCGAGGAGATTACTCAGAATCCCCGCGCCCGCAGCGCCAAACTGCGTGTCATCGAAAAGATCCGCTGAACCACCACCATGCCTTCCGCCGAAATCACTTCCCCAATGTATCGCCGCAAGCCACTTACGCGAATCCTCCGCAGGTCGCCTGTGGTTGTGCGGCTGATCTTGTGGTTGGGAGTGTTATTAATCATTGCCGTTATGGTAGCGTGGCGTAACCTGACCTATGAGAAGCTCCAGATTGACGTTGCCCGCCAGCGCAGCTTCCTTATCCAATCCGATCAGGAAATCAGACATCTCGACGCGCTGATCGAATCCGCTGCCCCCTATCGTGAAGTTGCGGATTGGGCGGATGAGCATCGAGGATGGAAACCGATCGCAGGGCGCGTCGACACTCTCTTTCTCCCTCTCTCCGAGTTCGCTCCGGCACAAGGAGGTCGCCCGTGAACATCCCCAGACCTACCAAGCCGGCTTCCGTTAAGAACCGAGAGAGGTTTCTGGTCATTGCGTTTCTTTTTTTCGTGGCGGCTTTCGCGGCACGACTGGCTCAACTGCAGATATTTGAGCAGGAGCGCTGGCGCGCGCTGGCGGACGATCAGACGCGCGGAGCTAAGGAAGAAGCATTGCCCCGCGGCGAAATCCGTGACCGTAGCGGACATGCTCTGGCCGTGACTCTGCCGCTGACGTATGCCGTAGGATTTCGCCCAAAGGATTGCGCGGCGAAAGACAGTGTGGCGCAGATTCTAACCGAGTACCTGCCCTACTCCTATGAAACCTTGCGCAAGAAGATGGACATCACTCCGTTCACCTATCTCTCGCGGAAAGTGGATTGGCTTAAGAAGGACCTGATTGAGGAGAGGAGACTGCCGGGCATCGAGTTCTATCGCGAAGCGAGGAGAGGCTATCCGGAAGGTTCCGCAGCAGCAACGATTGTGGGCTTCACGGATATCCAGGGAAAGGGACAGGAGGGGATTGAACTGTCTCTTGACAAACTGCTTCACGCCGATCCGGTGAAAGCCGAGTTCTGGCGCGACGCAAGAACGAATACCGTGCCGGCCGTCATGAGCAGCGATATGGAATCGCTAACCGGTGTGGGTGCGCACGCCTACCTTACGATTGACTTGTCGCTGCAAAGAGTCTTGGATCGCGCTCTGGCACAAGCTCTGGACGGCCGCGTTTATGAAAAGGCGTGCGCGATTCTGGTGGACCCGTGGACAGGCGATATCATGGCGCTCGCGACCCTCCCGACCTTTGATCCGAATCATCCGGGAGACGTCTCAGATACAACCAGAAAATGCTGGCCGTTCACGGATATCTATGATCCCGGATCAGTTTTCAAGATTGTTACCGTGAGCGCTGCGCTTCAAGAAGAAGCGGTTTCCCGCTCCACGATGATTGATTGCGAGGGCGGGAGCTACTCAGTCCCGGGCAAAGTCATTCATGATGCGCATGGATACGGCGAGCTTTCCGTGGACGAGGTTCTCGCAAAGTCCTCGAACATCGGATGCGCGAAAATCGCTTCGCGCCTGCCTGTGCAGACGTTCTATGACTGGATCAGGAAGTTTGGTTTCGGCGCTCGTTGCGACATCGGATTGAGCGGAGAGACAGCGGGAATCGTGCCGCGTCCCGACAACTGGATGGGGCCCACGCGCGCGAATCTCGCGATGGGACAAGGCGTGTCCGTGAATGTGCTTCAGATGACCATGGCCTTCGCAACGATTGCAAACGGCGGAACGCTTATGCAGCCGCGTCTGATCAAAGCCATTGAGTTTCCCGGTGAAGAGGTGTTTGAATACAGTCCCGCCCCGCTTCGCCGCGTGCTGACGCCGGAAGTTGCATCCAATCTTACACAAATGCTCGAACTCGTCGTCGAGGAAGGCACCGGAAAAGCGGCGAAGATCGAAGGTGTGAAACTCGCCGGCAAGACTGGAACAGCGCAGAAGGTCAATCTTGCCGAGAAGTGCTACTACGAAAAGCGATTCGTCAGTTCCTTTGGCGGCTTCTTCCCTTCCGATGATCCGAAGTATGTTCTAATGGTTGTGGTGGATGATCCGCGTGACGGCGGATATTACGGCGGACAGATCGCCGCACCCGTATTTAAGACTGTTGCAGAAGAAATCCTCGCGCTGAGATTTCCCGAAAAGCTCCCACCGCCCAAGAAGATCGAGGAGCTCGCGTCAAAGGAAGAAGAGAAGGCATCTGAAATAGACAGTTCAGAGACGGACTCTGCCGAAGTCTTCGTCTTTGATTCCCTGCTCTATGCAAACGTTCCGAAAATTCCCATGCCGCAGTTGAGCGGTTTGCCGTTGCGCATAGCCGCAAGCACGCTGAGGGATCTTGGATTGGGAGCGCAGTTGCTGGGAAACGGACGGGTCACCTCCCAATTTCCGCCGGCAGGTTTGCTGGTTCCAGTCGGATATGCCTGTGAAGTACAGGCAACGTCCGCATTGTTCGCGCAATGAAGCTCTGCTTGCGTGAGCTTGCCGTTGAAGTCGGTGGCAGATTGATTCGATCGAACGGCAGTGAGTTTGTTTCGGGGATTGCCTATGATTCGCGTAGAGTGAGCAAAGAGAATATCTTCGCTGCGATTTCCGGTTTTCAAGTTGATGGCGCGAAGTTCATCTCAAACGCGCTTTCAAATGGCGCAACTGCGATCCTTTGCGAAGCGCCCCGGCACGAGGGATTCGATGCTCCGGCAATCATCGTCGAGAATGCGAGAGAGAGTTTGGCGCGCGCGGCGTGGGCCATCGCGGGACATCCTGAGCAGAATTTGAGTTTGGTGGCCGCAACGGGAACAAACGGCAAGACCACTGTCGCCACAGGGCTTGCGGAATTGCTCTCCTCGCTCGACACGAAGTGCGGCGTCTGCGGCACATTGGGAATGTTCTTTGATAACGTGCATCTGGAAAGTGAACGCACTACTGCCGAGGCTCCCGAGCTTGCCGAAGCATTCGCTCAAATGGCCGCGCACGGCTGCAAGGGCGTTGCGCTCGAAGCCACTTCCATCGGTCTCGCTCTGCACCGCATGGCCGGTTTGTCGTTTGATGCGGTAGTCTTTACAAATCTTACTCGTGACCATCTTGACTTTCACGGAAGTTGGAACGCTTATCGAGAGGCCAAGCTTGCCTTATTCAAGAGACCTCTGAACGACGGCACGGCAATCATCAACATTGATGATCCCGAGGCAAACCGCTTCATCGAAATGTGCGCCGGGCCGGTCTTGACCTATGGATTAGCCGAGCACGCGCGCTTCCGGGCAAGCAACCTGAAACTCGGCCCGTCCGGCTCCACTTTCACCTTGCATCTCGACGGCGGAGAATTTGAAGTTCGCACTCGACTGATCGGCCGCTTCAACATTCACAATGCGCTGGCAATCATCGCCTCCGCCTACGCTCTCGGCCACAATGCTGAACACATCCTTGACAAGTTCTCGCTGATTTCTCCGGTGCGCGGACGAGCCGAAGTCGTCCCCTCCTCCGCTCCGTTTACTGTGATTGTTGACTACGCGCACACGCCGGACGCGCTCGTCAAGATATTGAGTACCATGCGAACTCTGACTCCGGCGAAATTGCGCTGCATAATTGGAGCAGGCGGGGATCGAGATCGAGGCAAGCGTCCGCTGATGGCACGAGCCGCGCAAGATAACTGCGATGTTCTCTATTTGACATCCGACAATCCGCGTAGTGAAGACCCGATTTCTATTCTCGACGACATGCGCGATGGACTGACCGATGATCACTCTGTTCGCGTCAACCCGGATCGCAGGGCCTCCATCGTCGCGGCGCTTGAGGATTGCTCTGACGGCGACGTGCTGGTCATCGCAGGGAAAGGTCACGAAACTTATCAGGAAATTCACGGCGTGAAGCACGCCTTCGACGATCGCGAAGTCGCTCTGGAGTGGCTGCGCGCAAACGGTTTCTCTCGGTGAATATTCCCACAGTAGGCTGGCTCCGTGAAGCGCTTCGCGCTCCTGTTCATCAGGTGTGCGAGCTTGAGTTGAAGAACTCGATTGATTCGCGATCTTTGAGTGCGGGAGATACGTTCTGGGCCCTTTCCGGCGCGAGAGACGGGCACGAGTTTGTTGAGGCAGCATTTCAGGCCGGAGCGGCCGCCGCAGTTGTTCGAAAGGACTCGCTGACGCGCTTTCCCGCAAGCGTTCATCCGAAGCTCATCCCGGTCAACGATCCAAATGAAGCCATCGCACAAGCTGCGAATGCTTGGCGACGCAAGTTGAAAGGCGCAGTCATCGGGATTACCGGTTCCGTCGGCAAGACCACCACGAAGGATTTCATTGCATCTGCGCTTGGGGATCACGGACTGACGCACGCGACTAAGGGGAATTTCAACAATGAGATCGGACTGCCGCTCACTCTTCTCGAAGCGCCCGCGGATGCGCGCTACATCATTTGCGAGATGGGTGCGACGCGAGAAGGCGACATTCGGCGGCTCTGCGACATTGCGCGGCCCGATTTTGGAATAGTAACCGCCATTGCAGCCGCGCATCTTGAAAAATTCGGCTCAATGGAGGGAGTGCAGCGCGCAAAGGGGGAACTCTACGACTTTGTTGCCGATCACGGTTTCGCTTTTGTTCCGTATGAAGACGAGCGCTGCGTCAGCGCAAGCGCCCGTTGTAAGAATCGCATTGGTTACGGCTTCTCCAATCCCGGCGCAAATTGGAAAGGAAAGTATGTTTATGGCGATGCTCTGCGATTTGATTCAGAAGGTCTGGCCGCGTTCACCGTTGACGGCGAAGTGTGCCGGTTGTCCATCCCCGGACGGCCTGCGGCGCTCGCAGGGCTGGCGGCCATGACCGTTGCAAGACATTTCGGAATGCCGGCGAGCGTCGCCGCTCTGTCGGTCACGCGCACGATTCCTACCGGCGGCCGCGCAAAGTTGATGCGCATGGGTTCGCTGTCCGTAATTGACGATTCCTACAACGCGAATCCGGCCAGCATGAGAGCTGCACTCGAGACTCTCTCCATGCGCGACGCCGCGCGAAAGGTCGCCATTCTCGGCGACATGCTTGAACTCGGGGAGATTACGGGCGTAGCACACGAAGAGGTCCTTGAAGAGCTTGATCGCTCCGGAGTTTCACTCGCCATTCTTATCGGACCGAGCTTTCAACATGCCGCGGCGTCATGCCTCTCTTGCGCGCGCGTGTTGGCTTACGAATCATCCGATCAGATACTGAACATCTTGGGCAACCTTCTCAAACCCAACGATCTCGTATTGGTCAAGGCTTCGCGCGGTATGGCGCTAGACAGAGTCGTGACGCGAATCTCTGAACTCTTCTCCTGATGCTTTATCATCTGCTTGTCCCCCTGCGTGACGTCCTGATCGGAGCAAACCTCTTTCGCTACCTGACGTTCCGCTCGGCCCTGGCTGCTGTCTTGGGACTGTTGATTTCGTTCCTGATCGGTCCGTGGCTGATCCGCAAACTGAAGCGGCACCACATCGGCGAGGAAATCCGCAACGACGGACCGCAATCGCATCATGTCAAGGCCGGCACACCGACGATGGGCGGTCTGATGATCCTTGCCGCCGTGGCGATTCCGACGCTACTACTGGCAAACCTAACGAACTTCTATGTGCTCCTCACGCTACTCGCGTTTCTCTGGATGGGAGCCATCGGCTTCTTCGATGACTATCTCAAGACGATTAAGAAGAAGAAGAAGGGACTCGTTGCGCGCTACAAATTAGTCTCCCAGATTGCGCTAAGCCTCCTGATCGGCCTGTTCATTCTCAACTACGCGGACCTCTTCGGCAGAAACTTCAGACTCCACACCACGGAAACGACGCTTCCTTTCCTCAAGGACGTGATGCTCGACTTCGGTTACATGTTTCCACTGGTCGTTATGCTCGTAATCACCGGAACTTCGAACGGCGTGAACCTCACAGACGGTCTTGACGGACTTGCAATCGGAGTCACATCCATCGCGGCGGCGGCCTTCGCCGTGATCAGTTACGTGACAGGGAACGTAAAATTCTCCGACTACCTGAATATTATTTATCTCGACGGCGCAGGCGAACTCACGATTTTCTGCGCGGCTCTGCTCGGCGCGGGACTTGGATTTCTTTGGTATAATGGCTATCCGGCTCAGGTCTTCATGGGTGACACCGGCGCTCTTGCGTTGGGCGCCGCGCTCGGCACAATGGCCGTACTCTTGAAGAAAGAACTCTTTCTCCTTGTCATCGGCGGAATCTTCGTGGCTGAAGCGCTCAGCGTCATGTCACAAAGACTCTACTTCAAGTACACGAAGAATCGTTACGGCGAGGGGCGACGCATCTTTCGTATGGCGCCGTTACATCATCACTTCGAGCAGTTGGGATGGCACGAATCCAAAGTGGTCGTAAGATTCTGGATCGTTCAAGTGCTGCTTGTATTGATTAGCTTGACCATGTTCAAAGTCCGCTGATGATTACTTCGCTGGACGGAAGGCGGTTCGGAATTCTCGGCATGGGCCGAAGCGGAATTGGAGCGGCGAGACTGATTACTCGGCTCGGCGGGACCGCTCTGATCTCTGACATGAAACCGGCCGCGAAACTCGCGAAACAGATAGCCTCGATTGCTTCGGATCGGGTTGACGTTGAAACCGGGACACATCAACGTCTGCTTGCGGAGCCATTCAATGCGGTGATTGTTTCGCCCGGCGCTGTGCTCGCGCCAGATTGGCTTCGCTCATGGAGCGGGCGTGGAATCGAAGTCATCTCCGAGTTGGAGTTCGCGTGGAGATGCTCTTCAGGTAATGCCGTCATGGTGACGGGGAGCAACGGTAAGACGACGACCGTCACACTGATTGAGACCATTCTGCTTCACTCCGGGATCAAGGCCGTCGCTGTAGGTAACATCGGCTCGGCATGGAGTGAACACCTCCCGGCTCCGGAGGAGATGCTGTACGTGGTAGAGGTATCCAGCTATCAGCTTGAACATGCACCCACCATCAAACCGAAAGTCGCAGCGCTGATCAACGTGTTAGAGAATCATCTGGATCGTCACGGGACGTTGGAAGAGTACGGCAAAACTAAGTTGAGGCTCTTTGCAAATCAGAACAGCGATAGCGTCGCGGTGATGAATCGGGATGACGAGTTCTCTGTTTCGCACATGGGCAATGTGCCGGGCAAGATTTCATGGTTCGGTCAACATCCGACATCGGAGTGGAATGTGAGAGAAAATCACGTTTCGCGCGGCAGTCAGGACGGGGAGCGTGTTCTGATCAGGGAGAATGAGTGGACTCTACCGGGACGTCACAACCTGATGAATGCCGCTGCTGCCGCTGCCGCTTGTTCCGCGCTTGGACTAACAGATTCGCAAATTCGCGCGGGGCTGCTCGTCGCGAAACCAGTCGAACATCGCATTGAGTTTGTTCGAGAGTACAACGGCGTGCGCTTCTACAATGATTCCAAAAGCACAAATCTCGCCGCAACCATGACGGCAATTGCCGCAGTTCCCTCGCCCATTATTCTGCTCTTCGGCGGACGCGCAAAGAAAGAGAGTTTCGCACCGCTGTCGGCATTGCTCGATGGTCCCATTCACTTAATTATTGCTTTTGGTGAGGCGCGCGAGAAGATCCTGCATGAAGTCGGCCCGCATGCCCGGCTATTCTCAGCGGAAACGATGAGCGAGGCGCTGAGACTTGCGTCGGCGGAAGCATCAACCGGCGACAGTGTTCTGCTTTCTCCCGGATGCGCCTCGTTCGATCAATTCGACAATTTTGAAAAGCGCGGCGAAGTGTTCAAGTCACTGGTCATGTCTCTATGAACTACTCCCTACCCTACGGCAATCGAAGATTCTCCGGAACGCGAACAACGCTTGATCTGCCTTTGCTCGCCTCCGTTCTCGCGCTCTGTGTCGTGGGAATTGTCTTCGTCTTCACCTCTTCGGCCGTTCACTCCCGGCTGCAATTCCACGGGCACTCAGACATCATCGTGAGTCGCCATGTCGCGCGCTTGGCAATCGGTCTTGCGGCGATGAGCATTCTTGCTCTCGTGAAATTTCAACTCCTCCACAAGATTGCGCGTGCGCTAATGGTGATTTCGCTTGTTGGCCTGATCGCAGTTCTCTTGCTTCCAAAGCTGCCTGACGCAACCGCCAAACGCTGGCTCATGATCTTCGGGTTCAGTTTCCAACCTGCCGAATTGGCAAAATACGCGCTGATTGCCTACATGGCGCGCAGATTTACCGAGATTGAAGATTGCCCATTCCCCGCAGAACGAACGCGTAAAACCTTGGGCGTGCTCGGCTTGGTCGCACTCGTGCTTGTGCTGGTTGTCACGGAACCAAATCTTTCCATGGCCCTGTTGATTGCCGCGACCGCGACTGCGTTGTTCTTCCTGCACGGAGTTCCCATCAAGTGGATTCTCATGGCGCTGCCGATTGCGGGTGCGGGCGCCGGAGTGGTCGTTTTGATAAAACCTTACATGCTCGAACGCATACGCTATTTCCTCGCGGCGATTACGGATCCTCTCGCAGCAAGTTTTCACGTCAAACAATCGTTAATCGCGGTCGGACAAGGCGGCTGGCTCGGATTGGGACTGGGCCAATCCACGCAGAAGCACTTCTATCTTCCGGAGCCATATAACGATTCAATTTTTAGCATTATCGGCGAAGAGATCGGATTCGTCGGCAGTATGCTGGTAATTCTTCTATTTGTCATCTTGATTTCCCGGAGCTGGCGAATTGCAGTGCGCGCGCAGCGCGGATTCTCTTATTACCTTGCGGCGGGCATCACCGTTTCGCTTGCCTGCTCTTTCATCGTTAACGTCGGAGTCAATCTCGCTGTTCTTCCGGCGACGGGACAACCTCTGCCGTTCGTGAGTTTCGGAGGGACCTCTCTCATCATGTCGCTGAGCGCAGTCGGTGTTCTACTCAACATCGCGCGTCAACAAGCCAAGAATGAGCGATGGTTTCCCAACGGGCCGCCGCAACCATGAGCCAAAGAATAGTCATTGCCGGCGGCGGTACAGGCGGACATGTCTATCCCGCGCTTGCAATCGGAGAAGCTCTGCGGGAATTAAGTTCGAACATTGAGATCGTCTTCGTCGGAACGTCATCCGGCTTCGAATCCAAAGCTCTGCGCGACGCGGGAGAACAGTTCATTGAAATATCGGCCGGAGGTTTGGTTGG
>JADLDM010000210.1 GCA_020846695.1 bacterium | reverse complement strand
TTCATTTGTATCCTCATCTGTTTGAGATAACCATTCTGATAACTTATCGTCGTCTTGATTGTTCTCAGCTGTTGATATCACACTCTTTGATTCCATGGGTTTATATATAGTATCCGGAGTATGTGGTGATTTCAATAAACGTACCAACCAGCTTAAACCTTCATACAGACCATCACCTGTACAAGCACAACATGGCTGCAATAACCATGGTCTATATTTAATACTATTTAATCTCATTTCTTGAATAATGTATTCAGATTTCATTGCATTAGGTAAATCGGTTTTATTCAAGTAGATCAATAGAGGTATATTGATTAAATCATCGGCGTCAAATACACGCCACAATTCTTCTGTTGCTTGTGGTAATCGATCTTTATCATTTGAGTCGACCACATAGATAAGAGCCTGCGTATTTTGAAAATAATGTCTCATTAATGGACGAATTTTATCGCGACCACCCACATCCCAGATAGTCAACGAAGTTTTGTTAAACAACACTACTTCTACATTGAAACCGATGGTTGGAATTGTTTGAACAGTTTCATTGAGTTTCAACTTGTACAGAATTGTTGTTTTACCTGATGCATCGAGACCCATAATAAGTATACGATATTCGGGTGCACTAAATAATTTACTGAGCATTTTAATTATACGTGCTGCCATTGTAGGAGAATTTCGTTACTCAATATAACTTATATTATCTACGTCCTTCTGTCAAATAATTTCGTCTTCTATGGCAATGCATCAATGTCTGACTCAGTGAAACACGACACGTAATTTATTTTTTCTCGTTTCCTCTCAGGAGAGAGTATTGACTCATCGAGCATGGCTTGGCTACACATCACCAAATCAGATGCAAAATATATATATATATATCACCTGTAGCGACGTCTAGAAATTTGCATCTGGCGTGAGTCGCCCGAATACAGGTAATAAATCTTTTTTTCCGAAATGGATATTGCTATCATGTGAAAAGCCTCTTCGCAACGTTAAATCATAATCTCAAGACATACATCGTGACAAAAATGAGTCAATACGATATCCAATTGGTGGCTACTTGGTTGAGAGAGTTAT
>JADLDM010000112.1 GCA_020846695.1 bacterium | reverse complement strand
TGGCCTTCAAGATTTGTGGCGCAATGGCTCTCAAAGAAGCTGTCGGCAAAGCAAGTCCCGCGCTTATGGAACCCGTCATGAAGGTCGAGGCCGTAACGCCCGATTCCTACCTCGGAAGCGTGGTCGGCGACATCAACTCGCGCAGAGGACGTATTCAGGAAATGCACCCCCGCGCAGACGGACAAGTCGTCAATGCAATGGTTCCCCTCTCAGAAATGTTCGGATACGCGACCAGTTTGCGCTCGCTGACGCAAGGCCGCGCGATATTTAGTATGCAGTTCGACCACTTCCAGGAAGTCCCCAAGTCCATCTCCGACAAAATCCTCGAGAAGAAGTAGAAGCGTCCCCCGCCGATCCGTAATTTCCATCACGAACGGCACATTGCAGAGTCAGATAGTCATCGAGTGAGTCCACTCGATAACGGTGAATAACCCCCATCAGGAATGGCACAGCAATCTTCGATCCGGATCAGGCTCAAGAGCTACGATCACAACCTGATTGACAAATCAACCGAAAAGATCATCCAAACCGCTAAGCAAACCGGCGCGGTGATCTCCGGCCCGATTCCGCTGCCCACAAGGCGCAGCGTTTATACCGTCAATCGCTCGCCGCACTCCGATAAGAAGTCGCGCGAACAATTTGAAACCCGAGTCCACAAAAGACTCATTGACATTCATAACTCGTCCTCAAAGACGATTGATGCGCTGATTCGCATCGAATTGCCCGCCGGCGTTGATATTGAGATTAAGACATGACAGGACTCATCGGAAAAAAACTGGGCATGACCCGCGTCTTTGATGACAAAGGAAACGTCACTCCTGTGACCGTCATCGAACTTGGTCCCAACCAGATCACCAATATCCGCACCGTGGAACGCGACGGATACGTTGCAACTTGTCTCGGATTCGGGCAGAAGCGCGATAAGCTCGTGACCATGCCGCAGAAGGGACACTTCAAGAAGCTCGGTATCACCGCGCCCAAAATTCAAAAAGAATTCCGCGACATGACTGTGGACGGCAAGAAAGTCGGCGACTCCCTGAGTTGTGACGTCTTCAAAGTCGGCGAAAAAGTGCATGTCATCGGCACGTCAAAGGGACGCGGATTCGCTGGCGTGATCAAACGACACAAATTCCAGCGCCAGACCATGACGCACGGAACGCACGAGTTCTTCAGGCATGGCGGATCCATCGGTTCCAACACCTTCCCGGGCCGCACGCTCCCCGGTCTAAGAATGCCCGGTAGAATGGGCGCCGAACAAGTAACCGTACACAATCTCAAGATCGTCCGCGTGGACGCCGATGCCAACCTGATTATGATTGGCGGAGCCGTTCCCGGTCCCAACAACGGTATTGTGATCGTACGGAAGTAAAACAGATATGAATCTTCCGGTATACAAAAAAGACGGCTCCAAGAGCGCGGAAACGGTAGAACTACCGGATTCGCTGCTCGCGCTCGAGCCAAATCAGCACGCCATCTGGCTCGCAGTGCGCTCCGAAGAAGCCGCCTCGCGCCAAGGTACGCACAAAACCAAGAGTCGCAGCTTCGTTCGAGGCGGCGGGCGCAAACCCTTCAAACAGAAGGGAAGAGGCGTCGCCCGTCAAGGCTCCACGCGTTCACCGCTGAATCCCGGCGGTGGTACGATCTTCGGACCCATGCCCCACACCTACGAAGTCAAGATTCCGCAGAAGGTCAAGACTCTGGCCCGCCGCAGCGCCGTCATTCTCAAAGCCCGTGACAACCGCATCTGCGTCGTCGAGGATTTCAACTTCGATGCGCCCAAGACGCGGGACATGGCCGCCTTGATCGAGAAGCTCGCCCTGCCCGACCAGAAAGTCCTGCTCCTCATGCCCGAGTACAACGATACTCTGCTGAAGAGCGTGCGCAATCTCCCCGGCGCCTGCGCCACCAAAGCACAAGCCGCGTCCACCCGCGACCTCATGAAGTGCACCACCATTCTGATTCAGAAGAGCGCGGTGAAACCCCTGCTTGGAGGGCTCGGCCATGCTGCATAAACGCTCCGTTCTCCGCAAACCGCTGCTCACTGAAAAAGTCGCCGCGCAGCAGGACGCGAACAACCAGTATTCCTTCGTCGTGGATCCCGTCGCAAACAAAGTCGAGATCAAGCGCGCCGTCGAAAAAAAATATTCGGTCACCGTCGTCGGAGTGCAAACCATGAATGTCCGCGGCAAGACCAAGCGCTTAGGCCGCTTCGAGGGCCAACGCCCCAGTTGGAAAAAGGCGATTGTCACTCTCAAAAAGGGTGAATCCATCGAATTGGCCCAAAACGTCTAATCGAGTAGTTAGAATATGCCACTGAAGAAATTCAGACCACTCACCCCCACGCTGCGCTATCGCACCGTGCTCGTGCGCGACGGACTCTCGCAGGAGAGACCCGAAAAAAGTCTATGCACTCCGCTCAATAAGTCCGGAGGCAGAAACAATCTCGGCCGAGCCCCCAATATCAATACCGGCGGCGGACACAAGCGACTCTATCGCGTCATTGACTTTCGCCGTAATAAGCACGACATCCCCGCGCGCGTCGAGCGTTTGGAATACGATCCGAACCGCTCCTCAAACATCGCTCTGCTCTTTTATGCAGACGGTGAAAAGCGCTACATTCTTGCTCCCGATGGTTTGAAAGCAGGCGACAAAGTCATGTCCTCGCGCACTGCCGCCGACATTCGCGTCGGAAATGCGTTGCCCCTGAACAAAATTCCGCTCGCTACTTTCGTCCACAACGTCGAAATGAAAGTCGGAAAGGGTGGTCAAATCGGACGCTCCGCCGGAGCCGCCTGCCAGTTGATGGCCTTCGACACCAAGTTCGCGCTGCTGAAACTTCCTTCCGGTGAAGTGCGCCGCGTTCCTGCCGAATGTCTTGCGACAATCGGCCAAGTCGGAAACCTCGATCATGAAAGCGTCGTCTCCGGAAAAGCCGGACGCACACGCTGGCTCGGACGCCGAGGTCACGTGCGAGGCGTCGTCAAGAATCCCGTGGATCACCCCATGGGCGGTGGTGAAGGACGAAGCTCCGGTGGTCGCCATCCCTGCACGCCGTGGGGAAAGATCACCAAGGGTCTCAAAACGCGCAACCCGCGCAAACAATCCAGCAAACTTATCGTCCGCCGGCGCCGCGACAAAACCGCGCTGGCCTAACGCAATCTCACTATGGCTCGTTCGCTTAAGAAAGGTCCGTTCATTGATCCGCGTCTCGAATCAAGAGTGCAGGATATGAACAGCCGAAACGAAAAGAAGGTGCTCAAGACCTGGTCGCGCAGAAGCGTTATCTCGCCCGAGTTCGTCGGACATACGCTCGCCGTCCATAACGGCCGAAAGTTCCTACCCGTCTATATCACGGAGAACATGGTCGGTCACAAGCTCGGGGAATTCGCGCCCACCCGCACCTTTAAGGGCCACACTGAGAAAAAGGCGGAATCCTCCGTCGCAAAGAAGACCGTTAAGAAGTAGTGATCATGGAAGCTCATTGCGTCGCAAAATATATCCGCGTAACACCCCGCAAAATGCGGCTCGTGGCTAACCTCGTGCGAGGGAAGAACGTCAACGAGGCCATCAACATCCTGAAGTTCACTCCGCGCTCCGCTTCACAGCCGACGCTGAAATGTATTCAGTCGGCGGTGGCAAACTACGCTCAATTGCATGAAGCAACGTCCAGCGAAGTGGATGCTCTTCTCGTCAAGAAAATCTTCGCCGATGAAGGCCCGACCATGCACCGCTTTATGCCGCGTGCTCAGGGTCGCGCAACACCCATCAAGAAGAGAATGTCGCACCTGACGGTCATCGTGGCGCCGCCCGCTGTCGAAGCTGCCGAAACCGAAACCGGTCACGAAGAAACAGCCGACGCAAAGCCCGCAAAGAAGTCCGCCGCCAAAAAATCTCCTGCAAAGGCCGCCGCGAAGAAATCTGCTTCCGGCGCAAAGAAAACCGCTCGCAAGTCTAAACCGGAATAATCAGTGGGTCAGAAAGTTCATCCTATCGGCATGCGACTGGGCATCATCCGCACGTGGAACAGCCACTGGTTTGATGAACGCAGCTTCGCCGACAAACTTGAAGAGGATCTCTACCTCCGCAAGTATCTCATGCAGCGCCTCAAAGGCGCATCCGTCGCAGGAATCCAATTCGAGCGAACCCCCAAAGTGCTCACGCTCACCATTCGCACCGCGCGACCCGGGATCGTCATCGGACGCAAAGGCGCCGAAGTGGATAAGCTCAAAGCCGAACTGAAACAGCTTACCAAGCGTGACGTGCAGGTAAATATCTACGAGATCAAACGGCCCGAACTTGAATCAAAGCTCGTCGCCGATATGATCGCGCAGCAGCTTGAAGGCCGCGTCTCCTTCCGCCGCGCTATGAAAAAGGCCATTCAGACTACCATGAGAATGGGCGCCGAGGGAATCAAAGTCCTCTGCTCAGGCCGTCTCGGAGGCGCGGAAATGTCTCGCACCGAAGGCTACAAAGAGGGTCGTATTCCTCTGCATACCCTGCGCGCCGACATTGACTACGCACTCTCAGTGGCCAAGACCACCTATGGAACCATCGGTGTCAAGGTCTGGATTTGCAGAGGCGAAATCATCGGCAAGGGCAAAGTCAATCTGCTCGGCCATGACGCAAAGACTGAAGTACATGACGACCACCGCGACCGCCGCGATCATCGCGACAACCGCGAACACCGCCGCGAAGGTCGCCGCGATGACAGAAGATCACAACACTGATTCCCGATAAGCGATGCTTACCCCCAAGCGACTCAAATTCCGCAAGCAGCAGCGCCGCCGTAGAGACGGCTGCGATTACGCGGGCTCGACCGTGGCATTTGGCGAATATGGCCTAAAGGCCCTCGCCGCATGTTGGATGACCTCCCGACAAATCGAAGCCGCCCGTGTCGCGCTCACCCGTCACATCAAGCGTGGTGGAAAAGTCTGGATCCGCGTCTTTCCCGACAAACCGGTTTCCAAGAAGCCCTTGGAAGTCCGCCAGGGAAAAGGCAAAGGCGCCACCGATTTCTATGCCGCCGTCATCAGACCGGGACGCATCCTCTTTGAAATCGAAGGAATCCCGCGCGAACTCGCCCAAGAAGCAATGAGACTCGCCGCGCAGAAGCTCCCCATTAAAACTAAATTCGTCGAGCGCGAAACCGCGCACTCCTAATCCATGGCAACCGGATCCGCAAGACCGACTAAAATGACCGAGCTGAAGGAACTCACCGCGCTCGAGTTGAAAAATCGCCTCAATGACACTGAGGATAATCTCGAAGCGCTGCGCTTCCAACTTGATGCCGGCCAACTTCCAAATACCGCTCGCGTACGCGTCGTGCGCCGCGACATCGCGCGCATGAGAACCGTCATCCGTGAGATCGAACTCGGCAAACGAGCCGAAAAGGGTAAGTCCAAATGAGTGAAGCCGCTGCCACCATGAGTGAAGCGCGCGGCCTGCGCAAAACCCGCGTCGGCGTCGTGGTCTCTAACAAGATGCAGAAGACCATTGTCGTGCGTGTCGAACGCCGAGTCAAGCATCCCCTCTTCAAGAAATACATCAAGCGATCCGCCAAGTTCATGGCCGAAGATGCGCAGAACGAGTGCAATATCGGTGATCGCGTCCGAATCATGGAAACTCGCCCCCTCTCCAAGAATAAGAACTGGAGACTGGTCGAAATCATCGAACGGAAGAAGTAGCCGGTCATGATTCAAGAATATACTATTCTCAACGTCGCCGATAACACCGGCGCAAAAAAGGTCCGCTGCTTCCGCATCTACGGCGGAACGGGCCGCCGCTCAGCTTCCGTCGGAGACATCATCATGGTCTCCGTCCGCAGCGCCATCCCCAATTCAAACATGAAGAAGGGCTCTAAGGCGCGCGCGGTCATCGTTCGCACCACCAAGGAAGTGCGCAGACCCGACGGCTCCTACATTCGCTTCGACGAAAATGCCGCCGTCCTCATCAACAAAGATAATGAGCCGATCGGTACACGTATCTTCGGTCCCGTTGCTCGCGAACTCCGCGACAAGCAGTTTATGAAGATCGTCTCCCTCGCTCCTGAAGTGCTGTAGGCGCAGACTATGAGAATACACAAAAACGATATCGTCCTCGTGATCGCCGGTAATGATCGCGGAAAAAGAGGTAAGATTCTCAAGGTCTTCCCCGAAAAATCCCGCGTCGTCGTCGAAGGCGTCAACTTCATTCTGCGTCACCAAAAGCCCACGCAGGCTAATCAACAGGGCGGAATCATCAAGCGCGAAGGCGCCATTCACGTCTCCAACGTGATGCTGCTCGATCCCAAATCCGGCAAGCCCACGCGCATCGGACGAAAGGTCCTTAGCACTGAAGAAGGAACCAAGCGCGTCCGCTTCGCAAGAATCTCCAAAGAAATGATCTCCGATGAGCGCTGAAAAAGCTAAACCGAAAGCAGCTCCCGCAAAGGGCGGCGACAAAGGCAAAGCACCCAAAGCCGGAAAAGGCCCCCAGTCTGTCGCCGGCGAGCGTCCCGCGCCGCCGAAAGACTATTCGCCGCGCATGATCGCGCACTACAACGAAAAAGTTGTGCCCGCGCTCAAGAATACCTTCGGATACACCAACCCGATGGAAATCCCGCATCTCGTCAAGATCACCGTCAATGTCGGCTGCGGAGACGCGACCCAAAATCCACGTGTCGTGGACAGCATCGTCAAAGAGCTTGCCATGATCACGGGACAGAAGCCCGCCATCGCAAAAGCGCGCAAGTCCGTCTCAAACTTCAAACTGCGCGAAGGCATGCCCGTCGGAGTCTTCGTTACGCTGCGCAGACACGTCATGTGGGAGTTCCTCGATCGCTTCATCTCGCTGACCACACCGCGTATGCGCGACTTCCGTGGATTGCCTGATCGTGGTTTCGACGGTCGCGGCAACTACACCGTCGGACTGCGCGAGCAGATCATCTTTCCCGAAATTGACCTCGATCAGGTCGAGAAAATTCGAGGAATGGACATCACTTTCGTCACCACCGCAAAGTCGGATAAGGAATCCTATGAGCTGCTTAAAGCGCTCGGCATTCCCTTCCGCAAGCGCGAAGATAAAACCGCTGCGGCGGCATAAACTACAACAAGCTGATCTCAAATGGCAAAAGCCTGTCTCATCGCCAAAGCCAAGATGACGCCGAAATTTAAGGTCCGCGCCTACACACGCTGCCGCAAGTGCGGACGCCCGCGCGCCGTCCTCCGCAAATTCGGTCTCTGCCGCCTCTGCTTCCGGGACCTCGCGCATGCAGGCGACATCCCCGGCGTGGTCAAGTCAAGCTGGTAACTCTAATCGTATCCCAAGATGCCGACAACGGATCCAATTGCTGATTTTCTGACGCGCGTGCGTAATGCTCTGCAAGCGCGCAAGACCTATGTGGACGTGCCCTTCTCGCGTATGAAGCTTCAACTCGCGCGCGTACTCATGGAAGCCTATTACATCCGAGACTACGTCCAGGTGGACGAAGGCCCGCAAGGCTTCATCCGCATCTATCTCAAGTATACCAACGGAAAACCCGCGATTCAAGGGTTGCGCCGCATCTCCTCACCCGGATTGCGCCGCTACGTCAATCGCAATCAGATTCCGCGCGTCTTGAATGGACTCGGAACCGCGATCCTCACCACGCCAAAAGGTCTCCTAACCGGAAATCAGGCGCGTCGTGAAGGCGTCGGAGGCGAAATCCTCGCCGAAATCTGGTAAGCTACAAAAACATTCGATATTAGTTCAGATCATCCTTCGGCTCCAATAGGCCGATTGCAAGAATAAGCTGTTCGAGGTCAAGAGTGTCACGTGTCGGAAGAGCTCCAATAAAGCTGCCCAAAGGCGTCGAAGTCAAACTATCGGGATCGCACGTCAAAGTGAAAGGTCCCAAGGGAGAACTCGAACGCACCTTTCATCCTGATATCGCCATCGCATTGGCCGATGATCAGATCACTTGCGCGCGCCCAACGGACGGCAAGATTCATCGTCAGCTCCACGGCCTTACACGTGCCCTGATCAACAATATGGTCGTCGGCGTCACCGAAGGCTTCAAAAAAGAACTGCAAATCGTCGGCGTCGGCTTCAAGTGCGAAGCCAAGAAGCGAGGCGTCTTGCTCAACGTCGGCTACAGCCATCCCGTGTTTGTCGCTCTGCCTTCCAATGTCAAAGCAGAAGTCACCGCTCCCACGACCATCGTTGTGACCGGGACGGATAGGGAGATGGTCGGTCAGGTCGCAGCTACCATTCGTGCCGTCCGCAAACCCGAACCCTACAAGGGCAAGGGAATCATGTACACCGGCGAACGCATCCATCGCAAGGCCGGTAAGACCGGTAAGTAGGGACACGATACATCGTGTCCGCCGAGAACAGCCAAGCGTAGGGACACGATACATCGTTCCGTTGAGAAAAGCCAAGCGTAGGGACACGATACATCGTGTCCGTTGAAGAATCTGAAGTAAATAGAGTATGATTCTGTAGGAACGTCAAAGTCGGCGTTCGTTTAACCGGAATCTGAAGTCAATAGAAAGCCTGACTCGTGTCCAACAAGATCGCCATTCGCACTCGCGCGCGCATCCGCCGCAAGCATCATATCCGCAAGGTCGTCAACGGCACTGCGGAGCGCCCGCGTCTCGTCATCTACCGCTCGCTGCACCACATGTACGCGCAGCTCGTAAATGACGTAACCGGAGAAACCCTCATGGGTGTCTCCTCGCTGTCTCCTGACCTGCGCCCCAATACGAAGGGCAAGAGCGCCTCGCAAGTCGCGGAAATGGTCGGCACACTGTGCGCTGAAAAAGCTAAAGCCAAGTCCATCGAATCCGTCGTCTTTGATCG
>JADLDM010000111.1 GCA_020846695.1 bacterium | reverse complement strand
TCATTCCTCAATCACCCATCCCGCCCCAGCCCCCCCCTGACGAACCAATCCAGTCCGTTTGGTCAAATATTTTGAAACCGGAAACAGCAAGTCCAGAATTCAGATTCCGGCTGGGAACCGCAAAGCCTTAATCCCCGCTCGGCGAAGGGCGGTCGGCAGCCACGGGGGACAGCCGCTACAGTCCTCTCGCTTTTGACTTCTGACTTTTGACTTCTGACTTTCCGGGTTCATACCTCATACCTCTGACCTCACACCTTCTGAACGCCGCTAATCGCCTTCAAGCGATTCGAGGCATCAAGCGCAGCAGTCTTGTAGCACTCGGCAAGAGTCGGATAGTTGAAGACCGCGTTAATCAGATAATCAATCGTGCCGTTGTGCGCAATCACGGCCTGCCCGATGTGAATCAACTCCGTAGCGCCGGTGCCGATCGCGTGAACACCCAACAGTCTGCGCGTGCGTTGATCCACAATCAGCTTCACCACTCCCGTGTCATCCCCCAAAATCTGACCGCGCGCAATCTCCTTGTAACGCGCAATCCCGATCTCATAGGGAATGGACTCTTGCGTCAGAAGCTCCTCCGTCGCCCCCACCGTCGAGATCTCAGGAATCGTGTAGATGCCGTAAGGATAGATGTCGTGCACGTGCTTCTCGTCGCGCGCACCGAAAGCATCCAACGCCGCAAGTCTGCCCTGCTCCATCGAAGTCGAAGCCAGCGCCGGAAAACCGATCACGTCGCCCACCGCGTAGATGTGATCAACCGAAGTCCTGTAAACAGAATTTACCGAAAGCTTGCCGCGCTTGTCAATCTCAAGCCCCGCCTTCTCCGCATCCAGTGTGTCGCCGTTTGCCTGACGACCCGCAGAATAGAGCGCGATGTCACTCACCACAATCTTGCCCGATGCAAGATGCGTTACCGCGTGAGGCTTCGCGCCCGAGTGATCCACCGTCACGCTCTCGACCTTCTCACCCAATCGGAACACCACCTTCATCTGCCGCAACTGGTAAATCAGCGCATCCACAATCTCCGTGTCCACAAACCCAAGCAGATTCTTCGCCAAGTCAACCACCGTCACCTGCACACCGAGCGCCGAAAAAATACTCGCATACTCAAGCCCGATCACACCGCCGCCGATACAGGTCATCGTCTTCGGCATCACCTTAATATCAAGAATCGAATCGGCATTCAGAATCGTTACGCCGTCATGCTCGACACTCGGAGGCATGTAGGGCCGCGTGCCCACCGCAATCACGAAGAAATCCGCCGTGACTTCGCGCGTCTCATCCTGCAACTCGACAACCACGCGATGCGAATCCGCAAAACGCGCCGTACCCAGCACAACTTCCACTCCGTTGCGCACGAGCTTATCGCGCACAATCTCATACTCCCGCGCCATCACCATCTGCGTGCGATGCCGCAGATCGTCCGCAGTTATCGAATCCTTCGCGCGATAGGCCGAACCGTAAAACGCGCGCTGATGAATCCCCGACAAGTGAATCGCCGCCTCGCGCATCGTCTTCGAGGGAATCGTCCCCGTCGCCACGCACACGCCGCCCAATTCGCGCATCCGCTCAACAATCGCCACGCGCTTGCCTAACTTCGCCGCAGAGATTGCCGCGCGATGACCCGAGGGACCGCTGCCGATCACCACTAAATCGTAATCGTGAGTTGCCATGAAGCTCCTGTTGCCTTGAGTTGTGTTGACCCGCAAAGATAGTCGTTGCCACGACGAATTGCAACATCCACTCCAGCTTATGTTGCAGCTCGCCAGCATGGACAAGACCGCCTTACCCGCGCATCACACCGCAAATCAAGAAGGAAACTGCGCTTAGGACAAACACAACGTTTGGCCCTGCGGTTGCTTTAACCCACTCCGGAATACCCCGGACATACTATGAATCAGCGCGGCGTAACAACTCTCGAACTCCTGCTCGTCGTCGTCATCATCGGAATCCTCGCGATGATCACGATGACCGAGTATTTCAAGGTGCATAATCGCGCCTATGTCGGCGCGGCGCTCACCGATTTGCAGGGCCTTCGACAGGCAATCTCCATGCACGATGCAGAATGGGGCGTCTTTCCCACCGATGACGCCGGCGACCTGAACGGACTGCTCTCCCAATTGATAGACCCTGACGGAAATCCCTACATCTCGCCGCCCTCCGGCAGCAACTGGAGCAGCTTCAGCTACGTAGCGCCCGACCCCAGCGATCCCTACGGAGACTACGAACTCACCGTCGTCTGCCGCGATCACTTCAACACACAACTCACCGTGCATTGGAATTCCGAGGTGGAGTATCTGCGCCTCGGCCCCTCAAATTAATCCCGAATAGCTGACCCTTTCAGAGGCTGCTTCTTCAGGGAGCGGCCTCTTGCATTTTGCAAAAGCCTCTGACGAGAAGAGGCATCGCGTCTTGCGCGCGCAACCTTTTTTGACACCAATATCCGCAATGAATTTTGCATCGCTTACTCCGGTTATGGGTCACCAAATATGCAAGTCATTTTTATAATCGGCTTGAACACTCCTACCAAGTATAACTTGCTATGTCGTGTATATTGCTAACCTCAAGCTGTCGAGTTCCTTGCTCTTCTCCCCACGCTCATAGTATATTTAGCCGTGTGTAACGAACGAGATGCTTTGATGTCAACAAGAGGAGATGTGTCATGAATATTCTAAAGAAACTGATTTGGATTCCCGCAGCAATTGTCCTTATTCTGGGCGCGACGAACAAGACTTACGCATGGTGCGATCCGGGCGAAGTCCTGTGCGGCTCCGTGATTGAAGGCGATTCCCGCTATGGCCACGACGATACTCAGTATTACAGAGTCTTCTCGGGTGGCCCGAGCTGTTACGACACAAGCAACTGGCGCGGCAAAGCAGACGTTTACCGCATTGACGACAGTCAATTCGCCGCCGGATCCGGAAACCCATTCTGGATTACACTTGATTGGAATGACAACCCGAATAGCACGTGCGACGACCTGATTCTCGTGCTGCTTGAGGACTGCAACACAACTTCCTGCCTTGGCGCAGATCCGCACGCACTTGAGTTTGAAGACGGACTTCCCGGCGCCGACGGCAACGGGTACTGGATTGTCGTGGATGCGCGCTGCGACCACAATGCGACGACCAAAGTGAACTACACGCTCCGCATCTACTGCGAGGACTTCCCGCTGCCTGTCGAGTTGATGTCCTTCTCCGGTGCGGCCAATAGCAATTCCGTAACGCTGAATTGGAGCACGGCGACGGAAAACGGCAATGACCGCTTCGAGATTGAGCGTCGCGAGAGCGCTGAGAATGCCGAGTGGATGACGGTTGGCGTTGTTGACGGAGCGGGCACCACCGCCGCCGCGCACAACTACTCGTTCACCGACAACAGCGTTTCGGTCGGCGGGTATGTCTACCAGCTCTCAACCGTGGATGTTGAAGGCAATCGTCAGATCGCCGGACACGTGACTGTGAACGTCGTGCAAACGACCGCGCCTGTCGCCGGTGAATTCGAGTTGATCGGAAACTATCCGAACCCCTTCAACCCGAGCACGATGATCCGCTTCAACCTCGGTGAAGCCACAGATGTGACCTTGAGCGTGTTCGATGTGCAGGGCCGCGAAGTGGCCACGCTGATGAGCGGAACGGTTTCCGCGGGCGAGCACGAAGTCGCGTTCGACGGAGCAGGTCTCGCTTCCGGCGTCTACTTTGCGCGTCTGACTTCCGGCGTGCAGAGTGACATGATGAAAATGATCCTGATGAAGTAACCCAATCCCACTTACTTGAAAGGGCCGGTGCTTCATGCATCGGCCCTTTTCTATTGCGCGATTTTGTGAATCCTGCGTGGACGCAGGAAATAGAGCCAGAGTTCATCGGCACGTCTGCCGATCAGACTTTCAACCGCTCCAGCATACGATCGCATCTGCGCCTCGTAGTTGCGAGAGCGCAGTGCGACATCTTCACTCGCGACGTCATCCGTTTTATAATCCACCACCACCCACTTCCCTTGCGCGGAGTGAACCAAGAGATCAATCTTGCCTTCGTGAATCTCGCCGTCTGCAAGTCGCGTGAACGGCATTTCGCTGTATACGGCGCGCGCTCCGCGCAGCAGTTCTTCAAGCTCCTGATGCAGTCCTCCTCCGAGGATCAACTGCGCCGCGTTCAACTCGTCGGGCGTCGCGATCTCGCGCGAGGCTGCAATCTTCAGCGCGCGCTCGGGTTCGCCGCTCTTGCCCAGAGCTTCCAGCGCGGAATGAACGAGCGTGCCGATGCGCATCGCGGCGCTCCGTCCACTCGACTTCCCACGCACGGGTTTCTCCTGCTCACTTGCCGAGGTTACCGCCGCGCCCGATCCGCGCAATCTTAGAGAAGCAGACCGTTGCGCTCTCCACTGTTCAAATCGCTCTCGCGCAACCGCAGCGCTGCGCTCATCACTTCCCGTGAATTGACGCTGCGGCGCGTCGGGTGAAAAGACCTCTTGTTGCGGAGCTTGTGCAGGAGTCCGCTCTACATCAGCGGGGAGATACGATGCGTCGTCCGAATCATAGCGCTTTGTGAGCGCCGAATATGTATCGGTCCAGCCTATCGGTATGATCAGTCGGTGACAGGCGCGAGTCATGGCAACATAGAGACAGCGAGTCTCCTCATGCTTCTGCCGTTCCGCCTCTTCGCGCAGACGCTCCGCGAAGCCGTTGCTCTCTGCGCCGCCCGAGCGCACAGCCAGAACTGTGCGATCGCCTTCCGAGGAGTTTACGACAAGCGGAGTCTTTTCACTTGGCGCAATGCGATAGAGATACACAAACGGGAACTCCAATCCCTTCGCTTTGTGAATGGTCAGAATGCGCACGGCGTCGGCGGGAGAATGCGATTCCGAATCCACCGCGTCGGCAAGTTTCGTCATTCCGCGCAGGCGCTCGACAATGCGCAGCGGAGCAGACTCACCGCCCGCTTCAAGACGGCGCATCAGTTCCACAAGTCTACCCAGATTTTGATAGCGCGCGACGCCTTGAGATTTCATTCCGTAGATCGCGGGAGCATGAGATTCGGTGAGCAGATGTTCGAGCAGCGCAGAGGGAGCTTCGTGACGAAGCTGCTCGTGCCACCTGCGCAGCATGTTCAACGCGCGGCCCACGACGGTGTCCTCGTCTTGCGGAGTCGTGTAGACAAACGAACCGGCGTGATAACGATGCAGCAGCAATTCGTCGTCCGCAATCGCAAACCACGGAGAGCGCAGGGCGCCCAAGACAGACATCGTATCTTGCGGATCAGCAAGCGCCGCAAGGAGCGTGAGCGAGCTTTCAATTTCGGTTCGCGCAATGAATGCGTCGTTCATGAAGCTCACATAGGGAACATCCGCAGCACGGAGCGCATCCGTGAGGCTGTCGAGATGCGTGCCGGTTCGCAACAGGATTGCGACGTCCTTGTATGAGAGCGAACTCGATGCATCATGCTTCCTACGCACGATCATGCCGCGCGAAACCGCGCTCTTGATATGCGACACGATGGCTTCGGCCTCCGACTCCGCCAAGGCGTGAGCATTACTCCGATCCGTTTCGGCTCCCGCGGCAAGAATTTCCACAGCGAATGCGGAAGACGGGTTGCTCTCGCTTGCGACGAGCGCAACATATCCGGGCGCGTCGTTGCTCTGACCGGTCATCTCGCTTTCAAACACTCCGTTTACTTCGCGCAGAATCTTCTCGTCGCTGCGGAAATTTGTCTGAATACGCAGAACCCTGCCCTGTCGCTCTATTCCGCGCATGGCCTTGTTATAGATGCGAAGATCCGCGCCGCGAAAACGGTAGATGGACTGCTTGGGATCGCCGACTAAGAAGAGTTTGCCGGGTTTCAGATTTACGTCGCGCCAATCGAGCGCGTGCTCGTCGTCGTTTTCGGCAAGGAAGAATATGATTTCGGTCTGCGTTGGATCCGTGTCCTGAAATTCGTCAATGTGCAGATAATCGAACTGGGACTTGAAGATGCGCCGCGCGTTCTGTGATTGTCTGAGCATGTCACGAGTGGCGCGCAAGAGATCGTCGAAGCCGATGCGGCCCTGCGCGCGCTGATGCTCGCGGTAGGCGGCGGCGGCAGGTCTTAGCCACTGCGCAATTGCATCGAGCGAGACCGTGAAGATTGCTCCAAGCAGCGACGCGAGAGCGTCACGCGCCTCGTCAACAATCTGCTTTGCCGCCTTGACGTCCACTGCGCCCGTCCATGCGCCGGCGCGCCCGACGTTCTTCGCGCCGATTCCCGCATTGGCGCGAAGCCACGCGATGGCATCAAGCGTCAGCAGATCCTGCGGGATTTTCTGCGCCAATTGACTGATGCGGACAATATGCGGGAGCAGCTTGTCCGTCTCGTCCGTGCACGAAGCGATTGCTGAGTGCGCGTCCGCGAGGGTTTGTCTCAGCCTGCTTTCCGCTGCCGAGATTGCCTGATGCGAATCTTCACCGAAGCTGATCAAATCGAGCGAGGGCGCACCGAGAAAAGTTTCGAAGAGATCAAAGAGACTCAGACGCTTCGCTCCGAAATCCACGTTCGCAGGAGTAAGGTTGCCGAACTCAAGATAGAGATCAAGTTCGACGGGAGTTTCACGATTCAGCGCGTCGCGCAGCCAAGAATTCCAAAATTCTCTACGCATTGCCGATTGCTCGAGTTCATCGGTCACCTGAAAACCGGGTTCGAGTTTTGCTTCGACCGGCAAGGCGCGCAAGAGATCGGAACAGAAACCGTGAATCGTGTTCACGGCCATGTGATCAAGATTGTTCAGCGCTTCGCTCGCCCTCGGAGTTTCGCGGCGAGACGAGAACTCCTGACGCAGCCGCTCCTTCAACTCACCCGCGGCCTTCACTGTGAAAGTCACCGCCGCGATGCGCTCAATCTTCACACCGGATTCAACGAGCGCGAGAATGCGCTGCACGGTGAGCGTCGTCTTGCCGGTTCCGGCGGCGGCTTCCACCAGAAACGTCGTTTCGTGATTGTGAATCGCGAGATCGCGAGCTTCCTGATCTATCATGAGGAACCTCGCGACGTTTGCATTGCAGGAACTTCGCCGCCGCGCCGCCACTTCTTGGTGTGGCGCACCGCGCCGCACGCTGACTTCGCGACACAGTTTCTGCATACGGCGGAATCATCAGGACTCGGATCAGGAACAAAGATGCCCTTCCGCAAATCGCGGACGAGCGAGACAATCTCGACAGAGGAAGGCACGGGGGGTGACGGCAGAGGATCCTCGATGCAGTTTTCCGCAGTCAAGAAGAGATATTGTGCGCGTACAGTGTCGCTTTTCCCGGCGAGCGCCGCTGAGTAGATGCAAAGTTGCAGACGCCGCTCCTTCGCGCGGCCTGATTTTTTTTTGCCTGCTTTGTAGTCAGTCAGCAACAGCGCGCCGTTCGTATCCTCGTCGCAGCGATCAATGCGCCCCTTGAAAGAGATCGCGGTCTCGCCGTCCGCTATGCGTGCGACCGGCAATGCGTCGCCTCTCTTGCCGAACCCTGTTTCGACGCCAATAGTCTTCCACGTGGGGCCGAGGTTCAGCAGCTCGCCGTAGTACTTTCCGAGCGTGCGCTCGATCATGCGCATATGACGCGCCCACAGGAAGCGCGGACCTGTCGGATTCTCTTCCGCGTAAAGCCGCATCTCCGTTTGCGCGAGTGCGAAGAGATCACTCAGCGCGTAGTTGTCGGCGGAAATCGGTTTGTTCAATCGGGCGCGGTGATACTTTTCGAGGATGGAGTGAATCAACGTGCCGCGTTCAAGCGGACCGAAGGGATCAAGCTCTGCCTCGGTATCCGGTGAAAATGCTTCCAATTCTACCGCCGCGAAATAGCGAAAGGGGCATTGCCAGTAGTGCTCAAGCTCCGTTGCGGAGTAGAGCCTTGACGAAGTGTGATGTTCGCCGAGCAGCTTCAGCGCGACTTCATCTTCCGTCACTCCGTCGAAGCGCGTGAAGTGTTTTCCCGTGAAGCGCGCGGACTCGCAAAGGAAGGCGCGGCGAAACGGTTCATCCTGTTCGCGATGGAGTAGCGGAAAACGCGATTTCTGATCGAGACTCGATGCGTCGTATTCAGCGGGACTGATTGACTCTGCTGGATCTTCGGTTCCAAGCTGATGCGCAAACACATAGCGCCCGCCGTCGCGATCTCTTAATCGTTGAAAGACGTCTTCCGTAGTCAGATCGGAGCCGTAGAGCTTTGACGCGCATTCGCGCATGAACGAAGAGGCAATCAGGCCGCGCTCCTGTTTGTCCGAGCGCGAATGCGAAACAGTCAGTGAATTGCGGGCGGAAGTGATCAGCGATTGCAGCCAGAAGCGCTCGCGCTCCGGCCACTGGGAACTTAGAGGGAGCGGATCGCGCTCGTGTTGTTCGAGACGATGATTCAGCTCCCTGCGGTCGTCATCAAGCAAGAGCGGATCGGGCTGATCGCGGCGCGGAAAGATTCCTTCGGAGAGTCCCATGACGAAGAGGTCATCGGATATGACGCCATAGAGTTGCTCGCGCGTCGCGACGGTCGGTTCATTGCGCTGAAACTTCCCCTCGCGGCTCGCCGGAGTGCGCAGCGCGACATGGAACAGTTGCGCGAGACCGTTGATGCTGTAGGGAACGCGAGCCTGATCAAGCGCGCCCGCCTGCGCAAGCTGTAGTGCGAGACCCTCGAAGTCCTCATCAATCGCGGCAATAGACTCGTAATAGTCCCAGAGCTTTTCGGCAGCCTGCGCCCAGAATACTTGTGCGCGAATTTCCTCGATGACATGGAAGAGCGATTTGAGAAATTCGCGCAGCGTTTCTGCGAGCGTGACGCGGAGGCGAAATTGCGCGGCGGGGCCGTCGTCATCAATGTTCTCTTCCGCGCGTTTCACGCGGCGAGTTAGTGCGGCAATCAACTTGTCCAGCTGCGCGATCCAACGCGCACTTTCATCCGCCGATGCAAGATCGTGAACGATGCGCACCCATTCGGCGGAATAGGCGGCGTGTTCTTCAACAAAAGGAACCGCGAGCAACAGCTCGACCAGGTTCGCGCGTGTGCAATTTCCCGTCAGCAGTGAGCAGAGCGCTTTGATTCCACGACCGGCGGCGCTTTCGCCCAGAGTGCGGCAGGCGTGAAAGTAGGGAGAGAATCCCGCGCTCGCGAGACGGTTGCGCAGGGGCCCGAGAATTTCATCACCCGAGTGCGGAATCACGATCGCCGCGCGTTCGCCCGGGGCCATGCGGCAATAGAGCAGCTCACGCGCAACCTCCGTCGCTTCAGAAGATGCACGCGGCGCGGAGATCAGCGCGAGCGTGTTGTCCTCAATAAACGCCGGCTCGCCGTCGAACAGCGTATCCGAGATCATGCGCAGCCCTTCGGGCCAAGACTCGGGCAAGTCGCAAACCTCTTCGCTGAAGCCTTCCCTCACATACCAATTGCGCAAGGCGGCGGTCCAATGATAGCCCTCCGCATTTTCACGCCACGGCAGGAATGCGTGAAGTTCCGCAGCTCTTGAGCAGGCGGAGAGCACGCGCCTGCCAAGCGGAGGAATCTCATGAAGCGCGTAAATCGCCATGGGAGGAATGCGAAGTTCGCTCTTGCCGACCGCGCGTGCGGCAAGCTCCATCACGCCGACGGAATCAAGCCACTTCTTCTCGTGGAAGCGGTGCGAGAGGAAGCTCAAGAGCGCACCGAGATCCGCCGCCTTCTGCGCACGCTCACGATCCGGATAGGTGATTTCCCTGAGGTCGGACTCTTCAACTTGATGGAGCCGCAGCTCCTGCCAAGTTGAGAGCAGCGCGCGACGAAAGCCCGCCGTGTGAACTATTGGAGACAGGTAGGAGAGGTTGGGTGCGAATTCAAGCACACACTGTGCGAAGAGCGGATCGAGCGCAAGCTCGCCTAAGATGATCCACTCTTCTTCAAGCAGGAGCGGCTCTGCAAGCTTTCGCGCCAGATCATGCAGCGTGAGGAAGTGCAGATTTGCGACAATTCCCGCCTTGCGCGCCAGCGCGCGTCGCAGATAGAGCCGCGAGAGCTGATTGGGAACCAGCACCCATACTTCGGACAACGGGTCGCCCTGCTTCAGAGTGGAGATGCTCTGATGCAGTTGCGCTTCAAGCGCGGGGAGATGTCCGGTGTAGAGTTGACGAGGCATGGGAATTGACTTTAGATTACTGCGGGGAACTGCGCGACAGCGCTTTGATTCGTAAAGTCGTGAGTTGGTCGGTCGCGCTTAGTCCCCGGCTCGGCGGCATGTGGCCGCGTTCGGGGTCAGTTTCCTTTGCTACAATTTAGATGTCCCACATTGAATAGTCAAGCGAGGGGATTTTACGACTGCTTGCAGGGTCAGAAGTATGGGGCACGCGGCTTGCGAATTTCGCCCACGAGAGAATGAGCCATAGGCTCGCGTAACTTAGAGCAAACTTGAAGATTTCATGGCAATCGTAGGCATAATCGTAGTGCTTGGCGGCGTGATCGGCGGCTTCCTGATGGCCGGCGGGACGCTGGGCGTGTTGTTTCAACCCTCTGAGTTCATCGTGATTGGCGGCGCGGCAATCGGTGGACTGTTGGTGTCCGTTCCGGTTTCTACCTTGAAGCAGCTCGTTCAGGACGTCATCGGAATCATGCAGGGCAAGATGGGGCCGTCGCGGGATACCTACATCCAGACGCTGCTTCTGCTCAACGAGCTGTTTCAGATGGCCCGCAAGGACGGCATCATTGCGCTGGAGTCGCACGTAAATGACCCGCACAAGAGCAAGATATTCCAGAAGTATCCGCTGATCGTCCACGACCACGGAGCCATCTCATATATTTGCGATACGATCAAACTGTTCTTAGCAGGATCGGTTCCGCCGCACGAAATTGAGATGCTGATGGACGCGGAAATTGACTCGCATCACGAAGAATCGGGAATTACCGCCGGAGTGATTGCGAAAATTGCCGACGCATTACCGGGATTGGGAATCGTCGCGGCCGTGCTCGGAATTATCATCACGATGGGTCACATTGACGGCGATCCCGCGGAAGTCGGTCATCACGTTGCCGCCGCGCTCGTGGGAACGTTTCTCGGAGTGTTGATGGCCTATGGATTTTTTTCGCCGATGGCTGCGAACCTCGAAATGAGGAACCGCAATAACTCACGTCTGCTTCACGTGATCAAGGCGGGGATCAGCGCCTTCGCGAAGGGAATGGCGCCCTCGGTTTCCGTCGAGTTTGCGCGGCGTGCGATTTTTCATTCGGACAGACCAAGTTTTGAAGAGACTGAGAAACTGTTGAAGGACGCAAAGAACAAGGGCGCTTAAGAGGCGCGCACTCATGTCTGATCTGAACGATCCACCGATCATACGCATTGTCAAGAAGAACATGGGACACGGAGGCCACCACGGCGGCGCGTGGAAGGTGGCCTTTGCCGATTTCGTGACGGCGATGATGGCGTTGTTTATCGTGCTTTGGATTCTCGGACAATCCGAAGACGTGAAGCGCGGCATCGGCGGATATTTCAGAGACCCGACGGGAAAGGCTCTCTTGGGCGCGGGGCCGGCGGACGCAGCAGGACAAATCAAGGCCATCGGAATCGCGGCGATTAAGCTGCCGACAACGATGCGCGGTGCGCCGATGACCGATGAGCGGCTGGAGAGTGAAGCGGATACACTGCGCGAGTTCATCGAGAAGAATGCCGACTTGAAGGGAATGAAGGAGCAGATCTCCGTCGAGGTCTCCGCCGAAGGGCTGCGCGTGGAAATCAGTGAGGGTGAAAACGCTCCGCTGTTCGAGTCGGGAAGCTCAATGCTGTCGCAGAAGCTGATCGCAGCTATTCGCGCGCTTGCCGCGCAATACAGCAAACTTCCCAATAAGCTGATCGTCGAGGGACATACAGACGCAACGCCTTACTCTGCGAGCAACTCGATGAGTAACTGGGAGCTTTCGACGCAACGCGCCAATGAGGCGCGGCGTATCATGGAGTCGTCGGGCTTGCCGCAGGATCAGGTCTTGATGGTGCGCGGATTTGCCGATCGCAAGCCGCGCTTCAGCGATCCCTACGATGCGCGCAATCGCAGAATCTCGATGCTGTTGGTTTCCGATCAGGGAATGGACATCGCCTTGGGCGGAGTTCCCGAAGAAGAATCATCCGGCCCGGTGTCTATGGCGCCGGCTTCCAAGTCACAGCCGAAGCTCTACCCGTCCAAAGGTAAACACGAATGAGCGGCTCGCGCATCGTCAACGTGCTCTACCTGCTGCGCCCCGACGAGCGGAGCGCGCCGGATGTTGTGCGCACTGCTGCGGAAGTTCGATGTATGCGATTCGGCACGGAGCCCGATCTTTCCATTAAACAGTTTGATCCCGCTGCGGTCATGATCGGCGCGCCGTTTGATCATGATGCTCAACTTGCGCTCGATCGCGTGTCCACGCTGATGCTTCCGACGATAGGAATCGGCACCGGGCCCTCGGATCGCTTGATGTGCAATGTGACTGCGGCGATTGAGCTTCACGACTTGCGCGCGATTCTCGAATTGCTCGCGAGCCCGGCAACAATCTGTTCGGGGCCCGCGGGACGCAGTGCGAACGGCGTGGGCATGTGGCTCAAGCACTCGGCGGATGATTTTGCAACCGTGCTTGAAAATCTGCTTGTACTGAGAATACCGGACTATCGTGAGCGCGCGGAGCGCGTTGTGCAAGCGTGCCTTTGGATCGGATCGCACTTGGGAATGGGCGGCGAAGAACTGAACACTTTGCTGCTCGCCGCAAGGCTGCGCGAAATCGGAAAACTCGGATTGCCCGACGCGATTCTCTTCGCGCAGCGAAAAGATCGCACGACGGAAGAACAGGCAATGTATGACCGCTATCCGGGTTTGGGAGCCAAAGTGCTCATGCAATTCCCGATGTTCTACGGCGCGGCGAAAATCATCGAATTTCACCTCGAAAACTTCGACGGAACCGGAACTCAAAACTTGGCTTCGCATCAGATTCCATTGGGAGCGAGAATCCTGCGAGTGTCCGGAGCCTTCGAGATGATCTCGGCGGATACGGGAATCCGCGCGAGAGATGAAGTGATACGTATTCTTGGAAGAGGCAGAGGGTCACTGTTTGATCCGATGCTGGTTGCCTTGGTCGAGAATTACGCCGCGCTGGCGACGACGTCCGGCAACGGCGGACAGGCGACGCGTCGCGTGAGGCTTTCCGATTTGCACGAAGGGATGGTGCTCGCGGAGGACATCTGGGGACGCACAGGATTGAAGATTGTCGGCGCGGGCACGCGACTGAATGAGCACATATTAAGAATCCTGCTTTCACTTCCTCTGGACATGGCGGTGGAATCGGTCGAAGTGCAAAAGGATAGTTGAGCCGACGATGGAGTGGTGGTATGTTCTAATCTTCGCGCCGCTCTACAGCATCTTTCAGGCGCTGCGGGAAGCCTGGTACTTACTTCTTGATGCCGCAGATGAGTCAGAGCGACAGCGCATCATGCTTGCCGCCGGCGCGAGGGCATTTCTTTATACGGGTATCACCGCCGCAATGATGCTGGTACCGTGGCCTTACAATCTGCTCTTGCTGGCTCCAAGCCTCATGAAATTCGCGCAGCTCTTCATGCACCGCCGCGAACATACGCAAGAAGCGGCAGGAAATGAGCATCGGCGCGCGCGCCGCACGCGATTGCCGCTTAACAACACGTAGTCCGAGCTTCAGTGATGAATACAAAAAGCCCCGCGAAATTCGCGGGGCTTTAATTGTGGAGTATGGGAGAGAGCTACTTGATCAGCATCATCTTGCGCGTGGCGCTGAATTCGCCCGCTTCGAGACGATAGATATACATGCCGGTCGTGAGATTCGACGCGTCGAAATTCACAACGTGCGAACCGGCCGACTGTGTTCCGTTCACCAGCGTGGCAACTTCCTGACCGATCAGGTTGTAGATACGCAGGCTGACATTACTCGCTTCAACCAAATCAAAGCGAATGCTCGTCTCGGGGTTGAAGGGATTCGGATAGTTCTGATAGAGCGCGTATTCGCTCACAACGCCCTGTCCCGGTGCGTTGGGAGTAGCGGCCGTGGCGCCCAAAAATTCGGTCGAACCGTCCATGTTCACGGTCTCGAGCGTGTAGGTGTAGGTCACGCCATTGATCAGACTCGCGTCCGTCCATCTGTAAGAGTGGCCGGTTACGGTATTGGTCGCGGGAACCTCTGCGATCTTCTCATTGTTGCGAAGCACATTGAAATGTGCCACGTCGGATTCGCTGGCGGTCGTCCAATCAATCTGCACCATCTGATCGCCGGCAACCGCCGAGATGTCCGATAGTTCGGCAGCTAACTGATCTTCAAAGGTCAGGCAGAAGCAGCCCTGACAGAAGCTGAAGATCTGGATTTCCCAGTAGCCCGGATCGTGCACCCAGTGGAACACGATCTCGAGACAGTCGTTCCATCCGCCGTACCATGTGGGATTGGCGTAGAAGTGCCCGCCGCCGAGCGTGAAGATGTGCGGCGGATCAACGGGCGTACAGTTCACATCGCAGTCGGTATTCGTGGCGTTACAGCCGGCAACCGTCGTGAGCACCGGAGCTGCCTCCTCGCCGCTGAAGGAACCGACCAGAGTGAAAGTCACAAGACCGGGGCAAACCTTTATACAATAGGACTGGCCAAGACCCAATTCGAATCCCGAGTTGGGAGCCGGATCGGGGTTGCACTGGGCCTGCGCGCCTCCGGGCAGCAGCAGACCGGCGGTCAGCACAAGCATCACTGTCAACAATATCTTTTTCATGCTGTCTTTCTCCGTGGTTTTAGGTCATCCAAACACGCATCGTCCGTGAGTCTGAAACTCACTTCAGATACATGAGTTTCTTCGACTGGCTGAACTCGCCCGACTTCAGGGTGTACATGTACACGCCCGTCGCCAGACCATCCGCCGACCAGTTCATCGTATGGACGCCGGAAGACATCGCGCCTTCGGCTACCGTAGCGACTTCGCGGCCAAGCATGTCATAGACCTTCAGGCTGACATCGCCGGCTTCGGGAAGCGTGAAGCTGAACGTGGTCTGTGAGTTGAACGGATTCGGATAGTTCTGCGCCAATGAGAACTCGCTTGGAACGATGCCTGCGGTCGGAGTCGCTTCCGCGACGACCGTCTGACCGGAGATGTTATAGACGGAGAGATGACCCTCGACGTCTTCAACGTGGAGCTTGTAGTAGTAGGTCGTGCCGTTTTGCACGTGCGTGTCGGTCCAACTGTAATTGTTGCCGGCCGCCTGGTTTGAGGCATTCACATCATAGAGTTCTTCATACACGCCGTCGCGGGTGGTGCTGCGGGTGATGCGGAATTCGCGAAGGTCAGACTCGCTGGCTGTGCTCCAATTCAGGCGCACACGACCATCAAGCGCCACCGCATCAAAACTTGAAATCTCAACCGGAAGATATGTGTCCGAACGCCAGATACAGATACAGCCGTCATCCTGACCACAGTAGGTCATGGTCAAATAGATGAGGCAACCGGGGAACACGCGAATCTCATAGGTGAAGAGACCCCAATTAATGCCCTGACAGTCTTCGTCGCAGTGAGTCTCCGAGGGATTGCAACGGTTCGTAACGGTCACTTCAACGGTTCCGGGCGTGTACTCTTCGCTCTCGCACTCGATCGGTATCATGTAGGATCCGTGGCAAAGGTGCGCGCAAAATGAAGAGTTGACGGGAATCGAAGTCGGCAATACCGGAGTGCAAGTCTGAAGATACTCCAGCTCGCCCTGACCATTGTTAACAAGACTATTCCAGTCCTCGACCACAACATCGTTTCCAGTAGGCACGCCGTTCTCATCCGTCATTTCTACCATGCCTTGGACATCAACGGGCTGGCCAACGGGGAGGCTGCCCGGAGCCACATCTACCTGGCACCAGAAAACGGTCGCGCCGTCAATCTGATTCTGATCCACATACTGATTTGTGGCGGGGTTCCACACTTGGGGTGTTCCCATGCCGATTGCGCTGCCGCCAAATGAAACCAGCCCGTGCATCGGCACGTCTGACTCCACAACCAAGTGCATTTTCTGCTGAACCTGGTCGAACGCAATGAAAGCGTTCTCTGTTGCCGATGCCTGCCCCACGAACAGGCACAGCATTGCCAAAGTCAAAATCACTCTTACTGTCTTCATCCCATACTCTCCTAAGTATTACAAGTGACTGCGGACTCCGTGCGTACTCCACGCACGAAGCCACCTTTGCTTCTATAACTGTGGTTAATATAGTTGGACTATCAGCGCATGTCAAGCAGTTTGCTCAAGTTTCTCAATAAATATGATTCAAATTAGACAGCGTCCGTCTAATTATAAGTCATTGAATTGCATTCACTTGCATCGGCTGAAATCTTTGGTTTTTGCTTGCACTTGCTACAACGTAGTCATGCTGACCCATTTCGCGAACCATTGCCTCTTCGGAGCTTGACAAGCCTCTCACAATTCCCGGATCGCGTGCAATCTGTGACTTAGCAATTCCAGAACAGCGATTGCGCAGTCTGAGTCGTAATTCTTGCGACTTCGTGAATACTAACTTGATGAATTTCAGAGAGTTTGGCGGCTACCTCGAAAATGTGAAGAGGCTCGGCCCTTTTTCCTCTATGAGGAACAGGGGCCATGAAGGGGGCGTCGGTTTCGAGTAGAATTCGGTCGAGGGGAAGACGGTGGGCGAGGTCGGGGAGGGGGGAATTCTTGTAGGTGATGTTGCCGGTGAAAGAGATATGGAAGCCCTGATTGAGCACGCGCTTGGCGTAATCGTAGTCTTCCGAAAAGCAGTGGAAGACACCGCGCGTATTGCCTGCTGCCTCGGTGATTTCGATTGTGCGTAATCCCGCGGCGCGATGATGTATCACCACGGGTAGCCCAACGTGCCGCGCGTGAGCAAGCTGTCTTTCAAAGAGCTTTTCCTGCTCCTTGAGATTGGTTTCGCCGCGATAGATGTCGAGTCCGATTTCGCCGATCGCGACCACGGAAGGATCGCCCGACATCGCTTCTAACCACAGCAGATCGTCTTCCGAGACGTTTGCGATTTCTGCGGGATGCACGCCAACCGTGCACCAGACTTGTCCAGGATAGCGCTCGACAAGCCGCAGGTTCTCTTCGGCTGTGGGTTTATCAAGTGAAATTGTGATCACGCGCTCGACCCCGCCCTCTTTGGCGCGACGCATCACGACGTCAAGATCGTCCTGATAGTGCTCAAAAAAAAGATGGCAGTGCGTGTCAATCATGTTTGACAACCTCCTGCACCGTCGGCAGGTGACCCTTTTCAACCCAACGCACACCGGTCGTAATAGCGAGATTTGTCAGAAAGACGATGCAAATTGCCACGGTTATGAATTCCGAGCTCACTTGCACGCCGTATTGAAGGGGAATCGTGGCAAGAACTGCGGATGCCAGGCCGCGCGGCATGAAAAGGAACAGCGCTCGCCGGGCGCGGCGTTGCTCCTCCTTGCTCTCGCCGATCTTGATCCTGCCCACCGCAAGCCAGCGGGCAATCAGAAGCGCCGCATAAATGGCAGCCGCCTCTACCAACACTTGGAAAGTTACGGAACGGTAATCAAACAGCAAGCCCAGGAAGACGAAGAAAAACACACGAACCAGGAACGTCAATTCAGCATGAAACCCTTTCACGTCCGTTCCCATCCACTCGCGCAGCTCTTCTCGCCCGTCGGTACTCTTCCAAAACCGGCTGAAAAGCCGGGGCCCGTTCGACAATATTAGTGCAAACAAGAAGACCCCGAATACGCCTGAGCTGTGAACAGCCTCGCAGGACGCGTAAACCACCAGCATCGCGGCGAATGTCGCGAGGTAAACCAGTGGTTGCCCCGCCAGCTTCCCCATTAGCCACCCCCAAACGACGGCCGCGAGTGGACCGATCCAGAGCGCACCCGTAAGCGACGCAAGCACCATCCAAGTAACCGAACTGTCAGATTGAGATTGCGTGAAAATGTTAAGCAGCGTGACTGTGATTAATACCGCAATCGCATCTGAGACGGAACTCTCAAGTTCAAGAACCGTCTGTACCGACCGACTCATCTTCACTTGCCTTACCAGCGGAACCACTATGGCCGCGCTTGTGCAAGAAAGAGCCGACGCCAAGAGCATCGCATTGAGTTGAGGATACTCGAAAAGGTAAACGCAAAGCGCCGTAATAAGAAGGAACGAGAACGCGAAGACAAACACCAATAGCGCGAGCGAGTTCTTCCACTGCTCAAGCATGTGCCGAAAATCCAGATGGAGTCCACCCTCAAATAGAATTACCAGCAGTGCGAACGCTCCAAAATACGGCGCCGCCTGTAGGACCATGCTCTCGTCAAAGGGAAGAAATTCGCGCAAGACCACTCCGGCGCCAATCAAGAGCATTACTTCCGGAACTCGAGTTAGGCGGAACAGCCACTGCCCCAAAAAGCCTAAGCCGATGATTCCCGCAATGAGGAAGAATAGTGTCGGAACATTCATAGCTGTTCGAGCCGCGTGTTCGGATAGTAGTGATCGAGAATGCGTTTCACGTTCCAGCCCTCCTTGGCCATTGCCGTTGCGCCGAGCTGACACAAGCCAACTCCGTGACCCCAGCCGCCGCCGCGCAGATACAAGATGTCTATCGCTTCATCCACGATGAAACAGGAGGAGGGAAGATGCGAACCCGACAGCGCGCGACGAATCTCCAGCTCGCCAAAGAGTCTAACGTGGTTGGCCTTTCCGATAACTTCAAGCTCAATGATCCGGCCTGAAGTTGCGCGTCTGTGCGCGATGATTCTTTGCACCGAGCCGATTCTCTTCCCGGTCTTTTGGAAGATGATCTCTCCGAGCGCCGCGCGCGGATAGGCTCTTGTCCAACGAAAGAGCGGGTCGTCGTCCCACGGCTTGGGATAGGGATGATGTTTTGGATTGCAAAATGCCGGTGGCGGATTGTCAATAAACTCGCGCAGTTTATTCTCATCAGACAGATCGGGAAGTTCATACTCGCCGCAGGAGCGCACGGCAAAATAGCCCGGCTCCTCTTCGCCCCATATGTCGCGGAAGATGTCGCTCACACCGCCGCAAGATTTAGCATAGCGCGCATCAACCACTCTGGCTTCCCTCCGTTCACGGGGGGATGAGAGGGGGGTCGCTGTATGAATCAGCACCTGCCCTGCCGTCTTGCGAATCGGCTCGATCACGGCGCCGGATTCACGCGCGATTCCCTGATAGCATTGACAGTGATCGTCGTTGCAAAGATCAAATCCGTCCGCGAAGTGATGGCGATTCGCCGTCGCCAACACCGTCGAGCGCGCGGCAATCGCTTGCGCCTGCGAAAATGCGGCGGGCAGATCATCACGCATTTCAGAGCCCACGGCCGTTTCGATATAGCTCTCCAACAGCAGATCGTTTGCGGCAGTCAAGCCCGGCCCATTGGAGGGAAAGACACGCAATTCCCCTCTATAGGAGAGCCGCTCCTTTCTCTCCCAATGAAAACCTCTGCCTATCGGAACTTTTTCAAGCTCGAAGAACGCATCCTTGTTCTTCGGACGCGCGCGAACTTCAAGCACTTTGCTTTCAAAATCGCCGATGCGAATCGAAAAGCGCGGCCCCATCTGACGGCGATTCAATTGCACAACCGTCAGGCCAATCGGATGAATCCCGCTCAGGTCGCGCAATTGCCCAATCACATCGTGTCCTTCGTCGCGCGATGAAAGCTGAATCACGGGCCACCATACGCGATTATCAAAACTCTGGCGCGACGATTCCCAAATCCGGCCCGCTTGAATCAATGCGGATTGATTGTAATACTCCGTGCCGACCAGGCGATGCAAAATGTTCTCGCCCTGCTGAGGAGAGAGACACTCACCGAGTCTTACACCCCACACCACTTCGGGCGGAGCTTCAGCGGACGTTGCAAGAAATTCCGCATTCTCCGCCGACAAATCCAGCCAGCGGTTGCATTCGGTGAAACACTGTATCGCAAATTCGCCGGATAAATTCCCGCGAATCTCAGATTCATTCCAGAGGAGACCTATTGAGACAGAAAGCATGTTCCTAATTCGTTCTGTTATTCATCGTTCATCATTCATCGCTCATCGTTTGTCCGAGCGCATAACACGCCACAGCCGCCGCCGTGACGAGATTCAGACTCTCCGCATCGCCATGTGGAGTGAGGGTGACGCGGTGTGTGCAGAACGTTTCGATTTCGGGTGAAAGTCCGCGTGTTTCATTGCCGAAAACAAGCAGTGTCGGAGACATAAAACTCGTCCGATTATCGAGCGGCACCCCGCCATGTGCGACAAGAGCCACGCTGTCACCCTTCCACTTCTTGATGAACGCGGCCACCTCTTCCACGTCTTTCAGCGGTTGATGAAAGAGCGAACCCATCGAGCCGCGCACCACTTTGTCATTCCACTTGTCGGCGGAGCCGGGACCCAAATAGAGTTCCGAAAGTCCGAAAAAATCCGCCACGCGAATCAGCG
>JADLDM010000110.1 GCA_020846695.1 bacterium | reverse complement strand
GGCGTTCCGGCCTACGTCGGGAATGTCCGTACCGGCAATAAAGGCGAGCGTCAGCGGCAACGTCTCGCCCGGGCGAATCGTGAAACCGTTGGTCGCTTCGGTTCCGAAAGCCATTAACATGCGCCAATCGCCCATTTGAGTAGTCGCTGCCGAAACTTCGCCCGACGAAATCATGTTGTACTTGTCCACATTGGTCTCGGGATCGCCACCCGACACGCGCTCGAAATTCGCAAACGTCACGCGAAGCTGATCCAGAGCCACCGGAGTCTTTACCACGCGATACGCAAACACGCCGGGACCGAACCCGTCATCGTCAGCCGGATCGTCGTACTGCACCGCCATCAAACGGTCTTCATCGTAGTAGTTGTGATCATCCAGAGAAGCAGCGTCGCCGCCTTCACCCTGAGCGCCGATATCCGGATCGGAGAACATCGCGATATAGACGTTGCGAAGCGCCAGCGGACTCACATTACGCACGCGATAGTCGAGCAGAATGAAATCCGCCGCGTAGTCTTCAGGAAACGCGTAGGTGCGCTGCGTGACGACTACACCGAGGGGAGTGTGTCCGTCCACGTCGGGGCTCGACACATATTGTGCTTCGATGTCGTCCTGCATCACCGCGAAGTATTCCTGCACACCGCGCGCGACTCCGTCCTCGTCGTCTAAACCGTCGCCGTCGTCATCGAGGAATCCGGGACAGCAATCGCCGTCATTGTCCGAATCCTCCATGTCCACCAATCCGTCAAAGTCGTTATCAACATAATCCCGCGCCATATCGCCTGCAGGATCCTCGTCAACGCGCGCTTCCGGATCGTAATTACAATTTCCGTCGCCGTTGACATCGTAGTCAGGCCCCGAATCCGGGCCATCAACACCGTCTTCGTCAATTTCTCCATCTGCGTCATCATCGAACCCAACGAGGCCGCGACCGCCGTCCCAGTTCTTGGAGGCCTTGCCGTCGCCGTCCAAATCGTCCGCGTCGGTCCAATCCCCTTCGTCGTCAATGTCCTTTGCGCCGAAGTTGAAATAGCGATCTCCGAAGGCGTCCATCGTCTTCGAGGTCAACTGCCAGTCCGGATTCAGCGAAGTGTTGGCGAATGGAACGGAGCCAAGATGCACCGGGTAAAACTCTCCGGTACCATTGTCGCCGTCCGAGCACGTCGAAACCAACCGCACACCGTTGACGTCCGCTCCAACCCAAAGTCCCGCGGAAAAGAGGAAGTCACTTCCGCTGTTGATCGGAAACTCAAAGCCAGAGAAACCCGGAACGGAATTCGGATTTCCCGCCTCACCGTAGTTTCCGATTGTAAATCTCACGTTGCCGATATCGTGCATGATGATATCGGTAGTGGCTTCAGGATCCACCTCGTCCAGACGACCGGTCACCGGACGATCAGTGGTCCTGCGCGCCTCCACCACACCTGCCGCGCCTATCAGCAAACCGCAGAGTAAGGCTATTGCCAAAATCTTTCGTATTTGCATTCCCGGCCCTTCCGGTTAAAAGTCTACTGCCAAGCCGAAACGGACTTGACGAGGAATATCCCACGCGTCGGGATTCGGTCCCGACTTCGGATCCAAACCATAATTCGGCGACGAACTGTCATTGATGTAACCCGGCTCGCCGTCCACATAGCTGTCTATAGTGTCCGTGTTGCGATCCCAACCCAAAATGTTCTCCGTGTTGAACAGGTTGCGAACCTCAAGCAGCGCCTGACAGGACAGACCTCCGAAACGGAACTGACGAGCGATATTCACGTCTGTTTGATAGGTCCACGGAGTATTCTCTGAAAACTCCTTTCCTTCGATGTTCGATCCGTTCGCTTGAGTCGGAGTGTAGGGAAGACCCGACAGGAACTGCGACAGCCAATTGATCGTCCAGCCGGACTTCAACCATTCACTGGAGAAGGCTTTGCCCTTGAGCGGATAGTTTGCGCCAAGATTCACTACAAACTGATGACGGCGATCCCCAGCCAACGGAGTTTCCTGAGCAGGCTCGTTGTAGTTGCCGCGCGTCACGTCGGAACCGATATCATAAGAGTTCTTGCCGGTTGCCCAGGACAACGTGTACGTCACGCGACCGGAAAGATACGAACCGTAGTCCTTCGTCAAGTTGAACTCAAATCCGCGCACCGAAGCGTAGTCGGCATTGTAGTAAATCGCCGCGTTCTGTCTGCTCTGAAGCGGAATACCTAATGCGTAATACAGCTCGTTCTGCGACGCGGTCTGAATCCAATTCTTGATGTCCTTGTAGTACGTCGAAACATCGAGAAGGAAGTCCTCGCCGAACTGGTGACGAACTCCCAATTCATAAGCGATCGTCTTTGCAGGTTCGAGATCCGGATTCCCGATTATCGGAGTGCCGCCCGTCTGAAGCTGATTCACTCCCGTAAAGTAGTAATCCTGGCGGCCTCGCTGATAGAAATAGCCGTAGTTGAAATGGAACACGTCGCGATCCGTCACACTGTAGGCCACGCCGATTCGCGGCGAAAGATAGATGTCGCCGCCCTTGTTCGGAGGATTGTAATCCACAAAATTCGATCGCGTCGGATCATCGGCAACCGGATTCTGAACAGACTCGCCGCCGATATTCCAATAGTCCAAGCGCAATCCAGCGTTCAGGATAATGTCTTTGTATTCCATCTTATCCTGGGCATACAATGCGCCGGACGAAGGATAGTAGCTGTAAACGTCGGTATAGATTCCCTCGCCGCCGTTGACAATCGTCGGATAGGGACGATCTTCCGCGTTCACTTCGTAGTAGTTGTATTCGAGTCCCGATTTCAATTGATGACGCGCATGAACCTGCGAGGTCAAGTCGTACTTCAGCGTATAGGTGCGCGAAGTAAACTGCGCCCAATCGGGAACCAACTGCTGACTATTACCGGCAAGCCCGTCACCCGCGATGTAGAATCCGTTGACGTTGGGATAGGCATTGCTCGGATTGTTGAAATCATACATCCCGTCGCCGTCGCTATCCGTGAACGGCTCACCTGCGTCGTAGTGACCGTTGTAATTGCCTTCAGCATCCGGCAAATCCGTGTAGGACTCCGAAGCCAGACCGTATTCGCTCGCGTGCTTGCTTCCGCCGGAAAGTTGACGGAACGCGTCGTACACACCCAGCCGAATCGTCTGGAACGACTTGGCGCTCAGGTTGTGATTCAACGTCAAGAACATCTGCTGATCGCGAACCGTTTCCGCGCGAACGTGATCCTGAGCGTTGTAGGAATAACCCTGTAAGTCCTCATCTATCAAACCGTCGCCGTCGTCGTCTTCCCAGTTCAGCGCTTCCTCGTCATAGCGACTGTCGCCGTCGTCGTCAGCAAGCTGGCGATCCGCATTCGTGACTTGCCCGTCTCCGTCCAAGTCCTGAAGCACCCACTGGCGATAGTCCGCGGCGTCCGACGCGCGACCTTGAATCGCCGCGAGAGCATGCATGGCGTCCGTCTGCTCTTCAAGCGTGAAGTCATTGGGGTAATTCTGCGAAAGCCGGTACCAATAGGGATTCACGCGCTCCTGATTCAGATTCCAACCTAATGATAGCTTGTAATTCTTATTGGAATTATACGTGAGCTTGAGATTCGTCGTGTTGTAAACCTCTGCCTTGCGCACGTCCGAGCCGAACCAGTCAGAAACCTGCGGACGAAACCAGCTATCCCCGCCGATAAATGTGCCAAATTGATTCGCGTTCCTGCTCCAAAAGGTTCCCGAGCCGAAAACCGACATCTGGCCCGGAATGTTCACGCCAAGCTTTGGAAGAAAGCGCTCCGTGATCGGCTCCGGACCGGACAAAGTCAACTCCGTGTAATCGTAGTCGGAGTAGCCCTGCTTCATATCGCCCGCATCATTGTGATGCGTTGGTTGAGGATCGAGCTCGCTCATCACCCCGTCTCCGTAAGTCTTCGCAGGCAAGTCCAGCTCGCCTCCCATGCCCTCAAAATCCATCACGTGCTCGATGTGCCCCGTATACTTCGGCTCACCGTCCTTGGTAATGAGGTTAACAACTGCGGATTGCGCTTCTCCGTACTCCGCGCTGAATCCCGCGCACATCACCTGCATTTCGCCGATTGAACTCTTTGGAACCTGAAGGTAGCGGCGATCAAACTGCGGGTCCTTCACGCGAAGTCCGTCCACCAGAAACAGAATCTCATCGCGACGTCCGCCGCGAATGTGAAGATTCGTTCCGCTGCCTACCACGCCCGCCTGACGAGCCAATGCATCCGAAAATTGCGTGACCGGCAATTCCGTAATCTCGCGCGTGTTTACAGCACGAATTGTGTTGGAAACGTCGCGCTTAATCACGTCCTGTTTGGCCGTCACCACGACTTCCTTGCCTTCAAGTATCGTCTCAGCCAGCAGGACTCCAAGCTCGGTCGTCTGCTCACTCTCGATTGTGACGCCCGTAATTAACTGCGTCTCGTAGCCGATCGTGGACACCTTGACCGTGTAGGTTCCAATCGGCAGGTTCAAAACAAAAAACTCCCCGTCAATCGAGGATGTCGCTCCGCGCGTGGTGCCCTCCACGGTGATGTTCGCACCGGGGATAGGTTCCCGCGTCGCCGTGTCCCGCACCGTGCCGGACAATTTGCCGACACCCTGCGCCAACGCCGATGCGCTGAGCAACAGTGCGACCCATAAGGCTAATACACTGCTTAGTCTAACGTTCATTAAAGCACCTCCTGACCCGCATCACCGGGACGAGTAGGAAAACGGATATGAGTTCTATGAAATCTTAAAGAAGAGTCGCAGAAGAGAAACCCAAGGCAGGCGGCCCCGGAGATTGCTCTCCGGGGCCACACCTTGAGAAAAGTTACTTCACCAACACCATCTTGCGGGTCTCCGAGAAGCTACCCGCGCTGAGAGTGTAGAGATAGACGCCGCTGGTCAAGTTCGCACCGTCAAACGTCATCTTGTGCGTGCCTGCCGACATTTGGTCATTGCGCGCAAGTGACGCAACTTCCTGACCGAGCGTGTTGAAAACCGTCAAACTCACGTTCGCCGTCGTGCCCAGCGTGAATTCAATCGTGGTCGTCGGATTGAACGGATTCGGATAGTTGCCCACCAATTCAAAGGTGGAAACCGAAGGAGCCGGAGCCTCAACACCTAACCAAGTGGCGCCCACAACCAGAGCCTGAATCTCATAAAAATCGTTGCTATTACCGGGCGGATCCGTGGCATGAACCTGATAGTAGATCGTGTCGCCCTGCTGTACAGCAGAACCGTCACTGTGAGTCGTGGGAAGCGTGAAGAAATACCAGCCGGAGTTGTCGCCGTTGGGATCGCAGCCCTGACAGCTATCGGCGCCGCCGCCCTCGTTGCCCCACTGACCAAACCACGTGCCCGCATCCACTGGATTAAACATGCGCTCCAAGCGCACCCAGTCCGGACCATCCACGTAGATGTTGTCCGTAATGTAGGCCTTGATCACCCACGGTCCTGGATTCGTCGCCGCAGTGACTGCCTCAGTTCCGGTCACAACCGGACCTTCGATGTCCGTGACGCCGTGCATACCGCTCGTGTAGATGTAGGCCACGCCATTGGAGCCACCTGTCATGCCGGGATTCTGAACCGTTCCCGCGTCAATCTGGTCCTCTTCATAGTGGTAGATACCGACGTCATCCGTCCACGTCGCACCGCCGTCCGTTGTGTAGCAAGAACGAATTCCGTCGGGTGTAAACGAGCCCCACTGACCAAGCGAAGCGATACCACGGTTGGCGTCAAACCAATAGAGCTGATTCATGTAGAGCAGCCAGAAGTCGCCGCCGTCAAACGAAATCTCAGCAACCACGGACGGAGAAGTCCATGAACCTCCGTTATACCCAAACTCGTCATAGGAAGCCCAGGCTTGATGCACGCCCGGAGCTCCGGGGACACCGTAATTCGAGATGACCCAGGGAGTGTTAGAACTCGTGTTCAACGCGACGCTTGGATAGCGCTGCGGCGAAGCTACCAAACCGGGATTCCATGTCATTCCGAGATCGCCTGAGTAGTACACCGCAACGCCGCTCAAATCCGACGCGCGATGACAGGCATAGAGGGCGTCTTCATCTGGATCATATCCAATCGGATCACAGTTCGCCGTATAGTAGCTCACTTGCGAACCTGAGACTGCGCCAAGTGAGACCATGGTTGCCGCGCCACCGGATGTCGGACAACGCAGCGTGTACTGACCATAATCCGCCTCATCCTGATAGATGATGAAGAAGTAGTCCGAAGCATTTAATTGGGAGATGTGCGGATATGCAGCATCAGCCTGAAGCGTCGGAGCGGCAATCAACACCCAGGGAGTGCCCCAGCTTGCCCCGTCATCTGTGGACTTGACCGCCCAAAATGTCACACCACCCGAAGCATCTATGCCCCAGATGATGCAGATCAGATCTCCATTCGGCAGTCTTCCTGCATCCGCCCAACCACCGTTGTTCACTGCCAGGTCGTTCGTTCCCTCCGCCATGACCAGAACCGGCGTGAAGCTCGGGCCGGTCACTGAGTAAACACCCGGCGTAGCCGCAGTCGGCAGATAGCAGACGAAACAAATCTCATTGCCGTCTGTCGTGATCGCGCTGAAATCACCGAAACCCGTGGTTGACGGAGCGAAGGTCTCCAGTGTTCCGGCAGCCAAGAAGTCCGTCCACGTTACACCGTAGTCCGCCGTCTTCAGATAGCGAAATTCGGTTACGTCCTCATCCAAGGACCCGCTAACTATCCGCTCGGAACTCGGACGCAAAACGCCCTGATCCTTATCCGTCGCAGTCCACGACTGAGGCTTCGCGAAGGCTAGCGTCGCAATTGTCAACGCCACGACCAACGCCCAACCAATCTTACGTGCAGTCATCATGATACCTCCCTGACTATTGGGTAAGTGTGTTATGAGTCAAAGTCAATTCAATATTTGCAGATGCAGTTGTCCGGGTAAAAAAAGCAAAAAGCCACAAGTAACCCCCTGCTCGCTCAGATTGTGAACGCGCTTGCGGAAGCAACTCATGGCGGCGGGAACCTGTGTCAATTATACAATATAAGTGAGGGCTTGTCAAGAGGAAGGAGCTATTTTTTTTCAAGTTCATGGTGAGCAGTGTGTAGGATTCTGCTCTTTTGTTGACGGTTGTGCCTACTTACCCGGCAAGCCCTCAACCTAAGCGCAAAGCACGCCAACAGGATAAATATTTGTTTATTAATAGTTTTTGTGTATATCTGATTGCTTGTTTTCGGGCATTCCGCCACTCCCAACCCAGAGATGCTGGCTATCTGCAAGTTTGATGACATTGTCACACAGACGGAGGCATGAAAAAGCCCCTCTCAAATAGGACTTCAAGAGGGGCTTAGACAAATCGCAGCACAAGGGTGAGCCTCAGCTCACATGCAGCAGGTCCCGATACTTCGGGAACGGCCAAATTTCATCCGCGCAAACAACTTCAAGCTCATCGCCCGCAATTCTCAACTCCTGCATCACCGGCAGGACCACCTCACGGAAATACTTGGCAGCCGGAAGATGCTCTTCACCCTCCGGAACATGCTGCCGCGCCTGATCCAACTTGTGCAACTTCGAGATGAAGCGCTCAATCGCCTCCGATAGCATCTCAAGAAGACTCCTCTGGCC
>JADLDM010000109.1 GCA_020846695.1 bacterium | reverse complement strand
TGAGGGGTCCTTCACTTCGCAGAGCCTACGTTCAGGATGACAGTGCTTTGGGTGATGTCATCGCTCACCGGACGTTGCGGGTCTAGAGATCCTTACATAGGATGACAGAATTCGAGAAGATCATTACGCGGGGCTGTACTTTCGTTTGAGTTCGCCGAAGCTGATGAGCTTTTCTTGCTGCTCATCCCAGAGAGCTAAGAAGGCGGTTTGCAAACTTGAAAAAAGTGTGACCGTATAGACATTTTGAAATTCGGGATTCTCGTCGTGACATTTCTGAAGCTGATAATTCGGAATCAACGGTTTCAGGTGATGAATGTGATGATAACCGATGTTGCCGGTGAACCATTGCAGGACTTTCGGCAGACGGTAAAAGGAACTGCCTTGCATGGCCGCCAACAAGTAGCTCCATTCGTTATTGGGTTTCCAATAGGTGTGCTCGAATTGGTGCTGAATGTAAAATATCCAGACGCCCGCGCTTCCGGCGAACCACATCACGGGCGCCGCAATCTTCAATAGCGTCATCCATCCCAGCCAGAAACCCAAGCCCGTGAACATCGCAACGATCATCACATTGGTCAGATAGAGATTGCGCATTTCGCGCGCGGGGGATTCTCCTTTGACAATATGGAAGCGATTGATATACAAGTAAACGGCAAACGGGCCGAAGAGAATAAGCACGAACGGATTGCGGTAGATGCGATAGAAGAAGCGGTCCCGTTTCGACAGTTCAAGATACTCGCCCACGGTTGCGACATAGAGATCACCGCGACCGCGACGATCCAAGTTGCCGTTTCCGGCGTGATGCAATGCGTGTTCGCGCCGCCAATAGTAGTAGGGCATGAGCGTCAACACACTGCACAAGAGGCCGAGGGTGTTGTTGGCTCTCTGAGACTTGAAAAACGAGCCGTGTCCGCAATCGTGCTGGATGATGAAAATGCGAATCAGAAAACCCGCCGTGACAATGCTTAACAAGAATGTGACGATATAGGGAAGCGACAGCGACCAATGCATCGCGTAGAGCAGGGCGAAGAAGGGAAGAAACGAGGTGAGGGCCTGCCACGCGCTGGCAGCCACGCGGACTTCCGTATATTGCGCGGCTTTGGCGAAAAGGGCTTTGCCGTCATCGCGGGAGACTGCGTGATCTGCGGTAGCGGTCTGTGTACTCATCTGTTTCTCCTCCAAGTGAATTGAGATCGGGAAGGTCATGCCTCCCGTGAAACGGGGAGGTTGATCGTGAAGGTGCTGCCTTCGCCGAGGTGGCTCTGAACTTCAGCCGTTCCGCCGTGTGCCATGGCCGCGTGTTTGACAATCGCAAGACCTAAACCCGTGCCGCCAAATTTCTTGTTACGCGAAGGCTCGACACGATAGAATCTTTCGAAGATGCGCGGAATGTGCTTCTCGGGAATACCGGGCCCGTGATCTTCTACTTCGATCACCAGCTTCTCTTCCCGAATCTCCGCGCGCACATCTATCTTCGTAGATTCGGGTGTGTACTTGCAGGCATTATCCACGAGATTTAACACGGCTTGCCGGAGCAGGAAGGCATTGACCGGCGCGTGCAGATTCAGCGAGCAATTCAGCTCCATGTCGCGTGAACGAGACGGAGATCCCGCACAAGCCGCTTCCATCACATCCTCAAGTATCGCGCGAATCTCCTGATCCTCAACCGCGAGCTTCTTGTTTTCAGTCGCCTGCTCGATGCGCGCGAGACTGAGCAGATCATCAATGATTGAAGAGAGATAGTCCGACTGCCGCGCGATAACGCTGAGAAATCGCTTGTCGCTCTCGGGTTCATCAACCGCGCCATCGCGCAGCGTTTCGACCGCGCCCTTAATCGCCGTTACCGGAGTCTTCAACTCGTGACTGGCATTGGCTACGAAGTCGCGGCGCGTTTTTTCCAATCTGCGCACTTGCGTGACGTCGTTGATCACCACCACCGCGCCGACGGCGACGTCATCTTCCTGTATCGGACTGCCGCGCAATTGCAAAATCCGTTCGTCCGGGTCGTAGCGAACAATTTCTCTGTCCGTGCGATGCCCGGCCTGCAGCGTCTCGTGCACGAAGTTCTGAATATCGGGAATGCGCACAACTTCTTCTATCGTGCGGCCTTTGGCTTTTTCTCTGTCCGCTTGAAATAGCTTGGAGGCCGCGCGATTCATGGTGATGATACGAGATTCGGAATCCACGGCGAGCACGCCCTCCAGCATCGCCGACAGCACGGCAGTCTGCTCCTCGCGCTGACGAATCACGGTATGAATCCGCTCGTCAAGCTGCGCGGCCATGTGATTCAGGGCGCGGCCCAGCGATTCCAACTCCTCAGTGTCATATTCGGGAAGATGCGAGGAGAGCTTGCCATCGGCGAACTCGACTGCTCCTTGCCGCAACTCTTCCAACGGCCGGGTCACGCGGCGCACAAAGTAGTTGATGATCAGCGCGCCGAGTCCTGAGAGCAAGGCTGAGATTCCCAACAGCCACGCAACTCTGCTCCAGAATGCTTCGGCAATTCGCGTCAGCGGTTCCGCGCCGCGAACAATTCCGACTACAACACCGTCGCGGACTTGAGGAATCGCGACGTAGAGCATCTTTTGTCCGAGAGTGGTGGAGTAGCGCCTGGCAACTCCCGTGATCCCCGACAGCGCGGCGATGACCTCGGTTCTTCCCGAGAGTGATTTCATCACGGTTTCGAGCGTGTCTGATTCTGCCACAACAAATCCGTTGGGCCTGATCAGTGTCACACGCATGCGCCCTTGCTCAGAGAAAGCGAGCACGAGACTGTCAAGGTAGGTTTGAGAGAATTGAGCGGGATCGGTGGGAATGTGCGGTGTGATCAAGCGGACGCGGGACAGCAGGCTCGCTTCCATACGCTCGACATCGGCAGCGCGGATGGAGATGCCCAGAAATGCGAGCAGCGCGGCGACTGTGACGATGGCCACGGTCGCGTAGGGCCAGAGCAGGCGACGGGATAGTGGGGTGAGGCGTGACATGGAAAATCCCAAACTGAAAATTCCAAATTCCAATGTACTGAGCAGAAAGTCAGAAGTCAAAAGTCAGAAAGGGTGTGCCAATGTGTATCGGAGACTGCGCGGCACTCATGTTGCGGTCGTCTATCGCAAGAGCAGGAGCTTCAGAGTTTGTGTCTGAAAATCCGTCTTCATGCTGGCAAAATATATCCCGCTCGGCCATTCATCCGCTCGAATTTCATATTTATGCGCTCCTGTTGAGACCCTTCCGAGATTCACGCGCATCATCTCCTGCCCGAGCAGATTGTGAATGTTGATCTCGGTTTCGCTTGCGCGCGGAAGTGTCCACGAGAGAGTGGTCGTGGGATTGAAGGGATTCGGAAAGGCGGAAAGTGCGAATGAAGTCGGCAGAGTTAGGCGAGGCTCGCCGGACGAATCAGTCGTTGTGTCAATCGCGAAATGCTGAACGAAACCGCTGCTAAGTCCGTTGTCTCCCGGTTGTATCGCGTCCGGAGTCGTTGGTAGGTCTACCGAAAGCGTGGTGCCAGCTAACCACACACTATCAGCGTTTTCGACATATCCCACGTAGGAATCGTCGTGCGAGCCGCCTATGAAGGTGCTATAGACGATTTGAGTAAGATCGGGAGTGAGCTTCGCTATGAAGCCGTCCCCGTAATCTCCTGTCCCGTTCTGATTCAATAGCGTATCAAATGCACCCGAAGTGTGAGGGAAATCACTGCTTTCGGTTGTGCCTGAGACTATTACGTAATTGCTACCCGCCCATTTATCATTTGCTGAAATCACATCGTAACCACTCCCGCCGAGGAATGTCCCTCGATACTCGTTTTCCGTCCATCTGAGAGTTGCGATGTAACCCTCGCGCGGCGAACCATTCTCAGTTGGTCCTATGGGGTCTGCAGCATCCTGACTTATCGAGAAGTCAGGCGAAGATGTTGCGCCTGCAACATACAGAACTGAGTCAATCTCATGGAGAGATAAGATATAGTCTGTCGCTGTCCCTCCCAAATAACTGCAGTATAAGACCATGGGCGTCTCAATGCTTACCAAGGCTAAATAGCCGTCTCTTGCATCCGAGCCAGAATAGTCCGGTTGAAAGGCGTTTGTTGTTACTTGCAAGTCAACGCTACGTGTCTCACCGTAGAGCCAAGCTTCATTTGAACTCCTTAGGTAAACGCTGGCTCCATAGTCGACACCACTACCTCCAAAATAAGTTGAAAGCAAGGTTGTATATCCAACCGGGTCGAATACCCATAGAAACGCATCATTTTCGCGCCTTTCAGCATAGAGCGCATCTGCCGTTGTCGGAAAATCCGTTGAATAAGTCCCCCCCCCGACATATACCTGGCCCGCGTTATCGATCTCTATGCTGTGTGCCTGATCAATGCTATTGCCACCCAAGTATGAGCAATACCTGATCTGCGCAAGGTCCTCACTGAGCCTCAGTAGAAACCCATCGCCGAGTGTGTCAACTGTTGTGTCCATCGCATCGACTGTCAAAGGCCAATTCTCATATGCTACGCCACATAACCAGATATCATTCCGCGTCATATCAAAATGCATGTCCATGACCATACCTTCCGTGTGAGGGTTCTGCTGAGTTTGCACTTCCCCAAACAATGTTGAGGCGAGAAACTCCCCGTCCGATCCGAAATGACTAACGAATTCTCGATATCCGGGAAACGAACCTGTCTCATCATAGGCCCCCGGCGTTGTTGGAAAACCCGAAAGTGCCTCCGTATATCCTGCCACATAGACACCCCCCTCCGCTGATGGTGCAATCGCCGTGCATCCATCTACCGCACCGCCGCCCAGATATGTCCCATACAGTAACGGATCTATCACCACTTCCTTCGATGCGTCATACGAGTCCAGCGCATAGCCGATGCGATTCTCATCTGTGATTTGAAATCTCGCACCGATGCTCTCTTGAATGCGACGGTTCTGCTGAAACGCAAACGGACTCTTCTCTTTGATTTCACCTAGTGATGTTTCGAGAAGCAGATTGACTTGCGAGTCGAGTCTCAACGGCTCATCGAGTCCAAGATACTCCATCTGAACTTGCCCCACATCCGCACCCGGCTTCACATGATAGACCGTCTCCACACCCTGTTTGTCGGCTCGATATTCCACATCAATCCCCTGCCAAACCTCCTTGACCAGCACCGTCTGATAATGCGAAACCCTGCTTCTCCAATTGCAGGAATCCCGACCGAGGAAGTAGTTTGAATAGTGCGAGAGCTTCTGATCCCCCCTCGCTTCAGCGGGGGGGATAGGGGGGGTATCCACATAGTGAATCTGCACCACATGCCCACGCACCGTCACGGAATCCCGATCTGGTTCCCCTTCTCCGTTCACGGGGAAGGGGTTAGGGGATGGGGTCTGCTTACGATGCCTCGTGAACTCCCGGAAGTCAACTGTCATACCCTTCGGAGTCACATAGTAAACCGCGCTCCCCACCTCGCACTTGAAGCTGAAATCCCCCTCCCATTGCCCCACATTGGCAATCCAGTAGGGAGAATTGCCTGAAAGCGAGACCCTCTTCCCGTTCCCGCGCGCAGAGCACGGGAAGGCCAGTGCGACGGTCAACGAAATGACGAGCAAGGCGTGCATGGGAATAATGTACGGCGGAATGGCGGGGAAGTCAAAGGGAGGCGAGGTCAGAAGACGTTGCGGGTCTGGAGACCCACAACGGCGGAAGTGGCGGCGAGGAGGAGCGTAGGGGGCGGATCTTAGGCGCGGAAGCGGTAGCCGACGCCGCGGACGGTTTCGACCATGTGACCGCAGTCACCGAGTTTGCGGCGAAGGCCGACGATCATCACGTCCACCGAGCGATCGGAGACGGCGTGTTTTTCGCCGTGGACTGCATCCACAAGCTGATATCGCGTGAATACCCAGCCGGGCCGCCGGGATAGATAGTGGAGTACGCGGAATTCTGAATGCGTCAGGTCGAGGGGACGCTCCTTAATCAGCACCTGATGGCGACCGGGATGAATGGTCAGATCGCCGAAGGTGAGGACTTCATCTTCGCCATAGGTTGCCTCTGCACGGCGACGGAGCACGGCCTTTGCGCGCGCGACGACGACCTTCGGGCTGAAAGGCTTCGTCACATAGTCATCGGCTCCCATTTCGAGGCCGGTGACGACATCGCCTTCCGTGTCCTTGGCGGTGAGCATGACGATAGGGATGTTGGCGGTCTGGCCATCGGACTTGAGGCGACGGCAGACTTCCAAGCCATCAATGCCGGGAAGCATCAGATCGAGAAGAATGAGATCGGGCGGAATGGAGGAAACCGCCTGCAGAGCCTGCTCGCCGGTTTCGGCAGTGCGAACATGGAAACCGTCGCGGGATAGGTTGTATTCGAGGAGTTCCCTAATATCCTGTTCGTCTTCCACTACGAGAAGTGAATGTGTCATCTTGCCGCTCATGGGTTGTTTGACGCGAGGGCAAAATTACGAGTTTAGTGTGAGTGACATGTGAGCGAGTGGGCTCATGGTTTGACTCTGGCTGAGTCCAGGATCGCGAGGTAGCTGGCCGGGTTGGCCTCGAATGGCTCGATGCAGGCGGCGCAGCAGAAGCGAACGAGAGTGTTGCCGTGGACGTAGTTGATGGGTTCACCCATTCCGCCGAGTTCGTGGCCGGAGACGGGGCACGTGCGAACTGGGTAGCTATCCTTTTGTAATGATACTATTTGCGATTCCAGCGACGCGAGTCCTGCAGCGGAGTCCTTGACATAGGGGGCGACGCATTCGAGGCAACAGAATTTCAGCTCGCGACCTTCGTGAGTGAGAATAGTCACCTTGGTGGGGTCGTCGAAAGGGCCTCCGCAGGAGAGACAGGAAGTGAGGGGATAGGGCCAGTTTTCCGCGAAAACAGTCTGCACAAAGAGTATCAATGACAATAAAATCAATTTCTTCATCGGAAAGACACCTCGCTAATAATTGACCGAACAAGCCCTACTTCACGAAAATCATCTTGATGTTTTGTATGGACTGGTCAGACTCCATGCGAGTGATATATGTGCCCGATGCGTGGTTCGACGCATCAAACTCAAATGTATATGTGCCAGCATGATAGATAGAATTTGCGAGTGTATCCACTTCCCGACCGGTGACATCATAGACCGTGAGAGTCACATTTGACAAACGGTTTACAAACAAGGGGATGGTTGTCTTCGTGTTGAAGGGGTTCGGGTAGTTCTGACCCAGGCCGGCAAAGGTTGGCAACGGGGCTGGCGGCTCGGGAGAATCGGCGATGGGAGGAAAGAGATAGATCAGGGCCTCGTCCAAGTGAGCGCGCCAGTTGCCCCAACTGTGGCCGTCATGGAGGAGTTGATAGAAATACGGATAGTTTTGATTTTGCAGAATTTGTTGCGTGTCCTGCACCAAAGGAATCAGCTCGGCAATGTCGTAGGTGCCGATGTCGAGATAGAAGCGGAGAGGCAGGTCGGCGCGGGCTTCCAGCGTATCTGTAATTGATTGTTGGACATAGGCTGATTGAGCGGCAATTTGTCCGAAGGTGTTTGGATATGTAACTCCGAGCCAAAGAGAAATGTTCCCGCCAGCCGAAGCTCCAACCGTTCCGCGAAACTCAGGATTTGCGAAAGTGCGAAAGTTGGAATCTACGAAAGGAAGAAGCTCTTGGGTGACGAATAGGCCAAATTCCTCGATCTGGTCGCCCATATATTCAGGCGAGCGATTCACCGGCGGGACGAAGACGGCGATGAGCGGCTCGATCTGCTGCTGATCAATTAGGTAATCAAAGATACGCGTGGCATAGCACAGATTGATATAATCCAGACCGTCATGGACGAGAAGCATCGGATAATCTCGTTCGGACTCGGCGTAACCGGGGGGAGTGTAGATGCGGACGCGGCGGGTGTTACCGAGATGAGAACTCGTGAACATCGTGTCGGTCAAAGCGCCGTGCGGGATGTCGGAGTAGAACTCGATTCCCGGCGGTTGGACAAAGTCGGGCATACGCAGCTCGGAATTTGGCCCGAAGCCGCCCATGACCTGATGAGGATTGCGCGGATCGAGAATCCAGTTCGAGTTGTTCAGCACGAACTTGTAATCGAGCCGGGCATCGGACTCGAAGACGCGGTCGTAATACCAGAAGTCGGTCTGCGAGACGCGGTTCATGCCCCAGAGTGCGGGGTTCCAGCCGTTGGCATCGCCGGGGATGGTGACGGAATTGGCCGTGCCTCTATATATATAGTGACAGAGGGTGTCCTGCTCGATGAAGGGGAACGCAGGGCAGGCGGCCATGAAGCTATCCACGATGGCGGGGCGATCCTGTGCGGGGGCGGAATTGACGCGCGTCAGGAAAGCCGAGAAGGTCTGGGCGGACGCGGAGACCGATAGGATGAGAATGAGGATGAGGGGGAGCATCAGAAAAATTCCAAATTGAAAATTCCAAATTCCAATGTACAGAAGAGAAAGCCAGAAATCAGACGGGGGAGGATGCGGCAGAACGGACACGACCCCTACGAGGGCAAGCATATCGTGTCCCTACGATGTCAGAAAGAGACCCCATCCCCTGCCCTTCCCCGTGAACGGAGAAGGGGGAAAGAAATGAGAGCTATTTCATGAGAAGGAGCTTGGTGGTGGCGAATTGGGTGGCGGAGTGAACTTCAACGATATACAGGCCAGTTGCGACGGCATCAGCATTCCAGACATACTTCGCGTGTCCCGCAAACGCCGCCAGCCTCTCAGTGACGACTTGCTGACCGAGCACGTTGAAGATACTTACGTCACATTCGCCACCGCCAGTGATGCCGGAGATTTCGATTGTAGTCGTGATGTTGAACGGATTTGGAAAGGCAGAGACTTCAAGCTCGTTAACAATCGCCGGCGGTGTTTCGTCGGCACTCACATGAATATCAGGATTTCCCGCGAGTATCCCTGCCCAGCCGCGAAAATCAAAGTCTTCAAAGGCACCTATACCCAAATCATCAACGCCATCACCGTTTACATCTCCGACTCCTGTCGCTTCGCGAAGTCCCCAAGTATCAAACTGCCATCCTTCCAGGGTGAACACTGGTTCGGGATTCAACCAGCTCTGATTGAAATACAGCCAGATGGTTCCGCGACCTCCCGGACAAAAGTCGTTTGTTACGGCAAGTTCGTAGTAACCGTCGCCATTAAGGTCACCAACTGCATCAACTTTCCATGGACCGCCTTGATTGTCATCGCATCCTCCGTGATGAAGCATGAAGTCAGCTTGTGGAGACAGCGTTTCCCCGCCTAAGAAGACTGCTGTCTGGCTGCCAGAGATCGCATAAGCGATATCATCTCGACGGTCACCGTTAAGATCTTTCACAATGTGGGGAGCAGTGGCATCCTCTGTTGGGTTGAAACCAATCGTATCGGAAATGGTAGCGGGTTGATCCCCTCCCCAGAAGACCTCAAACGGTCCATGGTCAAACCACCTGTAATTGAGAATATCATCAAAGCCATCTCCATTGATGTCGCCCCAAGCGTCTTCTACTCCGCTGCCGCCACTACTCGGCCAAACATACTCACCATCGCCTTCGATTTCCCAATCCACGATACTGTCTGGGTCTGCAGAACCAAACCAGATTGCACCCCGTCCCGGATCTAGATTCGTGTTTCCGTGACCATGGATGTATATGTCATCGAATGAATCGCCGTTTACATCTCCGACCCGACGTGGCGCCACATCAAGGTCCCAGAGGGAGTCGTGATATGCGGCTATCCACGTTGGTGTTGCTGGAAGGTCGATTGCTCCGACGAAAAAGTGCCACCATCTAACACTGAAATCAAAGTTTCGGAAGGTAATCGCCCAATCTATGAGACCATCGGCGTTGACGTCTCCAATCTCATAGCCTCCTGAGATTGCCAAATCTTGTTCGGGAACTCCTCTAAACACAAAGAATGGTTCTTCTTCGGGTGGATTGCCACCGTAGAAAAACTCTATGATAGTTTCGCTTGGATTCCCTACTCCTCCAGAGCCCCACGCTTCCACAGCAAAGTCATCATAGCCATCATGATTTCGATCCCCCAACCCGAAGATCGTGCCTCCGTATCTTGACTGCGGCCCCGGCCCTCGCCGCTCCCAAATCAAGTCAAGCTCTTGGGCATCAGTTACCTCCACCCCCAAAAACAAAAAAGCGAACCATAGACAGAACAGATGTTTAGGTGTGATTCGCATGGGCATGGAGGGGCTCCGGGGGAGAAATTTACAATTTACAAGTTCCAATTTACAGTGAAGAAAGTCAGAAGTCAAAGGGCGGGGAAATCGAAGAGGGAGACGGAGAGAGATCCTTCACTTCGCTTCCTTACGAGGACAAGCAGGATGACGACCATTCCAATAGGGTCGGGTGAGGGAATAGGCCCTTACACCCTAACAGGGCATGGAGGATGACAGAAGGGGGAGACGGTAGGGGGTTCGCGCGACCGGGACCCTTACGAGGGCAGGGTTGCGCCTAGAAAGCGTGGGTGAATAGGGAGACGGCCGGAGGTCGTGGTTAGATAGCGAGGGGCGGGATAATTGGACGGAGCGGCGGAGAGACCCCATCCCCCATGCCCCCTTCCCCGTGAACGGAGAAGGGGGTGCGTCGGGAGGTGGGTCAGGAGGATATGACGGAACTGGTAAAGTTATAAGAGCTTAATAAGGTGCGCGGAAAATCCTCATTTCTTTCGCAAAGGCTTGACTTTTATGGAGGTCGTGCTTAACTTATAGGCACGAAAAAATTAGAAAGAGAATAGCGATGCGCTTGTTTACGGTCGGATAGACCTGAGGCTTTACATATGTTGCTGGGATATCGTCGGCACGTCGTAAGATTTACGGCCGGGCTGTGGCTTTGTATAGTCACATGCTCGGCTGTTTTTGCTGGTACGACGGGCAAGATAGCAGGACGCGTCACCGATTCGGAAAATGGTGATGCGGTGATCGGCGCCGCCGTGATGGTGGAAGGAACCTCACTTGGCGCGGCAGCCGATATCAACGGAGACTATTTCATTCTGAACATTCCACCGGGTCAGGTTACGATTAGAGTGACCGCGATCGGATACGGTCCGCGAACGATTCAGGGTGTGCAGGTGATCTCGGATCAGACTTCAACAGTGAACTTCGCTCTGAGTGTCGAAGCGATTACGACGAGTGAAGTGATTGTCACCGCCGAAAAGAGACTGATTGAGACAGACAGAACGTTTGCCACGTCAACAGTTTCGAGTTCGGATATTCAGGCGCTGCCGGTGACATCGTTGGGTCAAGTGATCGAGATTCAAGCCGGCGTGGTGGACGGCCACTTCCGCGGCGGACGCTCGAACGAAGTGATGTATCTCGTGGACGGAATTTCCGTAACCGACGCCTACGACAATTCGCAAGGCACTCAAGTTGATAACAAAGTCGTGCAGGAGCTTCAGGTTATCAGCGGCACGTTCAACGCGGACTACGGTCAGGCGATGTCCGGCGTGGTGAACATCATCACGAAAGAGGGCGCGAAGGATTACCACGGCTCCGTAACGACGGAATTCGGAGACTATGTTTCGACGCACGACGATACGTGGATGAACATTGATGACGTGACTCCGGCAGCGGTGCAGGATTACTCGGGAACGCTCTACGGGCCGGTGCCGTATTTGGATAACGTCAGCTTTTACGGCTCGATGCGATATCTGAATGACGACGGCTGGCTTTATGGGCAGAGAAGATGGGACGTGCGCTGGGAAACCGTGAACGAGACGACAACGATTGAGAATCTTCCGCGCGGCGACGAGTCCTATGCGGCGATGAACTACAATATGGAGGGGTGGGGGAATCTCAAGCTGACGTGGGAAGCAACGCCGAAAGTCAAACTGAACTATTCGACGTTCTACAGTGGCAGAACCTACAAGGACTATTCGCACGATTGGAAGTATGTTCCTGACGGCACGCTCAGGCGCTACAAGGACGGAAGGACGAACTTCCTTAAGATTAATCATGCATTGACCGGCGCGATGTTCTATGAGGCGGCGCTGACCAATACTTTCACGGAGTATCAGCACTATCTCTATGAAGACCCGTATGACGCGCGCTATCTGCCTCTGGAATGGCAGGATGCGAATCCGGCCTACACGCTGAACGCCGCAGGAACGGACCTTGCGCATTTTCGTAGATGGACCAACACGAATCAACTGACGGGAAATCTTTCCTATCAGATGAGCAAGCTGCACTTGGCGAAGTTCGGTCTGGACCTCAAGCAGAACGAGCTCTTCTAAGAAGACATCAATGTTGTGGTGGATGCGCAGACCAATTACGTACCTTCGGTGGAAGACATAAGCAAACTCTCGCACGACAAATATGTAAATAATCCGTCTGAGTTTGCGCTTTATTTTCAGGACAAGTTTGAATTGCCGAGTTTGATTGTGAATTTCGGCTTGCGTTACGACTACTTTGATCCGGACGGGCGCGTGCCTTCCGATCCGAAGGATCCGAACATCTACAATCCGCTGCGGCAGTGGCGAATGGTTAACGGCGATAGTGTCAATGTGCTGGCGCTGACTCCTGCGCAGCGCGAGAACGGTTTTACCATTCCAGACGAATTTGGTAATCCCAAACACTACGACGGTTTCTGGTATGACGACGTATCGGCAAAATGGCGGCTTTCTCCGCGGCTCGGGATTGCGTATCCGATGAGCGATCGCGGAGTTTTCCATTTTGCATACGGGCACTTCGTGCAGAAGCCGACCTTTGAGAGAATGTATGCCAATCCCGAGTGGGAATTGGAGTCGGGAGTCGGGCTGAATACGGTGATGGGAAATCCGGACTTGGACATGGAAGAGACGGTGACTTACGAATTCGGATTCCAGCAGCAGATTCACGAGGATGTTTCGCTCTCGACTTCGCTGTTCTTCAGGGACATCCGCAGTCTGGTGGCGACGGACAGAATCGTGGAAACCTATTCTTCGGGAACGAAGTATTCTCAGTATGTGAACCGCAGTTTTGGTGAGGTGAAGGGTTTGACGCTCTCGCTGGATAAGCGCATGGCGAACAACTTCAGCGCGTTTGTGGATTACACGTATCAGATTGCGGAAGGAAACGCGAGCGATCCGCAGTCGGCATATAATGACCTGCGCGGCAACAATCCGCGCGAGCCGGAGCAGCAGCTTGTTCCCTTGAATTGGGACCGGAGGCACACGCTGAATGCATCGCTGTCTTATGCGACGCAGGGGAGAGACAACTGGGGCGCGACGCTGCTTGGAAAATACGGAAGCGGGTTGCCCTATTCGCCAACGGATGACGGGATTCGCACGGGCTTTGAGAATGACGGGCGAAAGCCTGCATACTACAATATTGATTTGACGGCGTTCAAGTCCTTCTCGGTGGCAGGCAGAAAGCTGACAGTGCTTATGACGATGCTCAATGCACTGGACATTAAGAACGAAGACGGAATTTATGACGATACGGGCAGAGCAGGCTACACTGTGATACAGAATCCGGAACTTGAAGTTCCCTACCTTAATACATTCGATGAAGTCTTCCCCGATCCGTCGAAATTCTCCAGACCGCGTTTGTTGAAGGTGGGGGTGACGTATGAGTTTTGAGAGAATACCCCCCCTAACCCCCCCGCTAAAGCGAGGGGGGAAGATGCGGAGCGCACGCAGTGCGGCACTACTGGTAATACTGTTGTTGTTTGTTGGAAATGGGTTGGCACAGCCGCCGACGAACATGGAGTATTACAAGGGGAATCCGCTGAATCGCGCGAAGAATGTGATGAGCGGCAATCTCGTACGCTCAACTTTCTATAATTACGGTTTGGTGGGGAACATTGGAGAGGTTTCGGGTGAGTGGCCGATTGGAACGGGCAATGAATATGTCGGCGATGTTTCACCTCTGGTCGGCGTTCAATTTGTGCATCCATCAGGCGATACGCTGGTGGCTGTTTGTACATCGGATGGACCGCGTGGAAATCCCGATGGACCTCCCGGAGGCGGAGCGTTCTGGGGCTTTGAACCATTACCGGATTTTGCTCAGCCGCAACCCGAAGGCGAGGATCCCTTGGTTGCGATGTCGAATCAGCCGAATACTTGGCCGGACTACTGGCCGGATAAGTATGTGACGGACTCGCTTGACCAAGGTTGGGTGCGCGATATGACAGATCCCGGCTGGCGCGGCTCGTGGAACGGATACTTCGGAAAAAACGTGACGAATGCCGATCAGGAATGTTACTTCCAGCTGGATGATCAGGCGGACCTCGAATGGTTCATGCGCGTTGACAGCACGGGCGACACAACCTATTACTATCCGTCATCCAATGACACATCACGCAGAGGTTTGGGACTGCGCGTGGCCGTTCGCGGTTTACAGTGGTCGCACTTTCTGGCGCAGGACGTGATCTTCTGGCTTTATGAGATCACCAACATATCTACACATGCTTACGACAAGGTCAGTTTCGGTATGGTGGTGGGAACCTTGTCAGGCGGAAGACAGGATTCGGAAGACGACCTTGCCTATTTCGATTTGGAGAACGACATCACCTATTCATTCGACAGTGATGATATCGGATCGCCGGGCTGGGTGCCTGTTTCGGAGACGCACAATGTAGGATATGTGGGCTACGCCTTCTTGGAGTCACCGGGCAACGCAGTAGATGGAATTGATAATGACGGCGACAGCGAAGATCCGAGCAGCCCGATTTTGCTCGGCAATATCCTTTCGACGATGCTTCAGCCGCGCTCCTTCGGCCCAAATGATCGCATTATTCTGATTGACTACAATACTTACGAGCGCACTGCAAGTTTTTTCCCCGCTACCGGACCACTTGAGTATTTCATTCGCGATGAACTGCACACTCTTTATCCGGGTCAGACGGTGGAAGAGGACGGACGCAACGGGATTGACGACAATTTCAACGGGCTGATTGACGAGCGCATGGATCATCGTGATTTAGCTTATGTGGATTACACGACGGGACTGGGCTTGAATGATTTGATGCTCGATGAGGCGCGTGACGACGGAATTGACAATGACGGCGATTGGGATGCGCTGACCGACGACGTGGGCGGCGATGGTGTTGCCCTATCCGGTGACGCGGGTGAAGCGGACGGACTTCCGACGAACGGCGAGCCGCACTTTGACAAGACCGACGTGGACGAGTCAGACCAGATCGGCTTGAACGCGTTTGAGTATTTCTCGCCTCCGGGCGCGGTTCGTATGCGCGACGATCAGGGGCTTTGGGAACGCATGGCGCCGGGACACTTTGACGTTGTTTCTGAAGAGCCGCAGGACGGTGACTTTGTCTATGGTTCGGGATATTTCCCGCTGCTGCCGGGACAGACTGAGCGCTTCTCGATGGCGCTCGCATACGGTGAAGACCTGCCCGACATCACGGACAACAAGATCACCGTGCAGCAGATTTATGACGAGAATTACAACTTTGCGCGCCCGCCGGACAAGCCGACCTTGTGGGCTGTGCCGGGTGACGGACAGGTGACGCTTTATTGGGATGATATTGCCGAGGCATCATTCGATCCGGTGACGGGATTTGATTTTGAAGGTTACAAAATCTATCGCGCGACGGATCCGGGATTCAATGAAGTGTTTACGATTACCGACGGCTTAGGAAGAAAGACCTTCCACTCACCGATTGCGCAATTTGACTTGAACAACGGCAATGCTGGTTTCTTCCCTGTGATTCGCAACTCGGTAATCTATTACTTGGGTCAGGACACCGGGCTTGAGCATACATGGACGGACACGACGGTTGAAAACGGGCAGACCTATTACTACGCGCTCGTGGCCTATGATCGCGGAGACGTGGAGAAGGCGATTCTTCCCGCAGAGAACAGCAAGACGATTGTGGTGGACGCCGGCGGCAATGTGACGCTCGACATTAACACCACGACCATTGTTCCGCGCGCTCCTGCATCTGGTTATGAACCGCCGCAGTTTTCAACTCTTCGGCACACAACCGGCTATGCGACCGGAAATATCGCGATTGAAGTTGTGGATGCGCGCGAAGTGAAGGACAACATCACCTATGCGTTCACCTTTGATCAAGTGGCGGACAGTTTGGACATCACCTATTCCGTGACGCGCGTCGAGCCTGAAAGCACGACGGTAATCATTGAAGATGTTCCCCTGTTGCCGGTTGCGAACCTGCTGCCGCAGGCGGAGCGATTCGGCGCGTATTATGACTCGCTGTACAATCTCTATCCAGGGAGCTACGATCCGACGCTGTACTACAGGGTTGCGGGAACGGAACTCTATGACGGGCAGCGCGCCTACATGCTGATTCCTCGGCAGGTCGCGCTGATCAGGGAGAATTCGGGTTGGGCCGATACGACTTTGGGACTTTACGAGTTTCGATTCGGCTTGACGAACTACAGCCAGTATTTCCTCGTGGGCGAGGCGATTGCGGCGGACTTCGCGATAGAGTGGTATGACGGAGTCGTGGATACGTCGGCGGATTTCAATTGGTATAATTTGTTCGTACTACCCCCTACTCCGGTGAATTTCCGCTTGAAGAATACGAACACGGGTGAGTATTTGAACTTCGCGTTTGATGAGCAGCCTGAAACCATGAACGGCGTGGTTGATGACGCTGAAGTCATCATCTTCATGCAGGACGTCATGGATTCGAGCACGGTGACCTGGGCGGCGGAATTCCGCTCGCGCTCGGCGACGGGAGACACCGTGCGACCGATTGGGGGAGACACGCTTGAGCTGAATCTTTATCAGCCTTATTCCAGCGCGGATGCATTTGAGTATGACACGCGTTCAGCGCGCGTCGTTCGCACGGCGGTCGAATTGGATCGCATTAATGTTTATCCGAATCCCTACGTGGCGGCGTCAAATCAGGAGCCGACCAATCCCTTCAACGAGGGACGCGGTGAAAGGAGGATCACCTTCAATCATCTGCCGGACCACTGCACGATTCGCATTTACACCGTTCGCGGTGATCTGGTAGAGACCCTTGAACACAATGCCGGAATTGACGACGGCACGGAGAACTGGGATTTGCGCACACGCGACGGTTTGAATGCGGCCTATGGCGTCTATCTTTATCATGTCGAATCGCCGTATGGTGAGAAGACGGGAAGGTTTGCGGTGATCAAGTGATGAGTGGTTCTTACAAATTGACACCCCCCCCTACCCCCCCCCGCAAGCGGGAGGGGAAAGAGAATGGCAGTC
>JADLDM010000108.1 GCA_020846695.1 bacterium | reverse complement strand
GGCCCACAGGAGTTCCTGGGGAGTCATTTTACCATAAATTGCCGCAGCGGTCATACAGAAGGGAAGCGACTCGGTCATGGCGGTTCCGGGATTCATGTCTGTTGCAAGAGCGACGCGCAGTCCTTGATCAATCATCTTTCGCATCGGTGGGTAGGGAATCGTGCCCATGAAGAACACACAGGCGGGCAGCGCCACAGTCATTACGTTAGCATCTCTAAGCGCCCGAATCTCATCGTCGTTCAAATGCTCAAGGTGATCCGAGCTTCGTGCCTTGAGTTCCGCGGCAAGCAATGCGCCTCCTGAATTTCCGAATTGATTGGCGTGAATCGTGATGTCCAGACCGTACTCTTGCGCGGTTGTGAGGACGCGGCGCGATTCTTCGACATTGAAAGCTCCGGTTTCACAGAAGACGTCCACACAGTTTGCAAGTCTTCGCGCAGCGACATCGGGGATCATCTGATTGCACACTTGATCGAGATAGGCGTCGCGCCGATCCTTCCATGCATCGGGAACGGCATGAACCAGAAAGGTCTTCGAGATGTGCATCGGCACGAGCTTCTGGATTTCGCGCAGCGCGATCAGCAGTTTCTGCTCTCCATCCCATTCAAGTCCGTAACCGGTCTTGCACTCGATGGTCGTCACTCCGCCTTCCAGCGATTTCTGAAAACGCGGAAGAGAATCGCGCACGATATGATCCACATTGCATCCGGCGATGCGTCGTGCGCTGGCTTGGATTCCTCCCCCGGCGGCTGCGATCTCCTGATAGGACTTGCCTTGATTTCTGAGGAAGAATTCGTCGGCGCGATTTCCGATGAAAACGGGGTGCGTGTGGCAATCCACGAGTCCGGGAGTCGCCATCCGTCCGTGTCCGCTGAGTCTGTGGATGTCGGCGGGAGCTTTCTTGCGCAGTTCTTCGGTGGCGCCGATCTCTTTGATGACGCCGTCTTCGATGAGTATAGCGGCGTTGCGGAGTTCGAGCAGCTTTCTCTCTTTGCAGTCGCGATCACGGTCGAGGGGCGTGACGAGCAGTGAGAGTTCATCAAGCAGTAGTGAAGCCAAACGTCAGTTTCCCCTGAAATGTGCTTCGCGTTTTTCGAGGAACGCCGCAGTTCCTTCGGTCTTGTCGTAGGTGCCGCAGGATTTCGAGAAGAGGTCGGCTTCCACCCGCAGGGCATCGCCGATTTCGAGCGGCACACCGACTCGGACGGCTTCACGAATCAGGGTGAGAGCGACACGAGGCTTCGCGCCGAGTTGAGCGGCGAGTTCTTTCGCTCGACTGAGCAAGTTTTCCGGCGCAATGATTTCTGTGACGAGTCCCCACGCGAGCGCAGTTGCTGCGTCAATCATTCTGCCCGTCATAAGGAGATCGAGTGCGCGTCCGGGTCCGATAAGGCGCGGTAGTCTTTGCGTACCACCGAAACCGGGGATGATGCCGAGACCGATTTCCGGTTGTCCGAATTTCGCTTTTTCAGAGGCAAGTCGGACATGGCAGGCCATTGAGAGTTCGCATCCTCCACCGAGCGCGAATCCGTTGACGGCGGCGACTACAGGGCGAGAGAAGGTCTCGATGCGATAGAAGAGCGCGTTTCCGCGTTCGCTGTAAGCGAGTCCTGATTTGGCGTCGAGCTTGTGGATTTCGGAGATATCGGCTCCGGCGACGAAGGATTTTTCACCTGATCCGGTTATCACAACTGCGCGAGCGGATTCGTTGCGTTCGATTTCGTCGAGCGCGGATTCCATTTCGTCGAGCGTTGCGTTGCTGAGTGCGTTAAGAGCTTTGGGACGGGCAATGGTGAGAAGGGCGATTCCGTTCTCGAATTCGAGGGTGAGATTTTCGTAAGGCATGGTTAGTAGTTGAGTCCGGGGATGCGCACGGATTTTTCGCGCGCGGTTTTCGTGGCGAGGTCGTATCCCGCGTCGTGGTGACGAAAGACACCCATTGAAGGATCGTTGGTGAGCACGCGATCGAGTCTGCGTGCGGCTTCGGGAGTTCCGTCGGCGACGATGACTTGACCTGCATGTTGTGATGCGCCAATTCCGACTCCACCGCCATGATGGAATGAGACCCATGATGCTCCGCTTGCAGTATTGACAAGCGCATTGAGGATTGCCCAATCGGAGATTGCGTCGGAACCGTCTTTCATCGCTTCGGTTTCGCGATAGGGTGACGCAACGGAGCCGCAGTCGAGGTGATCTCTTCCGATGACGATGGGCGCGGAGACTTTGCCCGATGCAACGAGGTTGTTAATTGCTAATCCAAGTTTGGCGCGATCCCCTTGGCCGACCCAGCAGATGCGCGCGGGCAAGCCTTGGAAGGGAATCTTCGGAGTGGCTTCTTTGATCCAACGCTGCAATCCCGCGTCGTTGGGGAAGAGCCTCAGCACTTCACGATCAATCGTGTGAATGTCGTTTGCGTCGCCGGAGAGCGCTGCCCAGCGGAAGGGACCTTTGCCTTCACAGAAGAGCGGACGAATGTAGGCGGGAACGAAGCCGGGATAGGCGAAGGCTTCGGCATATCCTGCTTTCAGAGCTTGTCCGCGCAGGTTGTTGCCGTAGTCGAAGGTGACGGCTCCGCGATCCTGCATCTCTTTCATGGCGCGACAGTGAACGGACATCGAGTGCGTCGAGCGCTTGATGTACTCCTTCGGATTGCTCTTGCGAAGTTTCAGCGCGTCATCAAACGACATCTCGTGCGGAATGTAGCCGTTAAGTTCGTCGTGCGCGGAAGTCTGATCCGTGACGACGTCGGGAATCACACCACGCTTCAACAGCTCGGGCAAGACGTCTGCGCAATTTCCGAGCAGACCGACCGAGAGCGCTTCGCCATTCTTCGCGGCGTTTCTAACGAGTGCGAGGGCTTCATCGAGCGACTCACTTGCTTTGTCGCAATAGCCGATTTCGACTCTACGTTTTAAGCGCGTGGGATCCACTTCAACGCAGAGGACGGCTCCGCCGTTAAGAGTAACGGAGAGCGGTTGTGCTCCGCCCATTCCGCCAAGCCCGCCTGTAAGCGTCCAGGTGCCTTTCAGCGAGCCGTTGAAGTGTTGCCTACCGACAGCGCCGAACGTCTCGTAGGTGCCCTGCAGGATGCCCTGCGTGCCGATGTAGATCCACGAGCCTGCGGTCATCTGGCCGTACATGATGAGGCCCTTAGCTTCGAGTTCGTGGAAGTACTCCCACGTGGCCCACTGTGGGACCATGTTGGAGTTTGCGATCAACACGCGCGGCGCATCGGGATGCGTCTTGACGATGCCGACGGGCTTGCCGGATTGCACGAGCAGTGTGTCATCGAGCTCGAGCTTGGCGAGCGATTCGAGGATGAGTTTCAGCGCGTCGTGATTGCGCGCGGCCTTGCCGGTGCCGCCATAGACGACGAGATTTTCGCGGTCTTCTGCGACGGCGGGATCGAGGTTATTGAGCAACATGCGGTAGGCGGCCTCTTGGAGCCAGCCTTTGCACGCGATCAGTTTGGAGCCCTTTGGTGTAGAGGGTATGGAAAACATGGGGATAGCGGTTAGCGAGGGCGTTATCGTCCTCTAAGGGAATATACCGCTTGTGTTTAGGAATAGCAAGAGGCGGGGGAAATGTGAGGCAGAGGCGGGAAGAGTGGAGTTATGAGTGCTGGTTCAGAAAATATTTTACCAAACGGAAGGGGTTGATAATTAAGCGGGGATGGGGGATGGGGGATGGGGGATGGGGGATGGGGGATGAAAAGTAGTAAACTAATATACGAAATAAAAAGCTGTTTGTCAAGCGATGTTGTTTTTATTAATATTTACACTGAATATAGTTTTCAATCCTTGATTTCTCTTGATCAGGGGCCAATTTCAGGCGATCCGTGCTTTTCTTGATATTGGTCGCGGGAGCTTTCGATTGACATCTATAGTTTGCTATATTGACGAACAGCTAACCATGAAGGCCCGAAGCGATGATACTTAGATTGAAACTGACCGCATTCGTTTACCTCTTCCCTGCTCTGGTTTGGGCGCAGTTTCAGTGGCCTTCTGATGGAGTGCCGATTCGCCAGGGCGCACATTTGGGATGGAGTGGCGCAGCAGTGGCCGCAGGGAACGATGTTGCATTGTTTTACTACGATTGCCTTCGTGACGGCACTCGGGACGTTGTGGGGAACAGGATTTCGAGCGACGGATCCAAACTCTGGGGCGATCACGGGCACGTAATTTCAGATGCGATCTCGGAGCAGCGCGCGCCGGTGGCCGCAGCTTATTCCGACGGTTCAACTTTGGTTGTTTGGGAAGATTATTCTCCGGGGCGGTTTCGCGATATTATGGCGCAGCGCTATGATGCAAGCGGGACTCCGATGTGGAATCCTGCACAGGGAGTAGCGGCGGTCCAGACCTTTCGGGATCAGTTCGACGTGAAGCTCGCACTTGACGACAATGGGTTTGCGTTTCTGGTGTTCACCGATGATCGCTTGACGGATGGGCCGGACGCTGACTTGGGCGCTTACGCGCAAGTGCTGACGCCGGACGGTAATCTTGTGGGTCCTTCAGGCGGAATCCAACTGATTGATCGCGTACAAGGATCAAACGTACCGCATGAAGTTGTTTGCGAAGGAGACCGGGCGTTCGTGCTGTGCACGATTCGTGATCCCGGGCTGCAGCTTGTAATTCAAACGATAGATGAGGACGGAAGCATTGGATTCCCCGATGACGAGAGTCTCATTTCTCTCTCGGATTACGGTCAGAACCATCTTGCGCGATTAGCCGGCGGTTTGGCCCTGACATGGGCGCATCGCGCGGGAGAATTCGATACTGATGCAAAGATAACGCTGCTGGACTTCAATCTCAATCCTCTTCCTGATTGGAACCTTGAGGGTGTCACGGTTGCCGGCGGATCAAACACTCAGGCCGTGGTGGGAGTAGATGAGAGTCCGGACAGCTCGGTAGTGGTGATGATTGCGGATTACGAAGCAGATGCGGATTTTTCGTTGCTGAAGTTGAAGAAGTACTCACTTTCAGGCGGGCTGGTATGGGGGCCTGTGACGATTGGGCAAGCCTTTTTGCGCAGTTCTCCGCCTGATTGGTTTTGGGACGGCGACGATCTTGTGCTGGTCTATGTGGAACAAAATGAAGATGCGGTGTGTCGCGTCAGGTCTCAGAAGGTGTCGGCTCAGGGTGAGCTTCTGTGGGGCAGCGTTGGGAACGAGTTGTGGATGCGGGATGGGAAGAAGGCACGCGTCAATGTGGAGAAACCGGCGATTGGCGTGGCGCAAGTGGTGATCCTTTCGGGTCGTTCCGTTTTGCAGCCGGAGAGCCTGTTTGTAGGAGCGCTGAGTGCGAGCGGAGAGTTAGCGGGAGACGCTCAGTTCGTCTCAGGCGGATGGACATATGACAGCTATGATGCTCGATCAGTTCGATTGGACGAGCAGAAGCTTGGAGTGATTTGGACAGACAGTCGGTCGCGACTTGAACGCGATGTATACTTCCAGTTCATTGACGGTCAGGGGACTTCTCTATTGGAGTTTTCCGGGCGCAAGCTCGTGAGCACCTCGTTATACATCTATCTCCCTCCGGCGATTTCGTCGGACGGGGAAGGCGGCGCCTATGTGGCTTGGGCGGGGGATTCTTTGGATGGAATGGTTGTGTACTACGTGCATCGAGTTGACGCGCTTGGGCATGAAGTTTGGAGCGAGCCCGCGACGGTGTGTGCGCCGGTCGGATTCTATGGACAACCGTATTTCGTGCCGGATGATCGGGGAGGAGTCTATTTTGTATACAATCGTCTCGATGAGAATTTTGCCGCGCGTCTGGGAGTCTTACACGTGACATCCGAGGGAATGATGGATTGGTCGGGTGAGTATCGAGAGTTTCCGGGGGTTGCCGGAACGGACGTTCTCTTGGGCGGAGCAATTGGAGACGGACTTGACGGAGTCACGATCGCTGCGACTACCGGGCCGTGGTACGACACTCAGATGTCAGTTTTTCATTTGAATATCTTAGGAGAATACGGAGCGGGTTGGGATCAGGACGGGATGTCTTTCGGCGCTGCGGGAGAGCGCGAGCGCACTCCCCGTTTAACCCCGCTTCCTGTCGGTGCACTCTTGACGTTTGAACGTCCTCAAGTTTCGGGTGGAACCTATGACATCAAGGGAGTGGTCGTCGGCGCGCTCGGCGAGACGCCCTGGGGTGTAACTCCACGGAGACTTAGCACAGAGGGTTCCGCAGTCACTCGACATTTGGTTTCCGAAGACGGGAGCGGAGGATTCTTGCTGGGCTGGGAGGATTTTCGTGGCGGGATTCACTCACAGGTTTTCGTTGCGCGCTACAATCAGAACGGTATCGCGCAGTGGGAGGGAATTGAGCGCGGGGTGTGCACAAATCCCATGGAACAGGGATTCATGACGATTACCCACGATGGAATCGGCGGAGCGTGGGTGATGTGGGAGGACTACCGGAACAGCGACATCTATCCCGAGGTTGACGTGTACGCGCAGCATTTGGACGGGGAAACCGGATTTCCCGCGACGCGCAACGGATTCACGTGGCCGGAAGAGGGTTACCCTGTTTGCGATGTTCCGACGTATCAGCAACAGCCGCAGTTGTTGAGTTGGGCGAATGGGTCCGCCGTGGCGATCTGGAAGGACTTGCGCTCGAGCAATCCGGGCAGATGCTGCGGGGCCGGCGCGGTGGGAGATATTTTTCAGAATATCTACGCGCAGGTGCTTTCTGAAACGAGCTTGTCGTCAAGCGAGCCGCACGAACTCAGTCCGGTTACATTTGATTTGACGGTTTCACCGAATCCATTCAATTAGACGACACGCATCGGTTTTCAATTACCAAGTGCATCGCGAGTGAAGCTTGCGGTTTACAACTTGTTGGGACAACAGGTGGAGGTCCTGCGCGAGGGTGTGCTCAGCGCGGGAACGCACGTCGAGTATTGGAATGCGGCGCATTTCGCGAGCGGCGAGTATTTTGTGAAGCTGGAAGCGGGCAAGGGAATCACTGAGGTGAGGAAGGTTGTGATGGTGAGGTGAGGACTGAAAGCACCGATTGATACGGAAACGACGGAAACGAGAAAGCCGCGCATCGAGATGATGCGCGGCTCTTAGTTTTGTGTGCCGGCGCAGCTTACTTCGCGGCGACTTTTTTCTTGGCGGGAGATTTTTTCGCGGCAGGCTTCTTCGCGGCCTTCTTTTCATCGGCGGCGGGCTTGGCGGCGACGTGAGAGACGCCTTAGTAACCGACCAATTCGATGATGGCCATGGGCGCGGCATCACCCAAGCGCAGACCAAGCTTGATGATGCGCGTGTAGCCTCCGGGACGATCGGCCATTTTCACGGCGATGTCTTCAAACAACTGAGTGACGGCGGGGCGTCGCGAGCAGAAACGCGACACGTCACGACGCGCGGCCAGCGTGCCGGACTTCGCCTTGGTAATCAGCTTTTCGGCGAAGGGGCGGAGTTCGCGGGCTTTTCCGAGCGTGGTCTGAATGCGCTTGCGCTCGAAGAGTTCCTGACTCAAATTTGAGAGAAGAGCTTTCTTATGGCTCGATGAGCGGGAAAGCTGGCGGCCTTTATTGAGGTGTCTCATTTCTTTTCGTATTCGGGATTGAGATACTTCTCGACATCCATTCCGAAGTGCAGGGACTTGGTGCGGAGAATCTCGTTCAGTTCAACCAGGGATTTGCGTCCGAAGTTTTTGAAGCGGAGCATTTCGGCTTCATCACGGCGGACCAGATCGGCAATCGTGCGGATGCGGGCCTCTTTCAGGCAGTTGGCGCTGCGCACGGAGAGTTCAAGTTCTTCTACGGGCTTACGCAGCAGCTTGCGAATTTGCAGCGTCTCTTCGTCAATATCTTCTTCATCTTCCTTTTCGGGTTTGATGTCGAAGCTGATGAAGAGTTGGATGTGATCACGGAGAATGCGGCCCGAATTTGAGAGCGCATCTTCCGGCGTGATCGAGCCATCCGTCCAGATTTCAAGGATGAGCTTCTCGTAGTCCGTGCGGTGACCGACGCGCGTGTTCTCGATGGTGTAGGTCACGTTTCGGATGGGCGAAGAGATCGCGTCGAGCGGGATGGTGCCGATGGGCGCATCCGACGGGCGATTTTCTTCGGCGGGGACGTAGCCTCTGCCCTTCTTGATGTTCAGTTCGAGCTTGAGTTCAGCGTCGGAATTGAGCGTGGCAATCAGATGATCGGGATTCAGAATCTCGAATTCATTGTTGCCGATCTGGAGGTCTCGCGCAGTGAACTCCTTGGGGCCCTTCAGAGTCAGGAAGACTTTGTCGGGCTTCTTGTTCAGGAGTTTGAAGCGCACGCCTTTCAGATTGAGGATGATTTCAGTCACATCCTCAGAGACGCCGGGGATCGTGGTGAATTCGTGCAGGACTCCGTCAATCTTTACGGTGACGATGGCCGCGCCTTGCAGAGAGGAAATCAGGACTCTGCGGAGGCTGTTACCGATCGTTACTCCATAGCCGCGTTCAAGAGGTTGAACGATGAACCTACCATAGGTATCGCTATGTGTGGATTCATCAATTTCGACCGCTTCCGGCATTTGGAAGTTCAAGCCGTTCATAGAACTCCTCGGAGTTTAATTAACGCGAATAGAGTTCGACGACCAATTGTTCGTTGGCCTCGAAGGGGATGTCGGCGCGGGCGGGCGGTCCAGTGAAGACGCCTTCCATTTTGGCGCGGTCGACTTCCAGATTGGGCATGAGCTTGCCGTGAGCGGCGAGCTGCATCGAGGAGTGAATCACATCGAGTTTTCGCGAGCGGTCGCGCACCCTGACTTTGTCGTTCGGTTGAACGATGTAGGAGGGGATATTGACCTTCTTGTTGTTGACAAGGAAGTGCGAATGGACGACGAGTTGGCGCGCCTGTCTGCGGGTTGCGGCGAATCCCAAGCGATAGACGACATTGTCGAGGCGGGATTCGAGCATTCCCATGAGGTTCTCGCCGGTGACTCCCTTTTGCCTTTGGGCCTCGCGGAAGAAGCGGCGGAACTGACGTTCGAGCAGTCCGTACGACTCACGAATCTTCTGCTTTTCGAGAAGCTGTCGACCGTACTCAGAGACTTTGGCGCGGCGTCCACGACCGTGCATTCCGGGGGGATAGCCTTTCTTGTCGAAGGCGGACTTTCCGTTGCGGACGCGTTGGCCCTTAAGGTAGAGCTGTGCTCCGACGCGTCTACAAATTTTGTCCGATGGACCGCGATATCTTGCCATTTTGCGGGGGTATAACTGAGATTACTTAACTGTCTTGAGAATCAGAGCGCGCATAAAGCGGCGCTACGAGAGACTATGCGGGCGGGTCGGGGACCCGCCCCCACGATTATACGCGGCGTCGCTTGGGAGGGCGGCAGCCGTTATGGGGCATCGGGGTGCAGTCGCGGATGGTCGTAATCGAGAGACCGGAGGCAGCGAGGGCACGTACAGCGCCGTCGCGTCCGCCACCGGGGCCTCGCACTTCAACGGAGACGCGCTTCAGTCCCAGGCTCATGGCGGCCTTAGCGGCGTTATCAGCGGCGAGCTGTGCGGCGAAGGGGGTGTTCTTGCGCGATCCGCGCAGACCCATTTTTCCGGCGGAAGCCCAGGAGATTGTATTGCCGTAGTTGTCGGTAATCGTGATCAGGGTGTTATTGAAGGACGACTTGACGTGCACGACGCCGGTATCTTCGACGCGTTCCTTCTTCTTCTTCCCTTTTTTCTTCGACGTTGCCAAGTTCTATTTCTCCGATGCGAATGTTACTTTGTTTCGGCCGGATTGCGCCAGGCCTTAACCCGGCTCGGCGGCATGACGACCCCCATCCTACCCTTCCCCTGTAAACGGAGGAAGGAACGGAATGCTACTTGGTCTTTTTCTTGACCATGAGGTTCTTCTTCTTGCCCTTGCGCGTGCGGGCGTTGTTCTTGGTATTCTGTCCGCGCACGGGGAGTCCCTTGCGGTGACGGAGCCCGCGATAGCAGCCGACGTCCATGAGGCGCTTGATATTCAACTGCATTTCAGAGCGCAGAGGACCTTCGAGCTTCAGTTCGGAGAGATTGGAGCGAATGGCAGCCAATTCTTCGTCGGTGAGCTGGTGTGTGCGCTTATCAAAATTTATTTTGCATTCCGAAAGGACTCGCCTCGCGGTCGAACGGCCGATGCCGTAAATGTAGGTCAGCGAGATTTCGATGCGCTTATCGCGCGGAATGTCAACTCCTGCAAGACGGGCCATGGTATGTGGGTGTTAGAATCGGAATTCAGAGCGCACGCAGTGCGGCACTACAGGGTAAGACTGTTCAGGGCAGAGCGCTAAGGCTAACCTTGGCGCTGTTTGTGTTTTTTTAGACGGGAGCATACGACGTAGACGCGGCCTCTGCGGCGGACGATCTTGCAGTGCTCACACATTTTCTTGACGGATGTACGGACTTTCATGGCAGTGTATCCGAAGTTTACTTATATCTGTAGGTGATGCGGCCCCGAGAGAGATCATAAGGGGACAATTCAACGGTGACTTTGTCTCCGGGGAGGATTTTGATGAAGTGCATTCTCATCTTTCCGGAGATATGACAGAGGACTTTGTGTCCGTTTTCCAAGACGACTCTGAAGGTCGCATTGGGGAGACACTCTTCAATGAGTCCGTCAACCTTAATGGATTGTTCTTTACTCGTACAGGGCCTCGAGTTAAACTCTTGTCAGTATATCAGGCTCACCGTCGGTTATGACGATGGTGTGCTCGAAGTGTGCGGCGGGTTTGCGATCTTTGGTCAGGACGTCCCATTCGCCGATCATGTCCACTTGCGGAGTTCCCATGGAGATCATGGGTTCGATGGCGATGGTCATGTTCTTACGGAGCACGGGGCCTTTACCGGGAAGTCCGTAGTTAGGAACTTGCGGGTCTTCCCAGAGATTTCTGCCGATACCGTGTCCAACCAATTCGCGGATGACTCCGAAGCCGTGACTTTCAGCGTGTGTCTGAACCGCGTGTCCGATGTTTGAAAGTCGCGCGCCGGGTTTCGCTTCAGCAATTCCGAGATCAAGACATTCTTTGGTGACGCGAATCAGTTCGAGTTCGCGATCAGCGAGTGGTCCGATTCCGTAGGTTCGCGCGCTATCGGAATAGTATCCGTCAAAGATCACGCCGATGTCGAGCCCGATGATCTGCCCGGCCTTGATTTTTCGGCCATTCGGCATTCCGTGCACGACTTCTTCATTGATGGAGAAGCAGACGGACCAGGGGAAGCGGCTGCCGTTTCCATTGGGATGATTCTTGAAGGCCGGCACACCGCCCATGGAGCGAATGGTCTCTTCGACGATTCGATCCACGTCATCAGCGTTTGTTCCTTCCACCATCAGAGGTTGCGCGGCTTCAAAGGCGTGCGCGAGAATTTTCCCCGCGCGTCTCATGATGGCAATTTCGGCGTCGGACTTGATATGAATCATTCGAGGCCGCTATCGAGCGCCAGCAGCACGCGAGCGAAAACTTCTTGCGTGGCGCCGATTCCCGATATGTTTTTCAGAGAGCGTTTCTTGCGATAGTAGTCGAGGAGCGGCGCGGTTTTTTCTCGATAGACTTCGAGACGTTTTTGCACGGTCTCGGGCTTATCGTCTTCGCGCAGAATAATGTTTGGCGCCTTGCCGTCCGGACATTTGTGCGATGTGATCGCCGCCTGATCGAGATCGAGATTGAAGGTTGCTCCGCAGGTTGCGCATACACGGCGCGACATCAGGCGGGCAATAATCTGATCATCGGGCACATCAATCGAAACGACGACGGGCTGCGGCAGGTCTTGTTCATTCAAGAGAGATTCGAGCGCGTCGGCTTGCGGAATGGTGCGGGGAAAACCGTCGAAGATTGCACCGCGTGCACAATCCTGTTTGTCGAGGCGCGCTCTGACTATATCAATGAGCAGGTCGTCTGAAACCAATTCGCCGCGATCCATCACGGCTTTCGCCATCAGACCTAATTCGGAAGCCGCAATCACTTCGGCGCGCAGAATATCTCCGGTGCTGATGTGCGGGATTTTGAGGGCTTCGACCAATTTTTTGGCCTGTGTGCCCTTCCCGACTCCGATGGCGCCGAGCAAGATGACTGAGTAGCGCGAGACGGTGAGCGAGGAACCCACGGCAGTTACATTCTGCGGCGGCCTCTGATGCGGCCTGATTTCATCAAGCCGTCATAGTGGCGCATGACGAGATGCGATTCGATTTGCTGGAGCGTATCGAGGGCCACACCGACCATAATGAGGAGCGTGGTTCCTCCGAAAAATTGGGCGACGTTATAGGATAGACCGAAGTAACGGATGATAAACGTCGGGAGCATCGCGATGACGCCGAGGAAGACTGCGCCTGGGAGCGTCACGCGCGAAAGAATGTTGTCAATGAAATCGGAGGTTTGCTTTCCGGGTCGAATTCCGGGAATGAAGCCGCCGTTTTTCTTCATGTTGTCGGCCAGATCCACAGGATTCAGAATGATGGCCGTGTAAAAGTAGGTGAAGAAGACGATCAGGAGGAAGGTCAGGCTCGAATAGACCAGACTATCTACTCCAAACAT
>JADLDM010000107.1 GCA_020846695.1 bacterium | reverse complement strand
TCAAAGTAGCTCCCCTGTTGACCCGATCCGCCAAAATCAAAGTCCGCAAACAAGAACGTCGAACCCAACTTGTCCCCGTTCCAAATCTCAACCGTAGAGGTAAATACTTCCCGCTTGAAATCCCGATGAAGCTGCCCATTGACAAAGAGCTGCGGCTGTGCAATTGCAACCGCAGAAACAAGCATCAAGCACACCAATACTCTCATTTCCGGTTTTCCTTTCCTTGTCCGAGGTTATCCGGTACTCGGGTTTGACTATTCGCGTTTCACCTGCAATTTAGTCTTTCCACCGCAGAGATACAACCCGATGGTTCTCCTTGACTATCTGCTCGGCTTATCCTAAATTGAACAAGGATGCCAAGACAATGAAACTGCTGATTTTCGACATAGACGGAACACTTACCCATTTGGATGGCGCCACCACACGCGCCTACACCAAAGGATTCGAGCGTGCCTTCAATACTGCTTTGAAGACCGGCGGACTCTCCATGCACGGCCGCACTGATCCGCTGATCTTCCGTGAGTGTTTTCAACACAGCGGACTGAGTGGAAACTGGGAAGAAAGCTTCGACCTCTTCAAAGTCCCTTATCTTGAAGAGCTGCCCCTCGCGATCAAAGAGAGTTCGCGCGCCCATCTCCACCCCGGTATTCCCGAACTGCTCGCCAAACTCGCCGCTCTGCCCGAACAGTTCGCCCTCGCGCTCGGAACCGGCAACATCGAACTCGGCGGTAGAGCAAAAGTCGGATACTTCAATCTCAATCACTACTTTCCCGTCGGCGGATTCGGTGACGTGCATCCCGAACGGCACATGATTCTGCGCGACGCGGTTTCCGCCGCGCGCGCGCACTTCAATTGCGACTTCGATCCCGCACAAGCGTGGGTCATCGGAGACACAAACTTCGACGTCGAGGGTGGACAGAAAATCGGCGCAAAGACACTCGGAGTCGCTACAGGCGGAAAGTATTCTGAGCAGGACCTAAGGCTGGCCGGGGCCGACGCCGTCTATGCCGACCTCGCGGATACCGACGCGATTATTGAACTTTTTGCGCGAGGCTGAGCGTGACTTCTGCCCGGCTCTGGACTCTCCTGCTCCTCATGGTTGTGCATGTCACGATCACAGGGGGCGGATATGTCGTCAACAAACTCGCGCTCGCCGAGTTTGAACCGAACGCCTTCGCCTTCTGGCGCTTCATGGTCGGGCTGATTGGTTTGGGAATCTACGCGCTCTTTCGCAAGACGACTTTTAAGATTGATCGCGCCGATTGGCCCAAACTCATCCTGCTTGCATTGGTCGCTGTTCCCGTCAATCAACTGGTCTACCTGATCGGCATGAGCAAGACCATGCCGTCGCACGCTGCGCTGCTCTATGGAACTACAGCCGTCTTCACACTCCTGCTCTCGGCTGCTTTGGGCATGGAGCGTGTCCGCGGGCATAAGATTATCGCGATCATGGTCTCGCTCGCGGGACTCGCGATTGTCGTAACACAGGGCGGGAACTTTGTTCATTCTGAAGAACTCCTATTCGGAGACTTCCTGATCTTTCTCGCCGTACTCGCCTGGGCATCCTACACCGTGCTCGGCAAGCCGCTTGTTCAAAAATACGGCCCGACGCAAGTCACCTTCATGGCATTGGTTGTAGGAAGTGTGGTCAGTTTGCCCTTCCTGATTCCTGCCGCGCTCCTACAGGACTACACCCGCGTCGGAGCCGTCGGCTGGTTCGGTACGCTCTATTCGGGATTGCTGCTCACCGTCGTCGCTTACAATGTCTGGTTTGCAATTCTCGACCGTGTGGATCCGTCGCAGGTCGCGATCCTCACCACTCCGCAACCCGTCATCGCAACATCGCTTTCTGCGGTCTTTGTCGGAGAAGAAATCGGTTGGCCGCTGGTCATTGGGGGCGCCTTCGTCATAGCCGGAGTCGTCGTGATGGATGCTCCCGCGTTTCGCCGTCGCGCCGATGCAATCCGCGGTATGATCTTCAAGTAATCTACAGAGGTCGTTGTGCAGCTCATCGGAAAGAAATTCGCAATCTTGGTCGAGCATCACTATCAGGACCTTGAGGTGTGGTATCCCGCACTCAGGCTGCGAGAAGCTGGAGCCAAGGTTCAATTCATCGGAACGGGCAGCGCACCCGATTACGTCGGGAAATACGGCTATCCTCTGAAAGTGGACAAATCCGCCGACAAAGTTCGCGCCGCAAATTTCGATGGACTTGTGATCCCCGGCGGATGGGCGCCCGATAAATTGCGAATGTCGGAATCCGTACTCGATCTCGTGCGTGAAATGAATCGTCAGAAGAAACCTATCGCCTGTATCTGCCACGCTGGTTGGGTGCTCGCATCGGCGGGAATCCTGCGAGGAAGAAGAGTCACCAGCTTCCGCGCAATCCGTGATGATCTCGTGAACGCAGGCGCCAAGTGGGTAGATCAGGAAGTTGTTGTGGACAAGAATCTGTTAACCTCGCGTATGCCCGAGGACCTCCCCGTGTTCATGCAGGAGTTCATTGCTCTATTCCAATAGATGGAGATTTGTACTGTCCAAATGACTGACCTCGATACGATATTCTACAATCTGCCGATAGGTGATTTCCGAAAACGCATGACCGCGCTGTGTGAATCCTTGCGCGAAAATCATCCTGTATACGACTGGATCGGTCTGTACTGGGTTGAAGGAGACGAACTCGTCCTCGGCCCGTGGGTCGGACCTCACGCAACCGAGCATACGCGCATTCCAATTTCGCAGGGTATATGTGGCGCGGCCGTTCGTGAAGCGCAGACGATCATCATTGATGACGTGCAGGAAGATCCGCGCTACCTCGCCTGCTTCCTCGATACGCGCTCCGAAATAGTAGTGCCCATCTACTCAAGTGGCGAAATAATCGGCGAAATTGACATTGACGGAAAAGAGATCGGAGCATTCGGCGAAGATGATAAGCGATTCCTTGAAGAAATCGCACAACGAATCGGCGCGGAGTGGCCGGGAAGATGGTAGCTGACGCTCCTCTCATGATCTCGGTCTCCGGCGTGCGCGGCATCGTCGGCAAAAGCATGACCGCCGAGGTATGCTTGCGCTGGACACAGGCATTCGGCTCGACTCTTGCGCCCGGACCCGTCGTCGTCGGCGGTGATTCGCGTATCTCGAAGACCATGATGCGCGCCGCAACTATCGCCGGTCTGTCCTCTGCAGGCTGCCACGTGATTGATGTCGGAGTCGTTCCCACTCCAACCGTTTCGCTCGCTGTTGAATATCACCGCGCGCGAGGCGGAATCGCCATCACCGCAAGTCACAATCCCGCCGAGTGGAACGCGCTGAAATTCTACGGCGCCGACGGACTCTTCATTGATGAACTGACGGGCAAAGCGCTTCGCGCGCTTGTCGAATCCGAAAACAAATTCGAGCGCGATGCATATTCAGTCGGCCATTACGAGCGCGACGAACTTGCCGTCGTACGCCATGTCAACGCCGTGCTCGGCCTTCCGTTTCTGCGCGTGAATGATCTGCGCGCGAGAAGATTCCGCGTTGGTCTCGACGCTGTAAACGGAGCGGGCGGCGAACTTCTGACCAAACTCCTTGAAGCGCTCGGCTGCGAAGTCATCGGCTTTCATCTCGAACCCCATGGACAATTCCCGCGTACGCCCGAACCGATTGCGGAGAATCTGAAAGATGTCTGCTCCGCGATGCATGATGCACAGGTCGAAATCGGATTCGTGTTGGACCCCGATGCCGACCGCCTCGCTCTGATTCGCTCAGACGGAAAACCTGCCGGTGAAGAACTTACACTCGTCGCATCCGCGCTTGCCGTTCTTCCGCATGTTCAGGGTCCCGTCGTCGCAAACTGCTCCACAAGCCGCGCATTGCAAGACGTTGCAAATAAATTCAATCGCGATTTTTTCGAGACTAAAGTCGGAGAAGCCCACGTCGGCCGCAAAATGCTCGATGTTCAGGCTGCTATTGGCGGAGAAGGAAACGGCGGTGTCATGCTGCCCATGATTCACGCCTCGCGCGATTCCGCCGTCGGTGCAGCGCTCGTCCTGCAAGCGCTTCTGGAATTCAAAGGAGCTTCCGCAGTCTTCTTCGACTCCCTGCCGCAATACCATCTCGCCAAGTTCAAACGTGAGTTCAGTTCGCTTGCAGAGCAATCCGCCGCACTCGAAAAGGTTCGTTCCAATTCGCCGTTTGGCTCGGCTACAACTCTCGACGGACTCAAGTGGAGCTTGGACAATGGTTGGGTGCAAGTGCGCGCCTCAAACACCGAGCCGATTCTTCGCATCTTCGCTGAAGCGCCAAGCAAGAACGCTGCGGAAAAACTCGCAGCCGAAATCCTGTCACTGCTTGATCGCAAGTGACGTTCTCTGACTTCTGACTTTTCTCTTTCATTTTTCGATTTCTACCCATGGATAATGTCGTATCGGTGATTCTCGGCGGCGGTCGCGGAACCCGCCTCCATCCCTTGACAAGACCGCGCTCAAAACCGGCGGTCCCCTTCGGCGGCATGTACCGGCTGATTGATATTCCCGTTTCCAATTGCCTGCACTCGAATATTAGCCGCATTTTTGTCGTCACACAATTCAACTCCGCGTCGCTCAATCGCCACGTCTCGATGACCTATAACTTCGATGCGTTTCGCGACGGCTTCGTCACCATTCTCGCTGCAGAGCAGACTCTCGAAACCAGCGACTGGCTGCAAGGAACCGCTGACGCCGTGAGAAAAAACCTCTGGCACATTGATCCCGCAAATCCCGAAGACGTGCTCATCCTCTCCGGTGATCACATTTACTGGATGGATTACCGCGCCATGTTAAACATGCACCGTCGTACCCGCGCCGATATCACCATTGCGACCTATCCGGTGCCAATCCAGGATTCGAGTCGCTTCGGTATCATGCAAGTGAATTCCGAAGGCCGCATTATCGAGTTCAAGGAGAAGCCCGAAACCACAAAAGAGATTGACGGCTGGGAACTCTCGGGTGAGATGTTCCGCACTAAAGAACGCGACCTCGAAGGCCCCGTCGTCATGGCTTCAATGGGAGTGTACATGATGCGCTACGGAGCAATTCAGGAATTGCTCGCTCCCGATACTGGCTCCGATTTCGGAAAACACGTCATCCCGCGCGCTATTCACACCCACAAGGTTTACGCCTACCCGTTCAACGGTTATTGGGAAGACATCGGTACGATCGAATCCTACTACACCGCAAATCTCGCGCTGACTGATCCGCAACCGCACTTCGCACTCTACGATCCGGCCTTAAGACTCTTCACGCGCCCACGCTTCCTCCCCGGAGCAAGCATGAGAGAAGTCTACCTCAAACGCGCCATGGTCTGCGCCGGAAGCAGGCTCGAACACGGCTCCATCGAACACTCTATTCTCGGCACGCGCACAGTCGCCAAAGCGGGCGTGCGCCTCATTGATTCGGTCGTCTGCGGAGCGGACTTCTACGAAACATCAGAACAGCTTGAATATAATCGCGCGAGCGACCGCCCAGACGTGGGAATCGGTGGCGATACCGTCATCCGCAAAGCAATTGTTGATAAGAACGCGCGCATCGGATACAACGTGCGCATTGATCCGCCGGACAACTGCCCGGATTCAGACGGTGACGGCTACGCAGTGCGGGATGGAATTGTGATAGTCGAGAAAGATGCGATCATCCGCGACGGCATGAGAATACCGGTATAGAAGATGCTCGTCGTCGAACTGATCGAGAAGAAGAAACTCGGCCGCGAACTGACCGACGCAGAAATTGATTACCTCGTCGCGAACTTCGCGCTGGGCGCCATTCCTGACTATCAGATGGCCGCGCTGCTCATGGCCACATACTTCAAAGGAGTGAATGATCGCGAGGGCCGGAGATTCCTGCACGCAATGATCCACTCCGGCGAGCAGCTTTCCTACCCGAACATCCCCGCGCGAAAAGTGGACAAGCATTCCACCGGCGGAGTCGGCGACAAGACTTCTCTGATCATCGCGCCCGTTGTCGCGGAAGCAGGCATACCGGTTCCCATGATTTCCGGCCGCGCGCTCGGACATACCGGCGGAACCCTCGACAAACTCGAGAGCATCCCGGGGCTCAGCGTTCGCTTGACACATCGCGAACTCGAATCCATTCTCAAGAAGTACAATTGCGTCTTTGGAGCGCAGACGGACTCGCTCGTCCCTGCCGATCGCAAGCTCTACGCGCTCCGTGACGTCACTTCGACCGTCGAAATCCCACCGCTCATCGCCGCAAGTATTCTCTCGAAAAAAATCGCCGAGGGAACCGACGCCCTGGCGATGGATGTCAAAATCGGATCCGGTGGATTTCTTCCCGATGAAGACTCCGCGCGCGAACTTGCGCTGAGATTGGTCGAATGGTCGCGCGCCTACAATGTCGAGACCATCGCCTTTGGCACGGACATGAACGAACCGCTCGGTAATACTGCGGGTAACGGGCCTGAAATCGAAGAGTGCTTGAGAATCCTGCAAACCGGCAGCGGCGAACCGCGCCTCCTCGAAATCAGCACGCTGCTCGGCGCAACCATGCTGCAACTCGGCGGAGTCTCTAAGAGTCAACACGAAGCGCGGGAAAAATTCACCGACATCTTGAAATCCGGCAAAGCATACACCCGTTTTCAACGGATCGCCGAAGCGCAAGGCGCGATACCGGAATCATGGAAGATGTTTGAGTCGGGAGTTCCTGCAAGCTTCGAGCGCGAAATCAAATCGAGCAAGGACGGCTTCATCGGCGAAATCCTCCCGCGCGATATCGGCTATGCGCTCGTGGATCTCGGCGCGGGAAGAAGAGTCGCTTCTGATCCCGTTGATCCGTCCGCGGGGGTTCGCTTCTTCAAGAAGAGAGGAGATCGCGTCGCGAGCGGTGAACCGCTCGCTCTGGCTCAATGGTCGAGTGAAAGCGCTAATTCACCCGCCGCTTTGGCGCGTATCGAAACAGCATTTGTCATCACAGAGTCACAGCCCGTACCGCGTCCGCTTGTCTATTTCCGCACGGACGCGAATGGCGCTTCTGCATACAAGAGTTAATCCATAACGAAACCGAAACTTATCATGGACGAAGTATCCGAAAAAAAAGTGCGCTCGCTTAAGCTCAAACTCGCGATGGCAGAAAAAGAGCTGCAAGCCGCGGGCGCAAAATGGAAGCTCGGCGGATTCCTCGGCGCGGGTCACGCCAATGCGATGAACCGTGAAGTGGAAAAAGTAAAATCACGCCTGAACGAAAAAATCGAGACCATCAAATCTCAGATCGCGGAAATCTCAGGCGAATCCCCTGCGCCAAAACCCGCCACGAAAGCTCCCGAACCCGCTCCAACTCCCAGGAAGGTCGAAGCGAAGAAAGCTCCTGAGAAACCCGCTGCGAAACCTGAACCCAAGAAAACAGAGAAGGCTTCCGTGAAGAAGCCTGCTCAGAAATCTGCGGCCAAAACCGCCAAGAAAAAATAACCGCTACTGCGCGTGGCTCTTAAACTTCTCCTCAAGTTTCGCCTTGGGAAGAACTCCCGCCACCGTTTCCACAAGCTGGCCGTTCTTGAAAAACAGAACCTGCGGAATATTTAACACGCCGTATTTGCGCGGAGTTTCGGGATTCACAGCAATGTCAATCTCGCCGATCACCGCACGCTCCTTCCAATCCGGCGCAAGATCTTCGAGCATCGCATGAACCTTCTTGCACGGCGCGCACCACTCCGCCCCGAAATCTAAAACCGCGAGCCGATCCGCCCGCAAAATCGTCTCCTCAAAATTCGCATCGGTTACGGTCACCAGATTCGACACAAGCTACTCCTCTATGGTTGTATTCACAAACTATGTTCGTCAAGAAGTGAAAGAAACTCGCCCGAGGGTTTGAAACCCGTGAAACGGGTGATCTCCTCTCCTCCGCTCTCCTTAAGAATCACCGTGGGCATCCCGGTGATTTTGTATTTCTTCTTCATCTCGGAAACCCACTCCGTCTCCTTTGTGAAGTCCAGCTTCAATCGGACGAATCCATCCAACCTCTTCTGCACGTCCGGCACAATCCACGTCTTCTCATCCAACTCCACGCACGCCACGCACCAGTCCGCATAGACGTCAATGATCAGCGGCTTGCCCGATGACTGTGCCGCTTCCAGAGCAGCCTCCTCCTTATTGACCGCCCACTCCATCTCGCTCCTTGCTTCCGTCACTACTCCCACGCCGCCCGACGGGGCAAGCGCCTTGAAAATGAACGCCGCGCCAACCACAAACATGACCAGAGCAAGCGCCTTCCCCGTGCGACGCTGAGGCGTCGCATCGCTCGATATTGAGTCAAACGCGCCAACCAACACCGAGAACGTAATCAGCAGAACCGCCCAGACAAGCGAATAGATCATCGGCGGAAGCGTGAGCCTGAGCATGTAAATCGCTCCGGCCAACAGAATCCAGCCAAAACTCTTCTTGATGACTTCCATCCACGAACCCGCGCGCGGCAGAGCTTGAATCGCTCCCGCGAAGGTCCCGATCACTAAAAAGAGAATTCCCAATCCGAACGAAAACGTGAAGAGCAGCGCCCAGCCATAAAACAAATCACCCGACTGCGCGACCCACGCCAACAACGCCACAATGATCGGCCCTACGCACGGCGCCATCACCAAACCTGAAGCCATGCCCAAGATCAGCGGCCCGAGCAATCCCCGCTTCGCCGCCCCACCCGTCAGACTCGATTGCAAAGCTGCGGGCAATGCAATATCAAATGCACCCAGCATCGAGAAGCCCATCAATCCAAACACGGCCGCAATCACGATGTTCACAATCGGTGAACCCGATATTGAACCAAAAAGTGTTCCCGTCGCCGCCGCGAACAATCCCAATGAACTATAGACTATTGCGATTCCCAACGAGAAGATTGCCGAAAGCGCAAGTCCGCGCATCGGTTTCCCCTGCGACGATCCGCCGATATATCCAATCGTGATCGGAATCACAGGATACACGCACGGCGTGAAGCTCGCCAAGATTCCGCCAAGAAACGCAATCAAGAACGCAGTCCACGAACCTTTTTCCAGAGCAGCCGTCAAGCGCTCATCCCAACTCTTCGGCTCTTCCTTTAGAACATGGTCCTTTCCCACAAACACGTCTGCAGTCGCCGCCATGATCTGTGGTCCCGCTGGGACCACTTGCGCACTTGCCTGAAGTGTCTTATCTTCCGGCAGGAAGCAGACCCCCTCACCGTACTCCTGGCAAATCTGATAGCCCACGTTCACTGGGATTGTGTAATCGCCCGCCGTCGCATCCGCTGATGCAGTCACGGGCACACGCACCAAGACTTCGCCCCGATAACAAACCTCTTCGTGAAACGCCTCGCCCTTCGGAAATGCAGGCTTGCCAAATGCAAGTCCAAGCGTGTCCCGTATCTCAACGAAGAACAACCCGAATTCTCCGTCCGTGATGTGGTGCTTCTTCGGAACCGAGAATACGAGACCCAGATCCGATTGACCACCAACCGCGATCGCGTTCGTGCTCCAATAGGCGCGCACGGCAACTCCGGGTGAAACCGGGCCGCCCCCGTCGCCGTCTTGCGCAAGTGCAGCAGCCACAAAGAGCAGCGCCGCGAAAATTCTGATACCTGACTTTGTCACAGATAGTTGCTCACAATTTCTCATAACTTATCGGTAATACAACCGTTCACCTTCGGAGGTTCCCGTGAAAGTCCTCTTACGCCATTCCAGCGAAAACACCTTCATCTGTAAGGCCCCTTCAAATCATTGGCTTGTGCTCGAATCCGCATCTTCTCCAGGCGGCCCAACCTCGGCGACCTCACCCTTCGAGGCCCTGGTCATGGCTGCTGGCGGCTGCGTCTCCCTCGATTCCATCGCAATCATCAGAAAAATGCGGAAAGACTTCACGAGATTCGACATGGAGGTCTCCGTAGAACGCGCTGAGTCACATCCAAAGAGAATTCTTGCTATCCACTTCCACGCAACATTCGCCGGGGAGTTGACCGGAGACGAAATCGTAAAAGCCCTCGACTTATCCCTAACCAAATACTGTTCCGTTACGCTTTCACTGGATCGCTCCGTGGAAATCAAGGCATCTTATACCTGCAACGGAACTCCTGGCCCCGAGTGGATCGTCCCCAGAAATCTCGAAACATACTCCTGACAGCCGTCAGACGGGTTCGCGCTTTATCGCTGAGCGGGGATTAAGCGCGACGAAGAGGCCCGAGAGAAGTAATCACGAGGAATCTCGCGCGGTTCCCCGCCGGAATCTGAGTTCTCCCCGATCAAATCCTCTCGCGAGCCGCCGAGCCGGGTTAAGCTCAACACTTGATTCAATTGCACCGTCAACTGCGCGCAACCCGGCCGAAATCTCCCGTGAACGCCGAGCCGGGTTAAGGTCTTCCGCAACCCGGCCGAAATCTGCTCTGCTCGTTGCGGTTGATTTGTTCCCCTTCTCCGTTCATGGGAGCATGTCCTGTAAGGAAAGGGGTTAGGGGATGGGGTCTCACCCTGCGTGCATCATCGAGAGATACTGCAAGAATCCCCCCGACGACGGCCTCGGTTTCTTCGCCGGTCTCCCGCGCATCGGCCAATTATCCCGCAGCCACTCTTCAACCGAAGTATAAGCCGGAAACATCTTCTCCGCCGCGCGAAACTCCGGCGTGTGATAGCGCCGTCCGCCGTTCGGTCCCTCCGAAACTCCAAAATACAAGTGAAGCATCTCATGATGCATCACGCCCGCCACAACCATTTCCGGCACACGCGCATCGTCCAACGCGTCATTCAGCGTCACCACGCATCGCTCTACCTCGCATAGCCCCAGTGTGTATCGCCAGCGATTTCTGCTCCACCTGATCACCGGCTGCGGCAAGCCCCCCTTGAACATCACCTGATTGATCACGTCAAAGAAAACCTGTAAGTCATAGACTTCCCCCTTCGGCTGATGGCGCGGCCCGCGACGCCGTTGCCCGTTCTTCTGCGCTTCAACGACTTCAGGCTTCGGCTCCGCAATCAGGCCGAACAACTCAAACTGAAACGGATCGGGTATCGGGCGAACCGGACTCACGAATCGCTCGCTGTGCCTTGCCGGAGTGCACTCCCTATCGCATCGGACCGCAACAGAAGGGATTCCTGATCGCCGCTCTCTACGCGAATTCCGTCAAGCTTTCTTCCAAATTGATCCAAGTTGCGCGTCGCATCTTCCATATTGCTGTTCGCGTTGCGAACTTGCGTTGCCGCCTTGTCAAACACGGTCCGCACCTTGTTCAAATCCCCCTGAAGATCCCGCAGTAATCCCTCTATCCGATGCGCATCTTCCGACAACCGCATCCCATGGAATCCAATCACAATCACTTGAAGCAACGCCCAAAATGAGGTCGGAGATGCCGGATACACTCCTGCGACTCGCGCGTACTCCATCAGCTCAGGAGTCTCGATCAGTTGATAGTAAACTCCCTCCGCAGGAATATACATCACCGCAAATTGCAAGGTCAGCGGAGGTTTGATATATTTCGTTTGGATGTCGTCTATGTGTTTCTTCACAGCGCGCACAAATTCCTTGCGCGCTGCCTGAGCAGCTTCATCTGTCTCTGCGGCGCGAATCCTGTTGTACGATTCCAGCGGAAACTTGCTGTCAATCGCCAGCTTCCCCTCCGGATTGTGAATCACCGCGTCCACCCGACCGCTGCCGATTGAATACTGTATATCGTACTGATCTGGATGCAAGCACTCCCTCAACATCCGCTCCATCTCCATCTCCCCCAATTCCCCGCGCAGCTTCGGCGCCTTCAAAATCGTCTGAAGCTCGTTTAGTTCCTGAGAAAATCTGCTGATCCGTTCGTTTGTCGCGTGCAACTCTTGCAGCTTCTCCGATACTCCCTTGAAGAGCCCCTCGTTGCGCGTGATCGTCTCCGATAGCTTTTCGTCAACCTTCCCCTGAATCTCCTTCAGCCTCTGCTCATTGGTCAGTGACAGCTTTTCAAACTGCTCAGTCAAGGCGCGAGTCGCCTTATCCACTACTGCCTGTGATTCCTCTCGCCCCTGCTTCTGATCCTCACTCAGGCTCTTCCTTAACGTCTCAAGCGTCACGCGAAACGTTTCAAGACTATCCTGGACTTCCTTTCTCGACTTCGAATTCTCGTCGCTCGATTCGCGCCTCGTCTCACGAAGCTCATCACTCAAGGTCTTGCGAGTCTCCTCGCGAACTCGGTTAACCGTGTCCTGCAAAGAATCAAGCTTTGTTACAATCGCAGCGTTCTGCTGATCACCGCCAGATAGTCTCCTCCCCATCCGCAACACCAAAAAAAGCGCCGCGATTCCGACGCCAAGAACTCCAATTCCAAGAATTATGTAAATACTGTTCATCATCTCTGGGTTACAAGTGTAACATGATAACCAACTTCTGTCAAATTCGCAATGAACATCCGCCCACGCCTCTCGTCTTGCTGACTCGCATGAATTACTCTTGTCATGTATTTTCAATAATTTACATAATCAAAACGCCGACAAGTCTGCTGCAATTGCCCACCTTTGCCCCCATTCGAGAGTATGTTCAGTCACACTCTGCCATTTCTGTCCAAAATCTCGGTTGCTTTTATGTGCACGATTTCACATAATACTATTGCTTAGAGCCTCACGCCTTTTGTGCAAACCTACTAACTCGATCGCTATCATGGCACTAATTCACGACAAACTCGAACAAGTTCTCCCGAAGTATCACGAAAATGTGAAGAACTTCGGCAAGACCCACGGCGAAGCCGTTATTGGTCAAATTACCGTCGGCGCAGTCCTCGGCGGACAGCGCGGCATGTTGAGCCTCCTCTGCGACACCTCGCTCGTCCCTGCGGACAAAGGACTGATTATTCGCGGAATCCCGCTCGAACAACTCTGTGACAAACTTCCTGAAGAAGTCTTCTGGCTCCTCTTGACGGGCGAACTACCCAGCAAGGCCGAACTCGCCGATCTGCAGAAGGACTTGGAGGCCCGTCGCGCAATTCCTGACAATGTCTGGAAGACTCTTGACTCGCTGCCCAAGGATACGCACCCCATGGCCGCCTTCTCAATTCTCATCATGGCGTTGGAGCGCGAATCCGTGTTCCGCAAGCGCTATGATGAAGGTATGAAGAAGGATGACTATTGGCACGCGATGCTTGAAGATTCGCTGAATCTCGTCGCGCGAGTTCCTGATCTCGCTGCCGCAATCTATCGCTGGCGCTACGATCTCGGCCCCCGTATCGCTCCCAAGCCCGGTCTCGATTGGGCTGCCAATTACGCGTACATGATGGGAATTCCCGATCCCGACGGTGGATTCACTCGTCTGATGCGTCTCTACATGACGCTGCACACGGATCACGAAGGCGGCAACGTTTCCGCGCACACCTCGCACTGTGTCGCGTCGGCTCTCTCTGACCCCTATTACTCCGTCGCCGCTGGTCTGAATGGTCTTGCAGGCCCGCTGCACGGTCTGGCTAATCAGGAAGTGTTGCAGTGGCTGCTTGACGTGCTCGAAAAATTCGGCGGAAATCCTTCTGATGCAGAGCTTGACAAGTTTGCGCACGACACTCTTACTTCAGGCCGCGTGATTCCCGGCTATGGTCATGCAGTGCTCCGTGTTGTGGATCCGCGCTTCATCGCCTTCCTCAATTTCGGAAAGAAAGAGTGTCCGAACGCTCCCGTCTTCAAACTCGCCGAGCAGGTCTTCAATGTCGTGCCTGAAATCCTGAAGGGCATCCAGAAAATCAAAGACCCGTGGCCGAACGTGGACTCGATTTCCGGTCCCCGTCTGTATCATTACGGTGTCACGCAAACGCGCTACTACACCGTGCTCTTCGGGGTCTCCCGCGCGATGGGGCTTGTCGCTCAAATGGTCATGTCCCGCGCATGGAATGAACCCATTGAGCGTCCCAAGTCCATCACTCTCGACGGCCTCAAAAAAGCCGCCGGAGCATAAAACACATCCCGCCGTTGTGGAGCCTGTCCTCGTAAGGATGTCCACACCCGCAATGATCTGCCTCTCTCTTCCCCCCGCAGTGCGCGGGGGGAACACAAGGGGGGTGAAACTCTTCAGCGCCCGCCCCCCTGTCCGATTCCGAACTTGCTTTCAATCAAAAACCCCGGCACATCTGTCGGAGTTTTCATTCTCCGCGTCTCCCCGCAATGTACGGGGGTTGGGGGGGCTTCCGCTTCCCGCCGTTGTGGAGCTTGTCCTCGTAAGGATGTCCACACCCGCAACGTCTCTACATCGTAGGGACACGATACATCGTGTCCGCTCAAGTCCTCGGCAACACAAAACCCCGACCATCATTGGCCGGGGTTTTTCTCGAGACTGTTCGGGCAGGATACCCGCCGATGTTGGTCTGCGCCAGACTTCGCGATGAGTAGGAAAGGATGAATAGTCTTCCGCGCCAATCATCGAGCAATCAATGAGCCAGGGGACTACAAGTACGGACCCAATTCATCATGCAAACGTTTGACTGCTGCAATGATGACTGCGACGTCGTCTAACAACCCTGCCACCGGTATTGGATCCGGCACCGCGTCAAGCGGCGAAACCAAATAGACGAGTGCGCCGATCGCCAAGGCCCGTCCCCACCATGGCGCATTGGGGTCTTTGGCATAACGCCACAAGGCCATCACTTTCGCCCATACTTTTGCGACTGGGCCCTTGTTGTAACCACTGATGTCGTTCTGGATCTGCCCGAGATCCGATTCACACGAGCGTTCACTTTGAACGCGCAGGAGACTAGACACTTCACTCATCGTACACCTCTTGCATCACCCTGCTATTCCATTCTGGAGTCGTGTCACAGGGACTTACCCGCCACCAGACAAAGCGCCTCTGCTTGACTTATCGCTTTGTTATGAAACGGTTTGGCAACTGCTTCAAGTCAAGCAAGCATGGCTAGAATAATGCTCGATTGGTACTGCTTCTGCGAATTCTCCCGAGAGTCTAGCTAAACGGTGAAAATGCGCTGCAC